>JAICIG010000069.1 GCA_025924495.1 Pirellulales bacterium | reverse complement strand
GGGCGCAAGATTGACGGCGAACGAAGTCGCGCCGCGTTTGGGCTGTTCGACGCGTCCGCCTTTGACGTTCACGGCGTAATATCCTTTCAGCGCCGTAGCTTCATAAGCGCCGACCCAATGCGAACCCGACCGAGAGAACTCGATTTCGGTAGTATGCTGTTCCGCGTCGGACACCTTCCCCTCGACCGGTGCCCATTCCGCGGCAACATCGATTTCAGCGACCCCTTCGGCCGACACCACGGAGGGCGCTTCCAGGTCGGCGCGATGCTCGACGTGATTGACCATGCGCAGCAGCAGCGGCACGAACTCAGGCTTGAGCGGCAAATTCGTCCATTTGGCATGCGCCGGAAAAGCCGCCATCAGCACCAGGCCGTCGCGGAAGCGACTTTCGACCAGAGCCGCTTCTTGCGAAGAGAACTTGGCGAGCGCCCAACCGCCGCCATCGGCCCCGTCCAGGATGAGAGGAAAACGGCGGTAAAAATTGGCGGTCGTCAAATAGCGCGCATCCGGATCGTCGAACACGCTCAAAATGGGGTGCGAAAAATCGACGGCGCTGAACTGAACCATCGTTTCCGGCTTCTGCAGATCGCCCACCGCGGGCTTCATTTCCAGAGGCAACAGCCGCTCCTTGAGCGGCCCCGCCACGGTCAGGAAATGCTTGTTGTAGCTGTCCGGATTGACGCGATCGCCGGGGAAAATCAGCAAGCCGCCGCCGGCCGAGACAAAATCTTGCAGCCAGGCAAAATGCTGCTGGTTCAAATTGCCGCAGTTCGCCAGGACTGCCACGCTCACGCCGCGCAACGTCTCCTGATTCAACTGCCCCTCTTGAATCTCGACCAAATCGAGCGATTGGACATATTCCTTGCTGGGGGCCAGCGACTTGACCGGCTGACTGGCTGAGCTGGCATTCGGATCCACCGGCGACTCGGGCTTGTCGTCCTCTTCGCCGTGCGCCGTCAACGCCGTCCTCAGGTACAAGCCTTCGTTCTCATAGGGGTCTGCTGCAGGATTGCCGTTGACCAGCAAGACCTTGATCGGGGGCGACACGGCCAGAGTGAAAAGAAATTGATCGTCGTCGGGAAACCGGTCCTCGCTAATTTCGAACCGGCAGTGCAATGAGCCCGGTTCGGTCGGCACGTAGATAATCTCCTTCTCCGCGGCATCTCCCGGCTTGATCGTTAGCGGAACCCGCGCGACCTCCTCTTCCTCGACGAACACGCCCACCGTGGCCTCGATGGTCTCGGTCTGCGAGTCGTTTTTGACGCGAGGTTTGAGGGCCACGGGCAGACCGACGATTGCCCGATGCTGTCGCGGCGGCATGCCGATGACGGCGCGATTCTCCAGCGGCTCGGTCGAGCCAACGTTGACGACCACTAACCGGGCATCCTCAGGAATCAGCCGCTCAACGCCCTGGGTCGCCAGCTCGCGCCAACCGCTCGATTGGCTGTCGGTAAACAGATATGCGGTCGGCGCTGCGGTTGACCTGGCGTGCGTCTGCATCACTTGCGACAAGGCGGCCAGCCAGTTGCCGCGGGAGGGGCTGGCCTGGAGCGCTTCAATCTGCTCATGCACCGTCTCCGCCGCGGGACTGAACCGGTTGAATACTTCTTGAGGACTGGCCGCGACTTTGACCAGCGTCAGGCGATCTTCCGGCAGCAGGCGATCCGCCACCGAGATTGCCGCTCGCTTCGCTCGTTCCAGCGCCGATCGCCCTGCCGTCTGCGCATTCATGCTGGCCGAACAGTCGACCATCAAAATGACGTCCCGTCCTGCGCCGCCGCCAAACAGCGAGCTCCAATGCCTGACGACCGGACGGGCGCAGATAACGACTAACAGCAACAAAAACAGGGTACGGAGAAACGCCAGCAGCGCCTCAAGAAACTTCATTTGCCGCCGCTGTTGCACGTAAGTATCGAACAGAAAGCGGAACGTGCTGAGTTCCACCGTTCTCAGCCGATGGAGCGTGAGCAAATGCAGGATGATGGGAATGGCCGCCAAGGGCAGCAAATAAAGGAGGCCGGCATGAACCATTTCCATGGTCAGACTCCCTTATCCCATCCTCGAGCGTTTATCGAGACAGGCGGCCAGAAAGACATCGTACGGTTGTTTGGTGTTGGCAAGATTGTAGCTGATGCGGCGCTCGAGGCAGTCTTTTTTCACCCGATCGGTAAAGGCGTTAATGCGAGCCAGATAGCTGGCGCGCAAGCTCTTGGGATTGGCCGTCAGGCGACCGCCGCCCTCCATATCCTTAAACCGCGTCAGACGGTCGAAGGGAAACGTCAATTCCGCGTCATCCATGATATGGAAGACGAGCACTTCGTGATGGTCGTGCCGAAAATGTTGCAGTCCGTGGGCGATCGCCGCTTCGTTATCGATCAAATCGCTGATCACGATCACCAGGCCGCGACGCTTGATCCGCTCGGCGACCCGGTGCAAAACCGCGCCGACGTTCGTCTCCTCGCCCGGCTGCGCCTTTTCCAACAGATCAAGCACGCGGCGAAACTGCGTGGGACGGGCCTTGGCCGGCAAGTGCTGGCGAACCTCACTGTCGAATAAGGTCAGGCCGACGGCGTCATTTTGTTTCAAGAGCAAATAAGTCAGGGCGGCGGCCAGGTAGCTGCCGTACTCCAGCTTGCTGACTTCGCCGCTGCGAAAGTTCATCGAGTTCGAACAGTCCAACAGAATGTAAGCGCGGAGGTTGGTCTCGTCCTCGAACAGCTTGACGAAATACTTGTCGTTCCGGGCCAGGATTCGCCAGTCGAGCGTCCGCAGTTCATCGCCGGGGGTATAAGCCCGATGATCGAGGTACTCGACTGAAAAGCCGTGATAAGGACTACGATGGCGACCGGTCAGAAAGCCCTCGACCGCCTGGCGAGCCGTCAGCTCCATGCGGCCGACGCGGGCCAGTCCTCCCGGATCTAAATAACGATTCGCCATAGGCCGGTTCGCTTCCTACTCCATCGGCTCGCGCACCGTTTCGAACAGCTTCTCCACGATGTGGTCGGCGGTGATGCCGTCGCTTTCGGCCGTAAAGCTGGTCACCAGCCGGTGGCGCATCACCGGCCGGGCGACATACCGGATATCTTCCGTCGAAACGTGGACGCGACCGTCGAGCAAGGCGTGCGCCTTGGCGCCTAATAACAACGACTGGCAGGCCCTCGTTCCGGCGCCCCAGGTCAGATACTTATTCACGTAGTCCGGCGCTTCCGGCGCCCCAGGACGCGTGGCCCGCACCAGGCTCACGGCGTAGGCCGACACGCTGCGGCCGACCAAAACCTTGCGCACGATCCGCTGCAGATTCAGGATTTCCGCCCGGTCGAGAATCGGGGCCAGGCTCGGCGGATCGCCGCTGGTGGTCGCTTCGGCAATCGCCAATTCTTCGTCGAAGCTGGGATATTCGACCAGAATCTTGAACATGAATCGGTCGAGCTGCGCCTCGGGCAACGGGTAAGTCCCTTCCTGCTCGATCGGGTTCTGCGTGCCCAGCACCAGAAACGGCTTTTCCAAGGCGAAGTCCTCGCCGGCGATCGTGACTTTGTATTCCTGCATCGCCTGCAGCAAGGCGGCTTGGGTCTTGGGCGGCGTACGGTTGATCTCATCGCCTAATAAGATGTTGGCGAAGATCGGCCCCTTGACGAATCGCATGCGGCGCCGGCCGGTCCCTTCTTCTTCATCGAGGATTTCCGTTCCGGTGATATCCGAAGGCATCAGATCGGGCGTGAACTGAATACGGCGGAAATTCAACGATAGCAATTGGGCGATGGAAGAAATCATCAACGTCTTGGCCAGGCCTGGCACCCCTTCCAGAATGCAGTGTCCTTGGCAAAACAGTGCGATGAGCACCTGCTTGAGCACCTCGCTCTGGCCGACGATGATGCGGCCCAATTGCTCGGTCATCTTGCGGTAAGCGTCCGTGAGATGTTCAGCCGCCCTGATATCGGATTGCTCGAGTTGGCCGACGGGCGGAGAATTCGACATCAGCGGATTGTGAGGGGCAGGCATGCGAACAGGTTCTCCAGGTCCTTGGCTGATGTTGAATCTTAAGATTGTGTTTCAGGAGCATATTGTAACCAAGTCGGACGAGGTTACGAGAAAAACCGCCGGCACTCGAGAAAAAGGCGACACCCCCTCTGCCGTCTGAGGCATCATTCTTCCGCCGCCTCGCCCGAGGCCGCCTGATAGTCTTCCGGCCGATTGAGATTGCGCAGCGATTTCAGCTCGGGATCGACGCCGTGCAGTTCCTCGGCGGAGACTTCGCGGGTTGAGACTCGATCGAAGAGAAATGCCAGTCGGAGGCGATCGGCCGCCAGCAACTCGTCGATGTGCGGGCGAACGGTCATGCGATAGACGGCCGCCAACGGATGATGAAAGCCGTCGGTGCGCGGGACCGCGATATCATGATGGCCAAGCAGCTCGATCATCCGATGTACGAATTGCGGCCGCAAAAACGGGGCATCGCACGCCGTCGCATAAGCAGCGTCGCAGTCGTTGGCCAGGGCGGCCAGACCGCCTGCCAAGCCTGCAAGCGGGCCCCGAAACTCGAGGCGGTCGTGCACCACAATTACGTTCGCCGGGAACTGGGGCAGCTCCTGCTCCGGCGCGGCAACCACAGCGATCGGTTCCACCGCCTGGGACAATCGCCCAACCACTCGCTCTAAGAGCGTCTGGCCCCCGAAAGGCAAAGTCGCCTTGGGGACGCCCATCCGGCTACTTTTGCCGCCGCACAATACTATTCCGCCAAAACGGTTGGCGTTCGTCATCCCAACTCCGTATTCCCTAAAAACTATCCACGGGGACGGCTATACTTGGCCCCTTCAAGATCGCCGATCCAGGGTTGTGCGTAAACATGCCGTTGCGACTTCTTTATCATGGTGAAACAAGCGTGCCTGTCGAAGTGGAAGGCCTGCTGCCGGCCGCCGTGCGCGACAAGCGCCTTGCCGAGATCGAAAACTTGCTGCTGTTTCACGGCAATCGCCAGTTGCCGCTGGCGGAGCTTTTCAAGGTTTCTGGCGATCCGAGCGACGGCCGAATCGAATTCGAAGGGAATCTGTCGGGCGTCCACTGGATTGGCGCGAAGATGACCGAGGGCTCGATTCACATCGCCGGTCCTGCCGGACGACATGTCGGCTCGGAAATGCGTGGCGGCGAAATCCACGTCGAAGGAGACGCCGGCGACTGGCTCGGGGGCGAAATGCACGGCGGACTCATCCATGTGCATGGGCGCGCCGGGAATCTCGTCGGCGCCGCCTATCGCGGCAGCGCTCGTGGCATGATGCGCGGCACGATTCTCATCGGCGGCGATGCCGGCGACGAAGTCGGGCGCACCATGCGGCGCGGTCTGATCGCCATTGGCGGTTCCTGCGGCGATTTCGCCGGGACGAACATGATCGCCGGCAGCCTGTTTATCTTTGGCGGCTGCGGAATACGACCTGCAGCAGGCATGCGTCGTGGAACGGTAGCCTTGTTCGGCAATAACCCACCGCCGTTATTGCCGACGTTCAAATTAGCCGGGCGCTGCCAACCGCTATTCATGCGAATGTACTTGCATGCGCTCCACAAGCACGGTTTTGCCGTCCGGGAATCGCTGCTTGACGCCGAGTATCTCATGTACCATGGCGACCTGATCGATTTGGGCCGAGGCGAAGTTCTAATTCGCGCCGCTTGATCGATCACGCTCCCTTCTCGCTCAAATGCGCGGAGCAGTGCGGGCGTGACGGCGGCCCGATCGCCGGAATCTCGCGCGCTCGACGTCCAGCTTTATGTCCGCTCGGGCTTCACGCTGGTCGCAAAGCGGCCATCGATGTCAATCGCCACAGCTAGTGCCAAGCTAAGATCTTTTGCTTGGCTGCGCGGTTCTGGCCGAGTCCGCCAGCACGACCGTGTGACGCGCAACTTGGGTACATCATTTGCATTTCCCAGCGGAAACACTGCGCCATGGACGGCTTGACGGATCGACCTGGATGCTCCCCAGGGAGGGGGCCGGCGGACATGCTGCGGCCGCCGGCAGGAGTGTTCCATTTTTTGCACCTGTATTCTGAAAGGAACTTTCGCATGCGCAAGTCAATGGCGGTTGTTGCCGCGTCGGCAACCATGTTAGCAACCTTCTGCACGCTCAACCTGGCCTTCGGTCAACGCGGCCGCCTCGGCGAGAATGCCGTCCAACAAGCCGAACAGGCAGGCGAGGCGGCGGTGCAAGGGCAGTTCGGCCAACGCACCCAAAATCAACAACAATTCCAGCAGAACGCGCCGCGGCAGGGTCAACAGTTCGGGCGCACCCAAGCCGGCTTTCGCGGCCAACCGCAGGCGCGACCCTCCTTGACGGATTGGCAGATCGCTGAATGGCTCGTCGTCGATAATCAAGGAGAAATCGCGCTGGCTCAACAAGCCGAAAAGTCGGCTTCCAGCAGTGAGGTCAAGAAATTCGCCCAGGAAATGCTCGACGACCACAATAAGTTCTTGCAGAAACTCGAGCGTCTGGTGGGCATATCGGCGCAAGGCGCCCAACAGCGCGGCGGACAACAAGCCGGCGGCCGCCAACAGATGCAAGGCCTGGACATTGTCATGATCAAGCAGCAACTCGGCGAGCAATGCCGGAACTCAAAGACCCGCGAGCTGCAGCAGAAGCAGGGTTCGGAGTTCGACAAGTGCTACATGGGCATGCAGATCGGCATGCACATGGAGATGTTGGACACGCTGAAGGTGTTCAGCCGCTATGCCTCACAGCAGCTTGACCAGCTGATCGAAGAAGGCGAACAAACGACACAGACCCATCTGGAGCACGCCAAGCATATCATGGCCTCTCTCGAAGGGAAAAGCGACAGCAGCGCTCGCTCTGCACGACGCGAATCGCGCGATCGCGACAGCTCAACGTCGTCCGATAGCGATCAGAGTTCGTCCGATTCGTCGAACGAATCGAAGAACGATTAAAACATTTGCCGCAATCGAAGCTACCCGGAATTTTGTGGAAGCATTCGACGCGTCGACTGCGACCAATGCGCCCCTTGCCGCTACTGCTCGGCAAGGGGCGATTGTTTTTTGTCATGTCCAGGCGGCACGTTTGTTGCTTCCTGATAAGGATGCAAATGTGGCGATCGAAAGCACGTCAGGAGTAAATGCGCCGCTACGGCTGAGACTTTACTCGACCGCTACACGGAGCATGCGGAGATTCGAGGTCTTGTTTTACGGAGGTCCGTCCGATGTTAACCCAACGTCTATGTCTTGTCGGCGCGGCCAGCGCCTGCGTCTTGTTCAGCGCTTCGTCCACTGCCTTTAGTCAGATCGCAAGGCGTCCCTCGCCGCGCGGGCCCGACATCCGCAACAGCCTGCCCGCCAAAATGACGCAGGGCACGCAGAACGAAGTGATCCATCCGATTCCCTTGACGACACATCGCTTGGAAACTTCGTTGGACGGCGTGCGGCGGCAAATCCGCGATCAAATCGCCGAGTTCAAGGCCAAAGTGAAGCAAGTCTTTCCCGATGAGATCGACGCACTATCGGGTACCGGAAAGTGGCGCCCTGAAGACCGCAATGCACTGATCAAAGCCATTAAGTCGATCGACCCGGCGGCAGTTTACGAAGCCTGGCTGCAGGCCAACCCCGCCGACACGGCCGGAGCTGAACAGGTGGCTCGCCAGACTGCGGTGAAACGAGCCTTCCTGGCGCTCGAGCAAAGCGCGGAGGATGGCAAAGCGACCAAAGAAGAGGTTGACGACCTGGATGAAGCTCTCGACAAACTCGCGCCCAGCAATCCGCAGGCGGCGGAGCTGACGAAATCACTGGCCGCAGTCAGCACCTGGGTCGAAATCCAGAGAATGCTCGAATCGGCCAAGCCCGATTCTAGTGCGATCGCCGAGTTGCCCACAGGCAAAGTCACGCTGATTCATAACCCGAATCTCTCCGTCGGAACCGCCATAGTGCTAGCCAACGACATCGTGATGGTCAGCAGCCGCGGCCAGAGCGGGGTGGCCATTACCAAAGGCAACGCCGCCGAGGCGCTCGGACTACCGGTTATTTCCGATGATTCATTGCAAAGCGCCGAAGGCGCCGCGATGACCAGCGGCGTGCTCTTGATGAATCCGACACGAGCCGGCGCCAATGTCCGTTACAGACTCAATGGCGAAACCTATATCATGAAGCCCGGCATGTCGCAGAAGCTGCCGCGGGGCTCGTGGGTGATCGAGTTCGATCGCGGCGGATCGGTCGGTATGTCGCAATATCGCCTGGCCGACGGGACCTATCACTTCACCCCGACCGAGACCGGCTGGGAGTTGTACAAGCACCGCTACGACGTCACCATCGACAACTCGCGCAACCCGCGTGACTTCCACTTCATCTTCAACAACGAGCCGCTGGTAGTTCGCGACGGGCGCACGAGGACGCTTACCAGCCTGTATCCATTCATTGTGAAATACGACCGCGGGGACGGCCGCGAGATGGCGAGCAAGATGCTCAACTTTAGCGGCGCCGTCGAGGTCGGCATCAACGCCGCCGATAACTCTTGGGATCTGTTCCCCGAGGCGGGAAACAAGAAGCGGACGCTTGACGTTGATATCTTTTAACTAGTCGCGTTCGTCGCACGCCGATTAAACTCGGCGAAGAACCGAATCGCTTGAGGCGGGTCGTCCAGGCCCGCCTTTTCGTTTTCGTGTATCGATCGCAAGGACCCCCAAACGGTTGCGCCGGTGGTTGATTGTGTAAGCCCCTCAAGCCCCGTTATGCTCGCGTTCACGTCCGCCGCGATCGAGACTCCAATATGCCGGATGTGATCTCATCACGAACGCCTGAAGGCCGGCCCAATCGCTGTCCGATCTGTGATAGCGAGGTTCGCCTCGATCCTTCGATGCCGCCAGGCGATGCACCTTGTCCGCAGTGTGGAACCTTGCTGTGGTTCTTTAAATCGGCTGAGGAAGGTTATTGCTGTTACGAAGCATCGGTCGTGGAATCCATTCGGAAGAAGGTGGCGGCATTTCTCTGTGATCGCTGGGGACTTACATCGAATTCGCACTACAATTCCCAGGCATTTCTCAAACAGGCCTTCGGCGTCGATTCACTCGAACTTGTGGAGTTTGTCATGGCCTTCGAGGAAGAATTCGAGCTGGGTCAGGATCGAGATGAATTGGCTGAAAGCAAAACGGTCGCAGAGGTAATTGAGTACCTGGCGCGGCGAACTGTCAAATGAAGCGGCAGCCCTTATCGGCTGAAGTGATATAAAAAAATTCCGGCGGCGACCGCGACGTTCAGCGAATCAGTTCCGCGCCGCATGGGAATCGTGATGCGGCGGTCGCACAGTTCCACCAGCGATCGTTCGAGGCCATGGCCTTCGCTGCCGAAGAGGAGCGCGAAACGTTGGCGCCGGACGGCCTGGTCGAGCGGCTCAGCGTCTTCATCGAGGACCGTGGCGGCGAGTTGAACGTCGAACTCGCGGCGCAAGCGATCCAGGTCGGCCGCCATGTCTTCGCTACGGCTGATCGGCAGGCTGAGCGCCGCTCCCATCGAAACGCGCAGCACGCGGCGCGAAAGCGGATCGGCCGCCCGGGGCCCCAGCAGCATCAAATCGACGCCGAAGGCCGAAGCAATCCGCAGGATAGCGCCGAGGTTCTCCGGGTCTTGCACGTCGGGGCAGACAACCACCGTCGCCCGCGAAGAACGATCCGGCAAGACCTCTCCAAACGCCGGATTGGCTCTCCTGCGGCCGCAGGCCAGAATGCCGCGGTGGAAATTGAAACCAACCAGCGTTTCGACCCAATCGTCGGGAATAACCAGCAACGGCGTATCCGCGGGGACGAGCGTCGAAAAATCGGCGACGTAGCTCTCGCTCACCAGCACTGAAGCGACTTCGTAGTTGCTCGCCAACAACCGCCGGGTCAATTTATCGCCTTCCGCCACGAACTGCCCGGACCAACGCGTCAGGTTGGTGCTCTTTAGATGGCGATAGGGGGCGAGGCGCGAATCGTCGAGCGAAGTAATTTCAAACAGCATGAGGAAAGTGATGAGCAGGAACCAGGAAATGCTTCGATAAGGAAAGCTGAAGAAAAGGATTGCCGTCAGTAAACCTTGGCGCCGGCCGTCGCCTTTGTTTGCCGCCAGCTTTAGCAGCTAAAGCTGGTGGTCTTCAGTTTCCTGAGTGGCTGACCATCCGAGTTAATTGCTTATATCCTTTCAGGGATCCGCCGGCTGCACATGGCATTCTTGCGACCGGACCGACGAGCTTCCATAATCGAATGCTTCGGCCGTAACAAGCCGATGGTAACCCGGCCGCCCCAAACGTAACAGGTGATCCAAGTGCTCCTTCCCCGGCAGTCGCTGATTCTGTTCTTGTGCTTCGCGCCCTTCTCGCTCTCCACGGCACTCGCCGACGACGAGGTCCTGCCGCGCCGCCAAACAAAGCCCCCCGGTCCTCCTTCTTCGCCGGCTGAGGCAATCGCCAAGATGACCGTGCCTGAAGGGTTCAAGGTCGAACTGGTGGCCAGCGAACCGCAGATCGTCAATCCGGTAGCGATGACCTTCGACGAGCGCGGACGCATCTGGGTCACGGAAAGCTTCGAGTACCCGCGGCGCGAGCCAGGGCCCGGACGCGATCGAATCAGGGTGCTGGAGGATACCGATCATGATGGCCAGGTCGACAAGGTGACGGTCTTCGCCGAGGGACTGAACATCCCCTCCGGCATCGCCGTCGGTGCGGGCGGCGTATGGGTGGCCAACGCGCCCGACATCTTATTTATGCAAGACACCAACGGAGACGGCCGGGCCGACAAACAAGAAGTCGTGGTCACTGGCTTTGGCCGCGACGACACGCATGAATTGCCGAACTCGCTCACCTGGGGCCCGGACGGCTGGCTGTACGGTCTCAACGGCGTCTTCAACCGCAGCCGCGTCAAGCATCGCGGCCGCGAGTACGATTTCACTTGCGCCCTGTTCCGCATTCACCCGCGAACGAGAGATTTCGAACTGTTTTGCGAGGGGACCAGCAATCCTTGGGGCATCGCTTTCAACAATGAAGGGAGCGCGTTCGTCAGCGCCTGCGTGATCGACCATCTCTGGCACCTGACTGAGACGGGCTACTACCATCGCCAAGGCGGCCCCTATCCGCCGTTCACTTGGAAGCTGGAATCGATCGTCAAGCACCAGCACCAGTTGGCCGCCTACTGCGGCATTCATTTCTTCGATAGCGACGCTTATCCGGTCGAGTACCGCGAAAAGCTCTACATGGGCAACATCCACGGCAACTGCATCAATTGCGATGAACTGAGCCGCGACGGCTCGACGTATTTCGGGACCACGCGAGACGACTTTCTCTCGGCGAATGACGCCTGGTTCATGCCGGTCGTGCAAAAGACCGGCCCCGACGGCTGCTTGTATATTCTGGATTGGTATGACCGTTACCACTGTTATCAGGACGCCAATCGCGATCCGGCGGGTATTGACCGCTTGAAAGGCCGGCTCTATCGCGTCCGTTATCAGAATTCGCCGCGGGCGGAACCGTTTGACCTGGCGCAAGAAAACGACGAGCAGTTGATCGAGCGGCTGCACAGCCCAAACGTGTTTTATCGAGATCTTGCGCAGCGTCTGTTGTGGGAACGGCAGCGGCCAGAGACGATCAAAAAACTCGAGCAACTTGTGCTCGACGACAGAGAACCTCGCAAAGCGCGGATGCATGGGCTTTGGGCCTTGGCCGGTTGCGGCCCCCTCGACGCGGCGTTTCATGCCAGGCTCTTGGCCGATGGCGATGCGGGCATTCGCGCCTGGGGCGTGCGAGCCGCTGGCAATCAGCGGAAGCTGGAAGCAAGCTTGCAAGCTCAAGTCGTCGCGCTGGTCAACGATCCCTCGCCCGACGTCGTGCTGCAAACGGCGATCGCTGCAGGCAAGCTGGAAGGCATCGACCCGCTTCCGCTTTGGGTGCAGGCGCTATCACAGTGCGGCGACGACAAGTTGATTCCGCACATCGTCTGGCAAAATTTGCACCCTCGGCTGGAAAACAGCAGCGAGCCATTTCTGGCGATCGTCCAACCACGGAAACTCGCCGACGAGCCAAACCTGGCGGCACTGATGCCGCGCGTCATCGAACGCATTTTGGGCGCCGCAAACTTAAACGCGCAAGCCGTTGCCGGCTTGCTGGCTATGCTCGTGGACGACCCAAACGCCAATTCACCATTGGCAGGGCAATGCCTGGCCATGCTGGCCTCCAAGATTCAAACGCGCGAAATTGCCGGCCCGCGGCTAGAAGCCGTGCGTTTTAGAACCGAGCCTCTGATACGAAAGCTGCTGAACGGGCGCGCCGAAGCACCGCTGTATCTCGACGCCGCGCTGTTGGCCGCGACTTGGCAAGATGCGAGCGGGCTGAATGCCGTGCGCCAAGCTTTCATCTCGCAGCAATTGCCCGATCCCCGGCGGTTGCAAGCGCTCGACGCCTTGGTGGCTGCTAGCGATAGCGGCGCGCTGGAAGCTGCGGCCGGGGTCCTATCAGCGGGTCAAAAGAACTCGATTGATTTGCGACGGCGGGTTCTCGATTCGCTCGGCCGGCTGGAGAAACCAGACGTCGCCGAGACGGTACTCGCCGCATATCCGCGGCTCGAAGCTGAATTAAAGCCGCAAGCCATCGAACTGTTAACCGGCCGCGCCACGTGGAGCAAGCAACTACTGGCGGCAATCGGCGACGGCCGGTTGCCGACGAGCGCATTGAACATGAACCAGGTCCGCAAGCTGCTGGCAAGCAAGGACAAAGAACTTGTCGAGCAGGTGCAACAGGTCTGGGGCACGCTGCGCACCGAGCGCAACCCGCAACGCGAACAAGTCATTGCCGAGATGCGCAAATTCCTGCGCGCCAATCCCGGCGATCCGCACGCGGGGCAGGGCGTGTTCAAAAAACTTTGCGGCCAGTGCCATAAGATCTATGGCGAAGGCCAGGAGGTGGGCCCAGACATTACGGTGAACGGCCGCAGCTCGTTCGAGCAGTTGCTCTCCAACGTCTTCGATCCGAGCCTCGTCATCGGGGCCGCTTACCAGGCGCGGACGGTCATCACCCAAGACGGCCGCATTGTCACCGGCCTGGTAGCCGAGGATAGTCCGCAGCGCGTGGTGCTGAAGATTCAAGGAGGCAAGCAAGAGACGATCGCCCGAAATAACATCGACGAAATGGAGACCAGCAAGCTTTCGCTGATGCCCGAGGACCTGGAAAAGCAACTCAAGCCCGCGGAGATCGCCGATCTGTTCGCCTTCATCACGCTCGACAAGCCGCCCAGCGACCCTGCGGCACGGCAACTGCCGGGCGTGCGCGTTCCGACGCCGCGCGCGACGACCAACTCGGCCGAGTTCAAGGAGATCATCGGCGAGGTTGCCCCGGGCTTTACGACCAGCGCCTCCGGCGAAGGAGGCGTGGCGATCGTGCCCGAACACTTCGGCCGCCCTGGCGTGCTGCGCACGCACCCGCTCGACCGCAGTAAACCTTGTGTGCTGCGCGCCTCGATCGACGTTCCCGCGGTCAAGAAGACGCAACTGGTGCTCGACGTCTCGCACGACCCGCGCGGCGACTGGCAACTTGTCGTCAAGGCGAACGGCACGCCCATCCGCGAGGCGCTGATCGGTCCGCAGTCCGCCAGAGACGGATGGACCGAGATCCTCGTCGATCTTTCGCCATTTGCCGGCAAGAAAGTCGACCTGGAACTATTAAACCAGGCCAACGGCTGGTCGTGGGAGTTTGGCTATTGGGGCCGCGTCGAAGTGGTTTCTCAATAAACGACGTCGACGTTTCGACGACACGATCGCCTCTGGGACAGCTAGCGGAACGATACGCCAAAGCCCCAGGCCGGCGGAGGCGGCGGCGGGGGCGGATAATAGTAATAAGGATAGGGGCCCCAGACCGGCGGCGGCGCTACCACCATGGGCGGCGGCGCCGCGGCAACAGGTACTCCGCCTTCCGGCTGCGGCGGCGGTCCTGCCGTCTGCAGGGCTTCGATGACGCGCTTGCTCACGCCGCTCTGCTGCAAGGCGATCAGGTCGCGGGACTGGGGCCGCTGGGCGACTCCGTTGTAGCGAATGTGATTGACGATTAAGTCTTCATCGAGGCCCTGCCGCGTCATTTCAATGGCATCGTTGACCGTCACAGCGCCGCGCGGAATCTGGCGTCCCATCTGGGCCGCGATCATCGCCCGGTTCTTCGCTTCCATCTCGTCCAGGCTGCTGCCGACGGCGGCGCCAGACAACGTGCCTACGCCGGCGCCAACCAAAGCGCCCACCCCCGGATGCCCGACCGCCTCGCCGACCAAAGCCCCCACGCCGGCGCCCGCCGCGCCGCCAAACAGCGCTCCCCGGTCGGCGTGGTAAGGCGACGCGCAGCCCATCGCCATGATCAAACTCAGACACACGGCAGCGAGATATTTCGCCGATGCAGGGACGCAGCGAATCAAAATCGCCGCCGAGAAATCGCTCGTTCGTTCCATGATCGAGCGGCCATGTGCGGCACGCGGCCGCGGCCGACATCCTTGGGTTGAGTGCTGTGAGAGCCGAGCAAGCCATCGCCTCGGCGGCTGTCGAAGAACGCCGCCGGGCCGACCGCTCGGCTGCGGGCGGGGATTATTCCGAGATTCTTCCCGCACGGTCAAGAGCAGCTCAAGAGAAAGCCGCCCGCTACCACCCGCTCGGCCGTGGCGGTCAATGCGGCGGCGGCGCCAGCAAGGCTGATATCCCGCCAATCCGCAGCTCGCGCCACCGGTTGCGGTTCTCGCGACAATCATCTGTCGCGAAGATCTCTAATCCGCTAGGATGTCGCGCACGAGGAACAAGCCTTCGACGATCGGCAGTTTTCCAACTTTGTCCCCGAGAAATCATCATGGCCAAGAAACCAACCGGTAAATCGAATCCAACGATTGTGTCGGAGCAGACGGCAGGCGGCATCACTGGCGCCGTCATCGGCGGAATGGTCGCGGGGCCGGTTGGGGCGGTGGTCGGAGGAGTCGCCGGAGCCATGGTCGGAAATTCGGCGGCGAAAGGCGAGGAACCGGTCAAGAAGGCTCTTGAAACCGTCCGTTCCGCGGGAAAGCGCGGAGTGAAGGCGATCAAAGCTGTCCGAGGTCGAAGCAAGCCATCGAGTCCGGCAAAGAAGAAAACGGCCAAACCGGCTGCCGGAAAGAAGTCACCCGCCAAGGAATCGCCGGCAAAGCCGGCTGGGGCCAAGAAAAAATCGAAGCCGAAAGCGGCGGCAAAGAAATCTCCATCGAAGAAGCCAGCCGCTCGGAAAGCTAAGCGGAGTGCACGGACGGCAAAAAAGAAGGCGTAAAGCCGCCGAAAGCGGCTATCGACGCCGGTCAAAAGAGAATCGCCTTGCAGCGGGCGAAGTGCTCAGCCTGGCTCGAGTCAAATTTGGCATCTCGCAAATCGACGAGATAGAAATCGGCGCCTTCAACATCCGCGCCGCGCAGGTCGGCGCCGCGCAAGTTGGCCTTGCGGATCTCTTCCGGCGATTTGAAGCCTTGTTCGTCGAAGTCGTCGGTATAAAAACCCGTGCGGCTGCCTTCGCAAGCGAGCGGGCTGCCGACCAGCCCGCTGCGCGACGAGCCGAGATGGAACGACGCATTCGAGAAGTAAGCGTCGCGCAGGTCGGCTGACTCCCAGTGCACGTCGGCAAGTCCCGCTTCTTGTAAGTCCGCGCCGCGCAGGCAGGCGTTTGGCAAATGACTTCCCGTCAGGTGCGCTTTCCGGAGGATCGCGTCCTCCAAACGCGCGTCGGCTAGCGTAATTCCTTCGAGGTCGGCCTCGGTCAGATCGGCGCCTTCGAGACAGGCGTTGTCCAGAACGGCTTCCGTTAGCCGCACTTTGCACAGTCGAGCATCCGACAGATCGGCATGCGACAGGTCCGTGCCGGTCAGAATGGCGCCGCTGAGCAGGGCGCCGTTTAGCCAAGCCCCGGTCAGCGAAGCTCCCGAGAAATCGGCCAAACTCAAATTAGCCTCGCGAAAATCGGCGCGGCGGAGGTCGGCGCCCAAGAAACTGGCTTCTCTGCAATCGCTACGCGCCGCCTTGACCTCGGATAGATTGGCAGACGCCAAGTCGGCTTTGTATAGGCAGGCATCCCTGAGATTCGCCCCAGTCAGTTTGGCGCCCCTCAGCACCAGGCGATCGCCGCTAACATGCTCGAGGGAAGCGCCGCTTAAATCGGCGCGCGACAAATTCGCCCGCTGCAATGCGCAGTGCGAAAGATCAATTCCCGGCCAGACCGCCCCCGCGAGCGAAGCGCCCGACAAGCGGCTCTCGATTCCGCGGCGCGGCCGCCAGCCGCAGTTGGACGCATGCAGCAAGCTCGAGACTGTGCAATGGTAGGCCAGCGTCCGTTGGCCGAGCAATGACTCCAGCTGGCGTCTTGCCTCGGGCCTTTCGGCCAGTCGGCGGCCCGCTTCGGCCAGCAGCTCGCCCGGCCAGGCGTCTCGCAAAAAGTGCAAGTCTTTTCACTCTTCGATCGCGCGGGGTAAAAACCATCCCGCCGAGAGCGTCTGTACGATGCGATGCCGCAGCCAGCCCAGCGCATCACGTCCCGCACGCGTCGCAGCCAGCGCGGCGCGAGGTTCCTCCTCAGCCGCGCCTTCCCACTGGAGCAGAACCGCTAGCGACCACCGCAGGACAAACGCTGCTTCAGCCCTGGGAAGCGTCGCGCAGGGGCTCAGGATGATCTCACGGAAATCGTCCTGGGATTCGTCGCGGGCCAATTCGTCGAGCACGAGCCGCCAGAGTTGCGGCGAGCCGTGCAAGCGGCTGCGATCCGACATGGAACGGACTCGGGCCATGATCGATGCACAGTCGGTCGGGTGCACCGCTAACACGTATTCCAGCAAGTCATCGTCGGACCAAGAGGCCAGCCGCCGCGAGGTCGAAGCGCTCGCCAGCGGCCGTCGCGTCGTGTAGATCAGCCGCCGGCGCCGCGAGGCCATTGGGACCTCGGCAGTTGATGGCTCGTCGAGGAATCGGACGTCCGATCGCTCTAGAGCGGCCGACAACAGCGACAAAGCAGTGGTTTTGCCGGCGCCCGGTCCGCCCAAGATTTCGAAAGCGCCGCGGTCGTTGGCATTCAGCCATTCGACGACTTCGTCTTCGAGAAAAAGCACGTCGCCTGTGTCGGGCGAGATGATGCGAGGTCGGACATGCGCATGAAGGGCGGGAATCATGACATTTCGCGAGACGGTTTCGATCGACCCTCCACGATGTGATCGGTTTCTCCCGTTTGCAAGCGTTCATTCTATCGCTCGAGGGAGGGCAAATGCCAGCATTTCCCTTAAGAGCGCTCAGGCAGCGACGCGGCGGGTAACGCGAGCAACCTGGCCGCGCACGTTGTGGGAGGCGTCGCAGCACCGGGACCGTTCGCCGGGCGGCGAAAACAACGTCCGCCCGACGAACGACGGCACTATGGAGGGAACGGCATTGCCACAGCTAGCAGGGCTATGACGGTCCCCACGGCGTACGAAGATACGCCTGCCGCATGGATTAACTTGCAGAAGTTTCTGAATAAACGGCATCGGGAGCGGCACGTTGGTCGGCATACTCCTCGCCCGCACGAAGCCGCGGAACGAACATCGGCACGCGCCGCTGATACGCACGATAACTGTCGCCGAAGTGCCCGACGAGGTCACGTTCTTCCACGATGGCGGCCAGCGCCATGTACAGCGTGAGAGCGCCGGCAAACAGCAAGTGGCCGAGCGTCATTGTCGGAGTCGCCCACAGCGCAAGAGTCCAGCCAATGTAAAGCGGATGACGCATGCGGTTGTAAAGCATCGGCGTGCGGAAGGGGAGCGACGTGTAGGGCCGCCCACGCAGGTAAAGCCATACCTGCCGCATGCCGAACAGATCGAAGTGGTTAATCATCAAGCTGACCGTCGGCACCATCAGCCAGCCCGCGGCGAACGCGCCCCACAGCAACAGTCGTCCCGTCGGATTTTGCACGTCCCAGATGACCGTGTCGAGGCCTCTCCACTGCCACATCAGATAGAACGTGACGACGCACGAGAGCAGCACGTAGGTGCTGCGCTCGATCGGCTGCGGGACAATGCGCGTCCAGATGCGTTTGAACGCTGGCCGGGCCATGACCGAGTGTTGCACTGCAAATAAGCCGACAAGCGCGAGATCGATGGCGATCGCCGCCAGGCCGCCTGGCGACGGCGAGTCGATCGAATGCGGCGTGACGAAGTCGCCGACGAAGCCGGCCATGTAGGCGTAGGTCGCCATAAACGCGAGGTAGCAAAATACGCCATAGACAAAGAAGGTCCAACGCAGCATGAGAGTCTCCATTCGGTTGATAAAACAATGCCCCGCAAGGCGTTCCCTGCGGAAAGCGCGCAATCACGCGGAGCTTCCCTGCGATCTCAAGCGGATCCGGCGAGCGTTTGTTACAGGACGTCGCATCGAAAAATCCATCATGGACCGTTCCCCACCGCGTTTCTTCTCTTGCATTAAACGCCGCCGGCCTTACTCTCATAGTTGACTAGAGGTGCACCGGAGGGTTGACTTGAGGTCCACCCTCAGCGCCGGACCCTGGATTCGCAGGAGAAATGCCCGATGGCGTCAGCAACGCGGCAGCGATTGACCGAGGCGGCGGTGCGGCGTTTCTACCGCGACGGCTTCCGCAACGTGGGGCTGGATCAGGTGCTGGCCGACGTCGGCATCAGCAAGACGGCCTTTTACAAGCATTTCGCCTGTAAAGAAGATCTGGTGCTGGCCGCCTTGGAAATGCAGAGCCGCTGGGTTCAAGACGCCTTCCGCGAAATGGTCAGCCAGCGCGACGGCGAGACGCCGGCGGGACTACTGCGGAGCTTGTTCGATCTGGTCGCTCAAATCATCGACACCGATGATTTCCAGGGCTGCATCTTCGTGAACGTTGCCATCGAATACCCGCCGCCTCACGACCCGGCTCACATCGCCGCAGCGCAGGCCAAGCAGGCGATCGAGGACATCGTCTGTGATCTGGCTACGCGCGCCGGCGCCGCCAACGCGCGTGAAATGGCCCGAGAATTGTGCCTGATCATGGAAGGCGTTTACGTCACTCGCCAGGTCTCCGGCAATCGCCAGAGCATCGACGTCGCCCGCCGCCTGGCCGATCTGGTGATTGACGCCCACTTGGGCGCCGCGGCGCCTGCGTTGTAACTGAACCGCGTCGCCATCATCGCCTAACGCGCGAGCGAAGAGCGATATCAACGGGCAGTCTGACTTACCCGTTTGCCGACTTATCGTTCCTGGCTGTCTGCTTCTCAAATTGCCATTTCGGCTCTGCCGGCGTGCCGCCTTCTCCTGGGCAGGCCGCGGTTCTATAATCGAGCCGGCATGGCCATTATCGAACTCAAGGGACTCGCTAAGTCCTATCGCATCTACCAAAAGCAGGAAGGCTTGCTGGCCTCGGTCCGTGGGCTGTTTCATCGGCAGTACCGCACCGTCGAGGCGGTGCGCGGCATCGATTTGCAAGTCGAGCAAGGCGAATTCGTGGCCTTTTTAGGTCCGAATGGGGCGGGCAAGACCACCACGCTCAAGCTGCTTTCCGGCGTGATTACCCCGACCGGCGGAACGGCCACGGTGATGGGCCATGTTCCGTGGCAGCGAGACAATGCTTACCGCCGCCGGTTTGCGCTGGTCATGGGGCAAAAGAACCAGCTCTGGTGGGATCTGCCGGCCCAGGAGTCGTTCCGGCTGCACCAGCAGATCTACCGCATTGAGCCGGAACGGTTCGAGCGCACTCGCGACGAACTGGTCAACCTGCTGGGAGTCGGCAAGCTGCTTAGGCAGCCGGTCCGCGAGTTATCGCTCGGCGAGCGGATGAAAATGGAGCTGATCGCCGCCTTGCTGCACTCGCCCGAGGTGCTGTTCCTGGACGAGCCGACGATCGGCCTCGATGTGATCGCTCAGCATAATATCCAGGTCTTTCTCCGCCACTATCAGCAACTGCGGCGAATCACCATCCTGCTTACCAGCCACTACATGAAAGACGTGGCGGCGTTGTGCAAACGCGTGGTGATTATTGCTCAGGGCAGGATCATGTACGACGGTTCGCTGGCCGGGATTATCGATCGGTTCAGCGGCCACAAAGTGGTCAGCCTGCTGTTCCCCGCCGACTCGGAACCGCCCCAGGGTCTGTCGCGATATGGCGAAGTGCTGGAAGAGCAATTCCCCAAGATCAAGCTGCGCGTGAATCGGCGGACCGTGCCCGACGCGTTGGCTGGCATCCTGGCCGCGCATACCATCGAAGACGTCAGCGTCGAGGATCCGCCGCTCGAGGAAGTTATCGCCGAGATGTTTTCGCTGGCCGGCGAGCAACTGGCCTCGGAAGAGCAAGCCGAAAAAGTGGCGCAGGGCTGATTCGGGGGTCGCCGTAATGTACGCCAGAGCGCTATCGTGGTGGACGATTCTGCGAATCAGCATCGAAGAACGGCTGGTCTATCGCGGAGACTTCGCGCTCGGCACGCTGATGCGGTTCCTGCCGATCGTCACGCAGGTATTTCTCTGGAAGGCGATTTTCGACGCGATTGAATTCAGCCGTACGGGAACTGCGGGCCATTCCGGCGGCGAAACGATCGCCGGCTACAGCTATAACGATTTCATCGCCTACTATTTATTGACAATGGTAGGGCGGGCCTTCTCCAGCATGCCCGGGCTGGCTTCGGGCATTGCGCTGCAAATCCGCAATGGCGAGATTAAAAAATTCCTTGTCCAGCCGATCGATCTGGTCGGGTTTCTGCTGCTCAACCGGCTGGCTCATAAGTTGGTCTACTACACGGTGGCGATCGGGCCGTTTGCGCTGGTGTTCTTTCTCTGCCGCGGTTTTTTTCCCGGCTGGCCCGACCCGCTGACCTTCCTGGCGTTTGTGGCGTCGCTTGTGATGGCGTTCCTGCTCGGCTTCTTTCTGGAAGCCACGCTCGGGATGATCGGCTTCTGGTTCCTGGAGGTCAGTTCGCTATTGTTCGTCTACATGCTGTTCAGTTTCTTCTTTTCTGGACATATGTTCCCGATCGACATGCTTCCCGGTTTCTGGGGTACGCTGGTCGAGCACCTGCCACTGAAGTATCTGGCTTATTTTCCGGCCGCGGTGTTCCTCGGCAAAGTGCAGGGCGCCGAACTTGCCACGGCCCTGGCCGTGGAATTCGGCTGGGTTGCGTTCTTTATTGTCGCCAGCCGGGTCGCGCTCAATCGCGGCTTTAATCGCTATAGCGGATTCGGGGGCTAGCGGCATGAGCGAACAGCCCAATTATTTGCGAGTCTTCGCCACCTTTGCCAGAAACAGCCTGGTGCGCGACATGACCTTTCGCGCCAACTTTCTGATCGACGCGATCTCATCGCTGGGCTGGATGCTGATGAACTTGGGCTTTTATGAGCTGATCTTCATGAGCACCGCGGAGATCGGCGCCCATACGGGCTGGCACAAGTATCAGTTCTTCATCTTTCTCTCGACCACGCTGTTCATCAATAGCCTGGTGCAGGCCTTCTTCATGCCCAACGCGAATGAGTTGAGCGAGTTGATCCGCTCGGGCAATCTCGATTTCGCGCTGTTGAAGCCGATCGACACTCAGTTTCTCGTGTCGCTCGAGAAGATCGAATGGTCGTCGCTGGCCAATTTCTTTTTCGCCTGCGGATTGGCGGGCTATTCGCTGTGGCGGCTCGATTACCGGCCAGAGCCGATTCAGTATGTGCTCTATCCGCTCTACCTGCTCTGCGGCGTAGCGATGCTCTATAGCCTGATGATCGCTATGTCGAGCGCCAGCATCTGGCTGGGCCGCAACCAGAGTCTGTACGACTTCTGGTTCTACATCACCAACTTTTCGCGCTATCCGATGGAGATCTATCAAGGTCCGCTCGGCACTCCGCTGCGCTGGGCGTTCACGTTCATCATCCCCGTGCTGATCGTCGTCAACGTGCCCGCCCGATTGCTGGCCAAACCGCTCGACGCCGAGAACTGGCCGCTAGCCCTCTTCGCCCTCTTCGCCACGGCGGGCAGTCTGGTTATATCGCGGTGGATTTTCCTCCGCGCTTTAGGCAGTTACCGCAGCGCGAGCAGTTGAGAAAAGGTCAGAGGGCAGGAAAGGCTTGCCCCGATTCCCAGTTGCTCCTGACGCCTGATACCTGAAGCCTGACGCCTCGTTGCCCCTCTGCCGCTCGGCCTCGCGGGCGGGTAAACTAGTTGGTTTAGGCGCCGCGATCTAATCCCGAGATTTGCCCATGAAGCTCGCGTTCAGCTCCAATGCTTACATGAATTATTCGATCGAAGAGGCGGTGCGCCGCATTGCTTCGATCGGTTATCTGGGGCTGGAAGTGCTGGCCGACGTGCCCCATGCCTGGCCGGCGGGATTATTGCCCGAGCGGCGGCAGGCGATCAAAGAGTGCCTGAAGCAGCACAACATGGCTGTTTCGAACGTGAATGGCTTCATGATGAACGCCGTCGCCGACCCGCGGCAGCCGTATTGGCACCCCTCGTGGATCGAACCCGATCCGAACTATCGCGCCATCCGCCGCGAGCATACGAAGCGGGCCTTGAAGCTGGCCAAGGAGATCGGCGCCCGCAACCTGCAGACCGAACCGGGAGGTCCGTTGGCCGACGGCCAATCGTGGGAAGCTGCCGCCAAGATTTTTTATGAAGAGCTCATGCCGTGCGTCGAAGTGGCCGAGCAACTGGAAATCGGCCTGTTGATCGAGCCTGAGCCGGGCTTGATGATCGAGCGGTTCGAGCAGTTTTTGAAATTCGTCGAGCGCATCAAGTCGCCTTGGGTGGGACTCAACTTCGATATCGGCCACGCCTACTGCGTGGGCGAAGACCCGCAAGACTGGGTCGCCGAAATGGCGCCTTACACTCGGCACTATCACTTCGAAGACATCGCCGCCACGCGCGTGCATCAGCATCTTGTGCCCGGCCGAGGCGCGATCGATTTCGAAGCCACGCTGGCCGCCATTGCCAAGACAAACTACGACGGCTGGATCACGGTCGAATTGTACCCGTACAT
>JAICIG010000068.1 GCA_025924495.1 Pirellulales bacterium | reverse complement strand
GCGAAGGCGGGAGGCCGTCAAAGGGAGTATGTTGATGAAATCGCTCGTCTTGCAGCACATTTGCAACGCGCACGACGCCCCCTTCGCGAAATGTCACTTCAAACAGCGCCATCGTGCTCGAAATGGAAACATCCGCGAGGCAGTCGTCCGGGATCCCAGACAGGGCGTAGAGCGGGCGCTGTCCCTGCTGCTCGATGGGATGGGCCGAGAAGAAAGCGCCGTATTGCGCTCCGCTCACATCGGTGGCGGCATCGGTCAGCGATTGCATCAGACGTTCTAAATCAAGCTCGGCGGCCAGCGCCACGCCAATGCGATTGACCGTCTCAAGCGTGTGAGCCTGTTCTTGGAGCGTGGCATCGGCCTGTTGGCGTCGCGAGATTTCGCGAGTCAGTTCGTCGATCCGTTGGCTGAGCTCCAGGAAACGACTCGTTGCCGTTTCTTTGGGAATCAGCCGTAAGAAAACAGCTGAGGGACTGGATTCCAGGCCGCCAAAGGCGGCTCCTTCCACACGGCAAGGCAGGCTGGCGGTTTCTTCCGTTTTCAGCAGCATCACGCGCGACGTCAGTTCCCGGCGACTCCGGCAATCGCGCAGGAATGCCTCGACCAAGTCGGGTTCGCCCGCGAATTGTGCTGGCAGCGACTCGCCCTGCAAACGAGAGATCGGGCGGCCGAACAGTTTTTCCGCGCTTGGATTGGCTGCCAAAATTCGATTATCGGCGGCTACCAGCAACATGGCTTCCGGCAGCAATCCTGCGATCTCAAGGAAGGACTCTGCGACCACGATTCCCTCTCGTTCTCTGCAGCCGTACGGGAGCCAAAAATGCGCGAATCAGGTAGGCCCCGAGTTCCGGAGGCAAATCTGCAGCAACGGAACGCGAGCGTCACCGTTGGCTCGCGCCTTGCACTGCCGAGCGCGACAATGCATGTCCTCGTTCATTCGATCCTCCCGGCCTGACGCCCGCCCTGGATGGACGTTAAGGCGCCCCGAGATGATCCGCGGATTGGCAAGCAGTTCCGTCTGCCTTCGAACTTGCCATCGTTATGCCGCTGGCGACTGCGACGGCAGGGATGCTGCAGCCGACTCAGTACAACCTGGCAACTGTTAGAAGGCCTTATTATAAAAGCCGCATCAGCTGTATTCAACTGTGTCTGACGTTCCGGGCTAGCCGCCGCCTGCGGCGTCGCGTGCGGATCGACATGGAATCAAACTCGCGGCTCCCGCTAGACTGCCGCGTCGCCAGGAAATCCGCAGATTCACGAGACTTGCTTGCTCCTCGATACCGCTTGCGAGAAGATGCTGCGGCACGCGGGCGAATTCGAGCGGTTAGGACCGCGTCGGCCAACGTAGCGGACGATTTCTACGAACCAATTCAGGAGACGCAACGATGATACAGCAACATATTTGGATGCATGGACGGCGATTGTGGTGCGGCATATTGATCTTGGCGTTGACCGCCTTGGCTGCCGCTCCCCGTTCTGCGGAGCATTCTGTGAAAGGTTGGAAGCAAGGGGCTGGCTGGGGCGCCGTGTGGGGCAAAGACGATGAGGTAGGCGCATTGAACGCCATCACGCCGTCGACCATATTGAACGCTTTGCAATTGGCAAACGATGGCAAAATCTACGACCTCGGCGTGACCTACGACCGCCAAAGCTACAAATGGCCCGGGCACAGCCCATGCGAGGTCATGACCTTTCGTTCTCCTGAAGGCGTGAAGCGCCAAGGCGATCAGCCATTTACGGCCTCCGACGTCAACCCGGCCGGTCAAGCCTGGCATAGCTGTGCATTATTCATCAACGATAACGTTGGTACGCAAATTGACGGTCTGGCACACATCACGGCGGGCGCTGACGATCATTGGTACAATGGGTTTCGCGAGGCCGATTGGGGCGGCGACTACGGCGTCCGCAAGTGCGATGCGCCGTCGATCCCGCCAATCGTGGCCCGCGGAGTCATGCTTGATGTCGCGGCGCTCCGCGGGGTTGACGCTTTGCCCAAGAGCTATGAGATTTCGCCGCAGGATGTAGACCAGGCTCTCAAGGCACAAGGCGTCAAACTGCGTCCTGGCGACGTGGTGCTTTTTCGCACAGGCGCGCTGCGTTACTGGGGCGGCAATGGCGCCGATCACGACCGACTGCGCGAACATGATTCCGCTGGCATTACGCTGCCGACGGCTCGCTACCTCGTCGAGCAGTTCGGGGCCATGGTGATTGGCTCCGACACGAGCGGCTTGGAACGGATGCCCGCGCCCGAAGGATCCGACTGCTTCAATCCTGTGCACAAATACCTATTGATCGATCAAGGAGTGCACATCGGCGAATTCCACTTTTTGGAAGACCTGGCGCGCGACAAGGTCTATGAGTTCTGCTACGTCGCCACGGTAAATAAAATTGCCGGGACTGTTGCCGGCTTTGCGCTGCGCCCGCTGGCAATTAAATAGAGGCGTCGGGCGTCTCGCCGATAAAATGGATAAAGCGAGCTAGCTGGCGCTGGCATCGCCGACTCTCACTCGCGACGTCAGCGCGAGATGAGTGCGGCGCGGACGTCGTCGGGAGCAACGTCGCCGACAAGTTCCACATGGCCTAGCCGGCTTGGCAAGACAAATCGTAACCGGCCATGCTCGACTTTTTTATCTCGCGACATGATCCGCAAGATAGCCTCAGACTCCAATTCGTTGGGCACATCGATCGGCAGCCCGAGCTGCTTGAGCAAGGCCTGTTGCCTGGCAGTGACGCTGGCGTCGATGCGCCCCAACCGCTCGGCCAGCCGCGAGGCGCACAGCATGCCGATGGAAACTGCTTCGCCATGGAGCAGTTTGTCGTAGCCGGTTAGCGTCTCGAAAGCATGACAAAACGTATGTCCATAGTTTAGCACGGCCCGCACCCCAGTCTCTTCGCGCTCATCCTGGCTGACGACGAGCGCTTTGAGTTCGCAACTGCGGGCGATCGTGTGTTGCAACACGTCGGTGCGCCGCGCCGCCAGCTGATTCGCGTGGCGTTCCAGATACTCGAAGAATTCGGCATCGAGAATTACGCCGTACTTCACGACCTCGGCCAGGCCGGCTCGATATTCGCGCGACGGCAAAGTTGCCAGAACGTCAGTGTCGATCAACACGCCGAGCGGCTGCCAGAAGGCGCCGACCATATTTTTCCCGCCCGGCAGGTTGATGCCGACTTTGCCGCCCACGGAGCTGTCGACTTGCGCCAACAGCGTGGTGGGGATTTGCACAAGGGATAGCCCGCGAGCATATGTCGCCGCGACGAATCCGGCGAGGTCGCCGACGACGCCGCCTCCGACGGCCATGACGACCGACTTCCGGTCAGCGCCTAGATCGAGGAGTTTTTGCCAGAGCTCGTCGGCAGTTTCCGTCGACTTGCTCATCTCTCCTGGCTCAACTACCACGAGATCGACCGTCACGCCTTCGTCGGCCAGGCTGGCTGCGACCTGCATGGCGTGCGGCTCTTGCACGTGGTTGTCCGTGATCACGATGGCGTGCGTCGTGCGCCGCAATGAGGAGATGAATCGCCCCGCCGCGGCGAGCGTTCCGGCGCCAATTTCAATCGTATAACTACGGGGACCGAGCGGAACATGAACGAGACGAGATTCGGCGGTCACGGCGGCGCTTTCTTGGAAAGCCGTAATGGTTTGAGCCCGCCTCACGCCCCAACCTGCTCAAATGGGGCGGCGGAAAGTTGCCTCGGGTTGAACGCGCCCCGGTTCGGCGTGGCCGAACGATCGACGGACGCGGCCTATTTCACTCGCTCGAGATCGGCCGCAGTCACCGTGATCTGGCGGCAAAAACCGGTGTGTAAACGCACATAGTCGAGATCGGCCGCGGCCTGCGGCGCGGCGTGTAGTTGCGCGGCGATGCGGTCTCGCTCGGCCTCGTCCCAACTGTCGTATTCGTCGGGCCAGATCGTCAATTGCTCTACGACCAGGGCTTCGCGATAAGGATCAAACGCGTTGGCCATCTCTCGCACTCGCTCGGCTATCGATGTCATGGGGCTATTTTGCGGCTGTCTGCCGTCGTTTCGCCAGTATACTTTTCTAGAGGCGGCAGGGAAGTGGCAGCGGCGCCGACCTTGCATGCTGCCGGTTCCTTTGGCCCGCCGATGCCGGCCAGTCCGTCGGCTAAAGCCTCGCTGTTGGTTTAGAATCTTCGACGCACACGCCTGTGAATTCCAACCCGTCCGACAACCTCACAGCAGGCCGCGATAGCGACCCAGTCCGCAGTTACCCGCTCGCGGGGCTGAAAGTGCTTGACCTTTCCCGGGTGCTGGCCGGTCCGGTTTGCACGCAGTTGCTGGCCGATCTGGGCGCCGACGTCGTCAAAGTCGAACGACCTGGACTGGGCGACGACACGCGGCAATGGGGACCGCCGTTTGCCGGGCCAGATGGGCCAAGCGGTTATTACCTGTCTTGTAACCGTGGCAAACGGTCTCTGGCGCTCGAACTGGGTCACGCCGACGGCCGAGAGGTTCTGGATGGTCTGATCCGGCAGGCCGACGTTTTGGTTGAAAACTTCCTGCCCGACTCTCTGGCTAAGCTGGGGCTCGAACCCGATCGCTTGCGGCGGCTGAATCCGGCGCTGGTGTCTTGTTCCGTCTCGGCCTACGGACGGAATAACGCCTGGTCGCAAACGCCGGGTTACGATCTGATGATGCAAGCCAGCGCAGGGATGATGGCGATCACTGGCGAGCCTGATGGCATGCCCATGAAAGTCGGCGTGGCGATCACCGACGTAATTACAGGCCTCTATGCTGCGGCGAGCGTTCTGGCCGGGCTTTACGCGCGGAGCAAAGGGCACGACGGGGAGAGTTTCGATTTGGCCCTCGCCGACTGTACGTTGGCCAGCCTTGTCAATGTGGCTCAAGGCGCGCTGCTGACGGGACAACGGCCGCGACGCTGGGGCAACGCCCATCCGCAGATCGTTCCTTACGAAGCGTTTGCCACAGCAGACGGACACCTGGTGCTGGCTATTGGCGCTGACCGGCAATGGCAGCGTTTCTGTCGCGCCGTGGCGAAGGACGAATGGGCGAGCGACCCTCGCTTTGCCGCCAATCCTGCTCGGGTGGAGCATCGCGAAGAATTGATTCCATTATTGCAGGCGTTGTTTGCAGCACGCCGCACGGCGGATTGGGAGGCGCTGCTTTCCTCGGCGGAGGTCCCCTATTCGCGCGTGCTGGCCGTCGACGAAGTCCTGAATTCGCCTCACGCGGCCGCGAGGGAGATGGTGCTGGAAACGACGGATGGCGAGGGACGAAATTACCGATTGTTAGCTAGCCCGATCCATTGGGGCGCAGAACCGACGCGGCGCGTCATTGCTCCGCCAGCGTTAGCAGAGCACTCTGGCGCTGTGTTGCAGCAGTGGCTGGGTTATGACGCGGCGCGCATTGAACGACTAAGACAACAGGGCGTCATTCAATGACTCGAGAGCCTCAAGGTGCTGCCGGAGCATCGGCGGAAGGAACTCCGCTGATCGAAGGCAAATACGCCATTCTCGCCGTGTTATTTCTCGGGCTGATAGGCGCGGTCGGCGGTTGGTGGTATCGCGGGCAACTGCAGCGGAAGGCGATTACGCTCTTAGGCGCCGATAACGCCACGCTCATCCAGGAAGCGCCGTCTGTCGTTTTATGGGAGCTGGAGCCAGCCGACACGAACCGGCCGAGCGGCGAAGAACGGACTCTGGCGGTCGCTAATCGCGAGTTTATCGTCACGAATCGTGTTCAGACGGGGCGCGCCGCAGGACTCATTCATCTGCGGCAAAGCTTGATCAACGACCGCAGTTATCATTGGGAGCAGTCAGCAGCCGGCTGCGAGCCCGAATGGGAATACGCGCTTCGCTTCGAGGACGAGGCCAAGCGGGCAGTGACGGTGCTGCTCGACTTTTCCTGTTTTCAGTTGCTGGTCTTGGAGAATCAGCGGATGGTTTCGATGAAGCCGATGGCGGCCGGGCTCGAGAAGTTCATTGCCGCGCAATTGGCGAAGCCCGCCGAGAGCCACGCGACGGAATCCAGCCGCTAATTCGATTTGCTGGGCAGCAACTTGCTGATTTGACCCGCTTCCAGTAGCGCCTGGGCTCGCTCCACTTCAAGGTAATACTCTCGCCGCTCGAGCAACTGCGCCGCTTGTTCGTCAATAATGGCAACCACGTCGCGATGCAGCTGCAGGGCGGAAGCGGTAACTTGGGCTGTGACGGGGCCTTCAATCGTGTCGCGAATGGCGCGCGCTTTGGCTTGACCGGCGGCCAGTAACAGGCAACGTCGCGATTCAAGAATCGTGCCGACGCCCATGGTGACCGCCAATCGCGGCACTTCCGCTTCGCTCTCGAAGAAACGGGCGTTGTCGCGGATGGTTTCGGCCGTCAGTGATTTCAGACGCGTCCGGCTGCCCAGCGATGAGCCGGGTTCATTGAAGGCAATATGGCCATCGCTGCCGATGCCCAGGACCTGAAGATCGATGCCCCCTTCGTCGTCGATCGTCTTCTCGTACTGCTCGCAGTAGGACTCGAAGTCGAGCGCGCGACCGTCGGGGACGTGGGTGTTGCGGACGTCGATATTGATGGAGTCAAACAAGTGATGTTGCATGAAATAGCGATAGCTTTGCGGATGGGTCGGGCTCAAGCCGACGTATTCGTCGAGGTTGAAGGTCACGACGCGCGAGAAATCGAGCCCCTCTTCGCGATGCATGCGAATTAACTCGCGGTACATGCCCAAGGGCGTGCTGCCGGTGGCCAGTCCCAGCACGCAGGTGGGCCGCTTGCGGATAAGTTTCGCCACGATTTGAGCCGCCGTCCGGCTGACGCTGTCCGGGTCCTGCTCGACAATCACTCGCATTGCTGTCGCTCTCTGAAGAATCGCTAAAAACACGCATTTCTTGTTAGCACGCATGGTTTTAGTGCAAAACGGGCGATAGTGCAAAACCCCTTATTTTGCGGCAAACTCGGGCTCCGTCGCGCGTGCCCCGTTCTCGTCTAGGACAACTTCTGCCGGCTGCCTATAATCCCGCGTCCGGCAAAGTCGCTGCCTTCTGAAGCAGCGTCTTGGCCGGAGCTGGAATGGAAATCCCGCTGTTGCTCGCTCGCGAAGGGAGTCCCGATGCGCAAGATTGCGATCATCAATCAGAAGGGTGGCGTCGGCAAAACCACCACGGCAGTCAATCTGAGCGCAGCGCTTGCCGCAGCCGCGCAGCGAGTCTGTCTGATCGATCTGGATCCGCAGGCGCACGCCACGCTGCATTTAGGCATCGAGCCCGGCCGCGAAGGCGGTTCGGTTTACGACGTGCTGGCGGGCGATGCCACGCTGGCGGCGGTGCGGCGTCAAGTGGATGAAAACCTCTGGGTCGTCGGCTCGCATCTCGATCTGGCGGCCGCCGAGGTCGAGTTGGCCGGCGTGGTAGGCCGAGAGTTGATCTTGCGCGACAAATTGGAAGCCGACGTCGACGAGTTCGACTATTTATTGGTCGATTGTCCCCCATCACTAGGGATTCTCACGCTCAATGCGCTCGCCACAGTCGACGAGGTTTTCATTCCGCTGCAGCCCCATTTTCTTGCCTTGCATGGGCTAAGCAAGCTGCTGCAAACGATCGACGTCGTAGCGCGCCGCCTGAACCCGCGTCTGAAGCTTTCGGGCGTAGTGTTGTGCATGTTCGAATCGGGCACGCGATTGGCGACAGAGGTCAGCCATGATGTGGATGAGTTTTTCCGCCAGTGCCGCGGTGGTCAAACGCCCTGGTCCGCCGCACACCCGTTCGCGACGCGCATCCGCCGCAACGTGCGACTGGCCGAGGCCCCGAGTTTTGGCCAATCGATCTTCCAATATGCGCCCGGTTCGGCCGGCGCCGAGGACTACGGCAAACTGGCGCTGGAAGTGCTTGAACAGTTTGCCGAAGAGGCTGCCGAACTCTTAGAAGCGGCGGCGCCCAGGACCGCGCGCGGCTAAATGGGTGTTTGAAGCGCAGGGGAGCAAGCGTCGTGGTTGCTGCGTAGCTTTGCCGTCTCGGCGAAAGACGCTCCGGCATTTTCAGCGGGCCCTGGCAACGCGCTTTTAGCCCGTTCGTGCCACAAAATACTGGCGGCGCCTTCTGCCAACGCTATTCTTCCCCGGCTTGGTCATCGGGCGTGTTCCGGTTCGGGTTGCGCCGTCTGTAGCGATTGCGCCGGACTAGTTGTTTCGGGGGCGCAAACTCTCACCCCTGGAGCGCCAGAACCGCCGGCGCAAAACTCTCGTTCTGCTCCGATTGCTGCACCGTCACTTCGCAGAATCGTGCGTTTGAGGGCTGAATCTCAGATTTCGCCTCGCCCTCGCGACGATTCATGTAAGCAGCGGGGTGCGCGTCTTCACCGCCCCGCAAGCGACTGCATCTCGGCCGGTCACGGAATTGACCGGCTGGGCAGTTCATAGCGAGCAAGCGAACGGAGTCCGAAGCGATGCGATTGACGTGCGCTCTAACGGCAACGGCATGTTTGTTGATCGCCCCAAATGCTTGGGGCCAGTCAACCGATTACGGCAAGCCCGGCTTACTGCCGATTCCTGCGCCGCAAGCCCCGGCGTCGCGACAAGCGACGGGCGATTCATTGCGTCCGCTGAGCGCCGGTTATGGCGCCTCGGCTTATGGCGCGCGACCGGTCGGTTGGCAGCCCGGTCCAACACCGCCGAATCCGCCAGCCAACACGTCGAACGTGTGGGGCGAACAGGTACCCACTCCGGCTGCTGATGAGTTATGGTCGGAGCAGGCGCCGCCGACAATTCCCGGTTCGCAAGGCGTCATGGGAGGGCAAGCCCCCGGCGGCTGCCCGACGTGCGACATGGGCGGCTGTGGGACAGGCAATAGTCCTTTCGCGGGTGCATTGTCCTGCGAGCCGATCCCTCCGATCGCCCTGCCTTGGGGCGGCGCCGCCTATCCGGGCTATTGGTTTGGATCGCTGGCGGGCATGATCATGACTCGGGATAACCCGAATAAATACTGGACCAGCTTCGACGTCAACAACGCCTATAACCAGACGTTGAATACTCAGCAGGCAGCGGCTAATTGGGCGGGCGGCGGCCAGGTGATGTTCGGACGCTGGTTCGGCTGCTCGTGCAATCCGATGATCGGACCCGCGTACGGCGTGCAGTTCGTTTACTGGGGCCTTGCGCCGATGACCGGATCAGCAAGCATCCGCAACGACAACAACATCTGGAACACGCCGATCAACTTGGGCTATGTGAACATCGGCAACCAACCCGCTACCGACTTCTTCGATAACGCTCACGAACACCGCATCACGCGGAACGACCAGTTCTACAACTTCGAGGTCAACGCCTTGCGCCGCATAGCCTATGGTCCGGGCGGTCTGCTGTTCACCGGAATCGCCGGAGCCCGGTTCTTTCGCTTCAACGAAACGCTGAGTTTCGGGTCGGTGGCTGCGGGCCATAACTTCGGAGATGATGGCGGGGCCGATGAGGCCTATTACGACACGCATGTGACCAACAGCCTGGCGGGCTTCCAGATGGGCGGCCGCGTCGACTGGTTCGCTCTGCCGCGGTGGCGTCTCTACGCCCAGCCGATGTTCGGCGTTTTCGGCAACCATTCCACGATCGACGCCAACGTCTACTCCGGCAGTGGCGTGCAAGGCAGCGTGCAGAATATTTTCAATACCAACGTCACATCGCCGTTCCGGGTGCAAGCCGCCAAGAACGGCATCGCGATGCTGGGACAAATCGACTTAGGCACGGGCTTCCAAATCACGCCGCGGTTCAGCGCCTTTGCGGCCTATCGCGTGATGGCCTTCAGCCGCATGGCATTGGCCGACAATCAGATCCCGCCGTTCCTAGTCGATCAGGCGGCAATCCGAGATATCCAGAAGAATGGCAACTTGATTCTGCACGGGGTAATCATCGGCGGCAAATACAACTACTAGGCTGGGCCGGCGATAGGAACAACGCCACAGGAAATGCCCGGGCGCCGCAGCGGTCGGAATAAAAGTCGCCCGCGAAGAGCAGATCGCCGCGCGAAGATTCAAACAATGATTTCGGTCAATGCCCGAAATTCAGGGTCGGATCGTAATGGATCGAAGTCGGGCTCGTTGTTGATCAAGTCGCGGAAGTTGGGATCCATAGCGATGGCCCGCGACAGATGATTGAGCGCCTGGTCTTTATTGCCTACCAGACTCCAGTAACAGGCCAGATTGTAGGGAACCACCGCCTCGTCCGGCGCGACTTCTTCGGCCTTTTGCAGGTCTTCAATGGCCTGATCGATCCGACCGATGCGCTTGTGGCACCAACCCAAAGCGAGCCAGATTCGCAGGTTGCTGGGCGACAGGTCTGCCGCTTGCTCCAGCGGAACCAGGGCCTCTTGGAAGCGTTCAAGCGCCCGCAGGGCCTCGCCGGTCAAGTACAGTTGCTGGCCGCGGAAGGTTCCCGGGTCCTTCATGCGATTCAAGACGTCGAGCGCAGTCTGGGGCATATTGATCTCCAGATAGCCCTCGACTTCTCGCAGAATCCGTTGAATTCGGACTCGGTTGCTACCCGACACGGCTTCGCGCCCTCCTTGTTGAATGCCTGCCCGCGCCTCGACGTTCGATCCTATGCTATTCTACCCGCCGATTTGATAAATCCCAAATGCCAGCTTCCATCTCCGACCGCAAGTGAAGGAGCCAACGCAGGTAACGTTGATACGCGCCGAGTCAGACAAATCGGGGCCGCCGTGGCGCATCGACCAAAGCACCGGTCTGTACCCAAGCTGTCGCTGCTAAGTGCGAGCGGAAAGGCGTCGCGGAATCCGTCGCGACGCGGGCACTCCGTGCGCTCGAAGGTGCTAAGAAGCGACGGCCTGCGTCGCTTCCTGATAGCTTACAAGGAGCGATTTCGCTGGAGTCGCAATCTTCATCAACGGCGCGAATTCCTGGAACTCGGCATCGATTTTTTCAAGGAAATCGGCGACTGCCGGCCCCCCGGCGGGACAGAGCGTTTGATAGGCTCGTTCAAAGGCGCTCGATTCATGCCAGGCGTCGTCGGCGCCCGCGGGCAAGAGCGCCGATAGAGCGACTGCCAGGTGCCCGGGCGGCGTGCCTTGCGTCTGGATCAGTTCGTCCAATGTCGTATGGTGCTGGATGAGCGTGACGAACTCCTCGGGCAAGTTCCACTGTCGGCCCATCTTTACGGCGGCGTCGTAGTGCGTCCAGCCGAATCGTTCCTGCTCAAGCTGCGAAAGCCGGACTTTGCCTTGCTCGCGCAATTCCAGCAATTCCGCATATTCGGCCGGCAATTGTTTGGCGAGGAGCGGAACCGCCATGTCTTGCAGCAGCGCGGCGGCGAACGGTTCTTCCGCTTCGCGCATGCCGAGCAGTTTGCCAAACGAGCGGGCAAACAACGCCCTGCGCAGCGAATCTTGCCAGAGCGTTTTCAAGTCGAAGGGGCCGCATTTTGGGTTCGGCATCAGGCTGAACACCGCGCTCCACAGCGCGAAGTTCTTGATCGTGCGGATGCCAACCATCGTGATTGCCAGCTTGACGCTGGAAATCTCGCGCGAAAACCCGAAATAGGCTGAGTTGACGAACTTCAACACCTGTCCTGCCAGGCCCGGGTCCGTTTCGATTGGAACTGCAAATTCAACCGGCCCGTTTTTGGGATTCTGGGATAACTCCAAGAGGCGGATCGCACTTTGCGGTAAGGCAGGCAATTGTGCGCCTTGCAGAATCTGATTCAGGTCGTACTTCGAATCGGTCGCTACGTCGGCCATCTTTGGCACCTAGCTGAGAGCAACAGGTAAGTTGGTACTGCGAGTCCGGTTTCGCGGCCGTCTCGACCGCCGTCCTTTGGCCCGCGACGAAGATCTTGGTTGAGCAAAGTTAGGTTACGTCACGAGAACGGGCAAACCTGGGCTAAGGCGAGACAGTTGAGCGGGACGATTGCGCCGCACAGGCCGCAAATTCCGTCCAGGCCGCAAGCTTGAACCTGCACGGATCGAGCGATATCTTCGCTCTGTTGAGCAACCGCCAGGGAAAACTTCATGAGTACGATTGGCTTCATTGGACTCGGGACGATGGGACGTCCGATGGCTCGCAATTTGTTGCGGGCTGGCCATCAACTTACTTTTTGCTCTCGCCGGGCCGAAATCGTTGCCGAATTTGAGGCGGCTGGAGGCCGCCATGTAGCGACACCCGCCGAAGCGGCTAGGGCCTCGGACTTTGTAATCAGCATCGTCACCGCCGACGCTGAGGTGGAGGAGGTGGCGCTGGGCAAACAGGGAGTGATCCAGGCGGCGGCGCCGGGCAAACTTTTCGTGGATATGAGCACGATCGCCCCCGAGTCGGCCAGGCGAATCGGCGCCGCCTTGCGGCAAGCGGGCATGAGCATGCTCGATGCTCCGGTTTCAGGCGGACCCGCTGGCGCCGAGGCGGGCTCGCTGGCGATTATGGCTGGCGGAGAAATAGCCGATTTTGAACGCTGTAAGCCGCTTTTTCAGGCTCTCGGCAAGCACTCATTCCATGTCGGCCCGCTCGGCTCCGGCCAGACGATCAAGTTGGTCAATCAACTCATTGGCGGCGGCATCATGGCGCTGATCGGCGAGGGCTTTGCACTCGCTCGAGCAGCCGGCGCCGATTTGGAAAAAATGATCGACGTCATTCGAGTTTCCAGCGGCAACTCGACGTTGTTCGAAGCTCGGGCCAAAAAGTACGTGCTTGCCGACCAGTTCACACCAGGCTTCACGACCGAACTGATGTACAAAGATTTGGTCTTGGCTTTAGGACTGGCCGAATCGTTGCGGACGCCCTTGCCCGTTTCGGCGGCTGCCCTGCAGTTGTACATGACGGCCCTGAACCAGGGCTGCCGCGCAGAGGATTTTTCGGCAGTGGCCAAAGTCTGCCAGCGCGCCGCGGGACAGGCCTGAGCCGCTACGCTCAGCGCCATTGTCCCCTTTAGTACGACCGTTCCCATTCGTCGTGGCACGGCCGTTGCTCTTGGTTGCGGCACGATCGTCGTTATCGGTCGCGTGCCGCCGCATTCCCGCGGATCACGAGGAGCTCATGGCCGTCATCTGCGCCAATATCCGCGCGGCAGGCAGCCTGCTCGATTTATCGCAACCCGAGGCCGAAAACTCGCTTAAGCATGTGCCACGCTCGAACTCACAACGTGATTCATCCTTTGCGTAGCCGATGGTTTCGCCGGCGCACCGCTTGGACGGTCTGCGCCGGCTTTGCGGCGCTCATCGCGGTCTTTAACGCGCCACGCGCCCTGGCAGAGAACAACCGCGCTCGCTCCGACGAACAACAGACAGATTGGCTGAAACACGAGCAAGGTGCGCTCTCGGCGGCCGGTTCGAATTCTCCGTCGGCGAGTCGTCCGCTCGACCAGCTTTGGCTTATCAGTTGTCGAGGGCTAGGGACGACGACGCCAGGGCGAACGACCGAAGCCCTGCACTACTGGCGGCTCGCCGGACCGGGAAACTGGGTTGCCTCGGATCGGAAGAGCTTTGCTTCCAGCGACGACCAATCGCTCGAAACCTGCGTATTCGTCGCTGGCTATGGATACACGAGCGGCGAAACTCGTGAACTCGGCCGCCGCGCCTACAGCAGTCTGACTCGCGGCCTTTCGCCTTTGCGCGGGGTGCGATTCATTATTTGGTCGTGGCCCAGCGATCAAGGCGACTTGGGGGCCATTCGCGATGTGCGCGCGGCGGCCTCTCGTACCGACCGCATCGCCTGGTACTTCGCAGAGTGGCTGGATGAAAGCGCGTCTGGCCGTGCGATCTCGCTGATTGGCACGAGCTTCGGCGCCCGCATCGTCGGCGGCGCCTTGCACCTGCTCGGCGGAGGCAGGCTGGGTATTTTCGAACTTCCCGAGCGCAGCGGCGCCTGGCGGCCGGCGCAAGTCGTGTTCGTTTCGCCTGCCATCGACAGCGACTGGCTGCTGCCACGTCATCGGTTTGGCCGAGCCATGTCGCAAGTGGAGCGAATGTTATTGCTCAACAATAGCGCCGACCGGGTCTTGAAACGATACCATTGGCTGTATGGGCCGCGCAGCACGGTAGAGGCGCTCGGGCATGCGGGCCTGCGCCGATCAGCCTTAGCGGACGACCAGCGCCAAAAGATCGTGCAGGTCGACGCAGCCTCAGCCATCGGCTCGAAGCATGGCTGCGGGCCGTATTTTGAATCGCCGGCGATGCTCGCCCGGATGCGACCGGTTCTGTTCGGAACAGAAACGCCTGATCCTGTTGTGAAAGGCAACTCGCTGCCAGCGTCCTTCTCAACAGCGAAGTAAGGTGCTTGAAAAACGGACCACGGCGGCGGCATGTTGCTATGCGGCTGCGTCAGAGCGAAATGAATCGGTTCGCTTTCGCGCCGGGAAGCAATGTGTAATGGTGCGAGGACCGGTAACGTGCTGAGCCAGGAATCAACACGATGGACGCCGACCGCTCTCAATCTCTATTCCGGCGTTTCGCCAGCGCACCGTTGAACTGGCTGTTGCTCGCCTTGCCTGTGGCCGTCTGGTTCGATTGGCACGAGGGGAATGACGTCGCCCTGTTCCTGGCCTCGGGACTGGCCATCATGCCGCTGGCGGGTTGGATGGGCAAGGCGACGGAAGACTTGTCTTCGTCGCTGGGCGCTAATGTAGGCGGTCTGCTCAACGCCACATTCGGCAACGCCGCGGAATTGATCATCGGGCTGATGATTCTAGCCCAGGGGCCAAAGATGTACCCACTGGTCAAGGCCTCGCTTACCGGATCGATTATCGGCAATATCTTGTTGGTGCTCGGCGCCTCGATTCTGGCCGGCGGGCTGCGCTTTCATCAACAACAGTTCAATCGCCATGCGGCGGGCATGGGCGCCACGCTGTTGGCGCTGGCTGCGATCGGCCTGGTCATGCCGACCTTGTACTATTATGTCTTCCGCAGCCAATCGAAACTCACGCAGGCGGAACTCAACAATGTCGACACTCTGAGCGAAGAAATTGCTGTCGTTTTGGCGGTAATCTACGTGCTCAGCCTGGTGTTCTCGTTAGGGACTCACCATCGGCTGGTGGCGGGCATTGATCCCGAGCGCAACCATGTGCCCGAGCGAGGCCGGCTGGCTTCCTTGGCCATTTTGTTTGCCGCGACGGCGGGAGTCACCTGGATGAGCCACATGCTTGTTGCCTCGGTCGAGCACGCCGCCGAGGCGCTCGGCATGAACCATGTGTTCGTCGGCGTGATTGTGGTCGCTATTGTCGGTAATGCGGCCGAGCATTCCACCGCCGTCTCCATGGCATTGAAGAATCGTCTCGATGTTTCGGTGAATATCGCCATCGGCAGCGGCATGCAAATTGCGCTGCTAGTCGCGCCATTGCTGGTGTTCGCCAGCCTGTTCATGGGGCTGCCGAAACCGCTTGACTTGCATTTCACGCCGCTGGAAATGATCGCCGTGCTGTTGGCCGTCGGCGTCATGAACCTTGTCAGCCACGACGGCGAGAGCAACTGGATGGAAGGCGTGATGCTGTTAGGCGTCTATTTGATTCTGGCGCTGGCCTTTTATCACTTGCCCGGCGCTTGAGCCTTTGTTGCAGGCGGCGCCGGCGGATTGAAGTAGTCGAACGCTTCGCGGGCGATGCGAGCGCAGAGGACCTCGCCGGCGTTCTCGGGCGTCCATTGCTGGTCTTCGTTCTCGGTCGTCAGCACGCAGAGGGCGATGGTCCCACTGGGCGATTCGATGAGGCCCGCCGCCGTACGGGCATCGTTGACACTGCCTCCTTTGAATTCGACCACGGTTCCCGGAGGCAGGAAACGCGGAAACTTGTCGCGCTCTTGGCAGGCTCTCAGGTGTCCGAGCATCTGTTGGCTGGCCGTCTGGCTGACGACTTCCTGCTTGTTTAACGACTCAAATAACTTCAGCATCTCCGCAGCGGTGGTGCTGCCCAGGCCATACTTTTTGCTCCGCTCGGGCGCAATGGAAGTCTTGCTTCCCATGAATACTTTGTTGTGCAATTGCGTGTTCGGGCAGCCGAACTGCTTCATGGTCTCGGTCGTCGCCGGCAGACCGATCTCGTCAATCACGAGGTTCGTGGCAGTATTATCGGAAAATGCGATCATCAAGCGGGCCGCATCTCGCAATGAAAACGTCGCTCCGGCGGAGAAGTGCGGCGTAAGAATGCCCGAGCCGGGGCGCTTGTCGTCCTCTTTCAGAGTAAGCGTTTTGTGCATGTCGACTTTGCCTGCCTCCGCTTGCCGATACAACTCAATCAGGATGGGGAACTTGATCAGGCTGGCCGTCGGCATCACCTCTTGCTCGTGATAGGCGAACTGCTCGCCGGTCTTCAGATGCTTTACGGCGACCGCAGCGCGGCCGCGATGCGCTTCGATGAGCGGCATCAACCGCTCGGACAAGCTCAGCGATTCGTCGGCCAGGACTTGTTGCGGCAAGCAGGCCGCGAGCGCTGCGATCATCCCAGCCGACGTCACGGCAAAGAACTTGATGCGTCGAAAGTTCATGTTCCGGCCCTTTCCGAGGACAGTCGCTCACCGTCGCCTTGCGGCCCGCCGAAATCGCTTAGCCCTTCTTGGGCTGCCCGACGCAGTACAATGTGCGATCGGAACGGATCAGCCATTGTCCGTCGCACGGCGTCGGAGAAGCGCGGAAGATCTCATCGCCCGCCGGGTCAAGCCGATTGCGAGCGACGATATTCATTTTCGTCCCAGGTTCGATCACCACCGTCGTGCCGTCCTCGGAGAGGAAGTAAGCCAATCCGTTCGCCGCAACAGGCGAGGCAGAGAAATTGCCTCCCAGTCGATCTTGCCAGACAATCTTGCCGCTGTTGGCGTCGTAGCAAATGCCGACGCCTGCCATGCTGACGACAATCAAATAGTCGCCAATCAGAATGGGCGAGGGCAAGTCGCGGCCGACTTTTCGCGGCGTGTGCCACGCCATTCGCGATCGGGTCACATCTCCGTCGCCCCCCGGTTGTATTGAGTAGACGTCCCCGGCAAGTCCGTTGACCACATACAATAGGTCCTTGCCCGGAGTGACCGTCGGCTCGCCGCGGCCATTGAAGCTTTTGCAGAACCAGAGCTCTTTGCCGGTTTCCGGGTCGTAGGCGGTGACGCCTGTGTGCCCATTGATCACGAGTTCCTGCCGATTGGCAGCTTCGATCAAAACTGGCGTGCTCCAACCGCGATAGTTCGGCCGCGGCTGCCGCCAGACTTGTTCGCCGGTTTGCTTGTTGTATGCCGCGATAAAGGCGTCGACGTCGGCATCGCCGTTTTGAATTACCACATCGCCGACGACTACCGGGCAGGCCGCCGTACCCCAGGGATTTTCGAAGCTGCCAAGATCGTTTGACCAGAGATGTTTGCCGTCAACCGTGTAAGCATGCAAGCCCGCGCGGCCGAAGAAGGCAATCACCACTTCGCCATCGGTGACGCACGTGGGGGAAGCCCAGGTGTTCATCTTGTGGAGCGGTTCCGGCTCGCCTTTCCAGGGCACGGTTTGTTCCCACGCAAGACTGCCATCGGCCCGGTTGATGCACAGGACGCTGCGTTGCAGACCGTCCTCTGAGGCTGTCGTCAGAAAGATCCGTTCGTCCCACACGATCGGCGACGATTGGCCGCGACCTTTGATCTCGGTCTTCCAAGCGACCGCGTTCGGATCCCACCTTACGGGCAGATCCTGTTCCGCCGAGTGTCCATCGCCAATCGGGCCGCGCCACCTCGGCCAACGGGTTTCGGCCTGCACTCTGACCGCGGAACATGCCGCCGACAGAGCCAGCATGAAAGCAAAACTGCGACGCCCATCGAATCGGTTCACCGTGAAGGCTCCTGAGAAAAAGAGCAAAAGCAATCGCAGCCATTGTGGGGAGGAGAACCGCCCCAGGTCAATCGACTTTCGTCCGGGACTTGTAGCCGTCTTTTGGAAACTAGCAAGAGCGCGGCGGTCGCGGCCGGAAGCTAAAAATAATGTCGACCTCCATATCGAATCCAGCACGCAAAACTCATATCGCCGGCTTCTGCCGAAGATTCAATCCGTGATGCAAACCCTTAACAAGCTGACCCGCTGCACTCTTTATGTGAGCGCCATGTGAGCGCCGAGAACACCGTATTCCGGTAGCATGCTCGAAGGTAAGAATTGCAGCGGCCCAAGCGGCCAACTAATATCAATTGCTTATTAGGGGACAAGGGCAAGGGAACAGGGAACAGGAATGGCCAGCCCCATGAAAGACACGGAGGAGACTCAAATCCTTCTTCAGCGGGTCCGAGACGGGGATCGCGAAGCGTTTGAGCCGCTCTTCGCGCTTCACCGCGCTTATCTTCGGCAAGTCGTCGATTTCCGCATGGCGCCTCGCCTGCGCGTCCGCGTCGATCCTTCGGACATCGTTCAGGAGACTCAGCTCGAGGCATTTCGCCGTCTGGCAGACTACGTGAAGCGCGAGCCGATGGGCTTTCGGCTCTGGCTGCGGAAGACGGCGATGGAACAGCTTCTCATGGCGCAGCGACGACATTTGGGGGCGGCGCGCCGGGCTGTAGGGCGGGAGGCGCCGCTGCCTGATCGCTCCTCAGAACTGCTGGCCGAGCAGTTTGTTGCCTCGGGGACCACACCCAGCCAAAAGGCAAACCAGGACGAGTTGGCGCAGACGATGCGCGACGCGCTGGGGCGACTTTCGGAGGATGACCGGGAGATTCTCGTGTTGCGGAATCTGGAATCGCTTTCGAACCAGGAAGCGGCCGAGGTGCTGCAGGTGCAGCCGACGACCGCCAGTCAGCGGTACGGCCGCGCGCTCTTGCGGCTCGGCAAAGTGCTGTCGGAGGCTGGCCTGGTCGAGTGCGACGCATGAGCGACTCGCTCCGCATGCCGGCGGAGGATGTCGAAGCGCGGGTCGCCCAAATTGCCGACGAATTCGTCCGGCAACTCGACCAAGGCGAGCAGCCGAGCATCGGGGACTTTGCGCGGCGCTATCCGGATTTGACAGCCGAATTGCGCCAGGCGTTGCCGGCCTTGAAGCTGATGCGGGCAGCCGGCGGCGGCGCCCTTTCGTCCACGTCCAGTCTCATGGCGGCGGCGCCCCTGGACGGCCGCCTGGGAGATTATCACATCCTGCGCGAGCTCGGCCGCGGCGGCATGGGCGTCGTCTACGAAGCCGAGCAGATTTCGCTGGGCCGCCGGGTGGCTCTCAAGGTGCTTCCTAGCGTCGTCGCCCTCGACGCCAAACAACTGCAGCGATTCAAGAACGAGGCGCAGGCGGCCGCTCAACTGCGACACCCTAACATTGTTCCAGTTTACGGGGTCGGCAGCGAAGGGAATTTGCACTTCTATGCGATGCAGCTCATCGACGGCCGCACGCTTGCGGGGCTGATTCATGACTTGCGAGAGCTGAGAACAAAAGCCGGGGAATCATCGTCCCCCGCACCTTCCGAGCGTGAACACTTCCGCATGGTCGCCGAAGCCGGCGTGCAAGCCGCCGAGGCGCTCGACCATGCCCATCAACTCGGCATCTTGCATCGGGACATCAAGCCGGCCAACTTGCTGGTCGAGTGCGCCCCTGCTGGAACAGACCATCCATGGCATGCCTCGCGCCTTTCGCGTCTCGACTCTCGCTCGCTCAAACTCTGGGTTACTGACTTCGGCCTGGCCCGGCTGCGCGGCGATTCCGACCTCACTCAAACCGGCGACTTGCTGGGCACGGTTCGCTACATGAGCCCCGAACAAGCGCTGGGCGAACACGCACTTGTCGACCAGCGGACGGATATCTACTCCTTGGGCGTGACCCTGTGCGAGTTGTTGACGCTGGAACCAGCCTTCGGCGGCGCCGATCGAGCGTCATTACTGCATCAGGTGGCTTTCGACGAGCCGCGGCCGCCGCGGCGCTTGAATCCGGCGATTCCCGTGGATCTTGAGACGATCGTGCTCAAGGCGATGGCGAAGAATCGCGAAGAGCGCTATTTGACCGCCCGCGAGCTGGCCGACGATCTGCACCGCTTCTTGGAAAATCGTTCGATCATGGCCCGGCGACCGACGCCGTTGCAGCAGGCCGGAAAATGGGCCCAGCGGCACCGAGCGGTCGTGACAACCGCAGTCGTTTCCGCATTTGTTGGCATGCTGGCAATGACGTGGTTGGCGCTAAGCGATCGTGTCCAGATTAAGGAAAAGCAAACGCAGACAGCGAATGCTTTGCAGATGGCCGACGAAGCTCGCCGCGACCTGCAACGAAGTTTAGCCGACGCCTACACGTCGGCGGGGCTGACTGCCGGAGACCGCGGCGAAGCCGGGCAGGCCGTGCTCTGGTTTGCTAATGCCGCGCGCCTGACGGCGCCGGGCGAAACCGCGGACGAAACTCGTAACGATCTCGAGCGGACGCAAGCCAATCGCCAGCGGTTTCGCTTCTGGAGCCGGCAGATTCCGTCGCCGATCATGGCGGCGTCGCTCCAGGGCCCTCTCCAAGATTGGTCATTTCATCCCGACGGCGAGCATTTGCTGCTCGTTTCTCAGCGCGGGAAGTGCCTGATGCTGGATGTTCGCGCCAAGCGGACGGTATCGCTGGAAGCCGAGGATAATCCTGTCGGCGCCGCGCTGTGGAGCCCGGACGGCAGTCGCTACGTTATCGGAAGGTCGAACGGCGCCGTCGAGGCGTTCGCCTTTCCCAGCGGTAAGCGGGTTCAGCAATTCGCGCTGCCTGGCGCGATTCAGTCGCTTGCATTCAGCATGGACGGCAATTTGCTGGCCGCCGGAAGCGACAAGGTGCGCGTCTGGGATTGTCGTTCCGCGGAGTTCGTCACGGCCGAGTTGGTTCATCCGCAAACTGTCAGGCATTTGGCATTCAACACGCGCGGCGACCGCCTCGCGACGACTTGTCGCGACGGATTGGCTCGCGTTTTTGCCCTGTCGCCGGACGCGTCGAGCGCGAGTCCGCTCTTTGCCCCGCTTGCGAACCTGGGGCGTTTTAGCGATCGGGAAAATCCGATCAAGCCGCTCTTCATCGATGACGATCGGGCGTTGATTGTGCGGCGCCAGGACGGCGCCGTCTGGTGCGATGCCGCCACTGGAAAGGAAGTGCGCAAGGTGGCGGCGGGGGACGTGAATGCGATTGTACCCAGCAACGATGGCCGACACTTTGTCGTCTGCCACAATTTCGAAGCACAGCTTTGGTCCGTCAATCCGCCTGGTCCGGTCGGCCAGAGGATGGTCCACGCCTACAAGGTAGAAGCGGCTTTCAGCCCGGATGGACAAACGCTGCTCACGGGAAGCAGTTTCCGGGTCCGATATTGGTCGGTTCCTCTCGGGGCCGAACTCCAAAGCGTTCCTCTGCTGCACCAAGACGCGGTTGCACAGATTGCGTTCTCTCCCACAGGTCAGTTCTTTGCCACGGCACAATTAGACGGACTGGTTCGGATTTGCAGAATGCCGAGCGAGGAGGAAGACAAACGGCGCCTGGCGTATGAAGGGGGCATGACTTACGTACGCCGGAGCCCCAACGGGCGAATGGCGATTCCGTCCGGTAGCGGCTGGTGGCCGAACCACATGAGGCGGACGCGCGTTTACGATATCGCCAGCGGCCAACCCGCCGGGCCAAATCTAGAGGCGGGGGGATTGCTCACCGACGCCGCCCTCTCGCCGGACGGAACGAGCGCGGCGACGATGTCTTCCACGGCCGAGAGCGGTTTCGAACGTGGCGCCCCGGCGGTTGCGGACGGACGGGCGGGACGGCTGCAAAGGTGGAACTGGCGAACCGGCGAGCCGCTTGGCGACGCCCTGCCAATGCCATCCGAGCCGAGAAGCGTCGAGTACAGCCCCGACGGTCAGCGTCTCGTCGTTCTATGCGGCGGCGGCCAGGGGCTGCTCATCGATGCCAGGCAGGGCCGTATTCTCAAATGCCTGGAACATGGCGGGCAAACCTGGTCGGAAAATCTGTACAGCTCCGTTCGGTTTTCTCCTGATGGCAAGACGTTCGTCACCAGCGGGCTCGTGCCTCAAGTTCATCTCTGGGATTCGGTCAGCGGCGAAAGGCGATTGCCGCCGCTGGAACATACGGAGCATTGCCGGACAGCCGAGTTTTCTAATGACGGGCGTTGGCTGGTAACCGCCTCCAGAGACCGCGCGGCGCGCATTTGGGATCTCGCCACAGGCGAATTGGCGGCTGCGCCGCTGGTCCATCCGGCCGAGCTGTTCGGCGCCTGCTTCAGCCCGGAAGGAGATCGGGTTTTGACGGCGTGCAGCGACGGCATGGCGCGCGTCTGGAATTGGCGCGACGGCCGGTTGGCATGCCCTGCGCTCAGGCATGGCGACGTCGTCTGTGCGGCAGCCTTTTCACCCGATGGCAAACTGGCTCTCGTCTCCGTCAAATCCGGAAAGGCTCGGCTTTGGGAGCTTCATGCCGGCAAGCCGCTGGCGCCGGCTTTCTCCGCCGGAAAGTCGGGTTGGTTCCCCATGTCGGCATTCTTCGACGCCGATGGGGCCCGCGCGGTTGTTGCCGGCCAGGCACTGCCCATCCCTGTTTTCGACCTCGCGGGACTGGCGGAACCTGCCGAGCTGGGCGGCGACGATCTGGTACGTTTGGCAGAGCAGCTGTCCGGTTACCGTTTGGAATTGGGAGATATTACCGGACTGACCGCCGCCGAGTGGTTGGATCACTGGCATTACTTTCAGAAGCGTTTTCCTACGCTGAGCAGTCTCCAGGTCGGCGATCGCGCCGACTGGCATCGGCAGCAGGTCCAGACTTACGAGATGGCGGCCAATCCTTGGGGAACGTTGTGGCATCTCGATCGGCTGATCGTTGCCGCGCCGGAGAATGCCGAGCTTCGTTTTCGGCGCGGCAAGGCGCACGCGGCTCTGTCCCAATGGCAGCCGGCCATCGCCGATTACGCGGAAGCCATCCGCATTCAGCCGGGGGAACCGGAGTTCTATGCTCATGTTGCTCGGGCCCATGTTGGATCAGGCGACATCCAGGCTGCGATTGCCGATTACAGCGAACTCATTCGCCTCGAGCCGCGTAACGTCCGCGCTTACTACGAGCGCGGCAGCGCCTATCGGCAAG
>JAICIG010000067.1 GCA_025924495.1 Pirellulales bacterium | reverse complement strand
GACGTCTACTCGCTCGGCGCGGTATTGTACGCGATGTTGACGGGACGTCCGCCGTTCGAATGCAATCGGGTCGACATGCTGGTGCAAGTGCTGGAACATGAACCGGTCGCGCCGCGGCGGCGTAATCTCTGCGTTCCGCTCGATTTGGAAACGATCTGCCTCAAATGTCTGTCGAAAGAGCCGCACAAGCGATATGCCTCGGCCGCCGAACTGGCCACGGATCTCGCTCGTTTTTTGGCGAACGAGCCGATTCAGGCAAAGCCCGCGGGCCTGGGGACGCGCGGGGCGAAATGGGTTCAGCGCCAGCCAGGCATCGCCGCAGCAGGCGTGTTCTTTGCGGGCTTAATGACTTTATGTTTAGCCGGCGCCTGCTGGCAATGGCGCCGCGCCGAAGCAGCTCGCGCCAATGCCGCAGAAAACCTGCACAGCGCCTATCTTGCACAAGCGCAGGCGAGTCGCTTGAGCGGACGGCCTGGCCGGCGATTCGCCAGCTTTGAGACGCTGCGCAAAGCAGCGGAAATTCGCTGCTCGATCGAATTGCGCAATGAAGCGATCGCCTGTCTGGCGCTGTTTGACGTCGAAGTCGAACGTACGCTGCCGATCGACGGCCTTATTGGCGCCCCCGATTTTAACAATGCCTTTGATCGAGTTGCCTATAGCGATAAGCAAGGAGCGATTATCGTGCGCAGTTGGCCCGATGGCGGAGAACGCTATCGGCTTGTAGCCGGACGCCCGACCGAATCATTGCGCCATACCATTGTTCGCTTCGGCCCCGACGGCAAACAACTGGCTGTGGCCATGCACTATGATGCGGCGCACGACTTATCGCTCTGGAATCTCGAGCAAGGCCGCGCGGTGATGAACGTACCAGAAGGGATTCATGCGCTGGCGATGGACTTCTCGGCCGACGGACGTTTATTGGCGGCAGGACGTTCCGACGGAACGCTGGCGCTCTATGAGACGGCGACTGGCAAGCAGGTCGCGAGTTGGGCGCTCGGACTCGTTCCGCACTCCGTCCGGTTGGCCCCGCGGGGCTCCGTTTTGGCCGCCTCCGGCGCAACGAACGTGAAGCTGTTGGACTACGAAAGAGGGATTGTGCTGCAGACCTTGCAGCACCCCGAAATTGTTCGCGGAGTCGCGTGGAGTCCGGACGGCGAGCTAGTCGCTACTGGCTGCGCCGACCATTGCGTTTACCTCTGGGACAGCCAGACGGGAGAACGACAGCGAACTCTCGAGGGGCATCGAAGCGCGGCCGTGCACGTGTTCTTTAATCATCGAGGCAATTTGCTTGTCTCGCACGGCTGGGATGATCGCACGCAGGTCTGGAACGTTCGTACGGGTGCGGCGCTGGCACGCATGCCTGGGCTGGCGCTTGCCTTCCGCGCCGACGACCGCAAACTCGCCTTCTCCGGTTCCGAAATCGGCGTCTGGCGAGTGGCCCAAGGCAGCGAGCGGAGCGTGATGCAAACCGCCACAAATGAGCGCCTCTGGTACGCTGAAATGGATGCCGAAAGCCGCCTTGTGGCGCTGGCCCGGCAGGACGGAGTACGATTCTGCGACCTGGCGAGCGGAGCCGAGATCGGTTGGTTGGACATCGGCCCCGTGCGGCTGGCAAGTTTTGAACGAGCCGGCGGGGGAGTGATCACTTGGGGGGCCGGCGGCCTGATTCGCTGGCCGCTCCGATTGGCTTGTCGAAAGACGCGCAAACTGCTCATTGGTCCGCCGCAGCCGTTAGGACTGTCAGCATCGAGCCTGCCGGAGTTCGGTGCGATCAGCGGCGACGGTCGCACGCTCGCAGTCGCCGACCGCTCCTATGGAGAGCTGTTCATCTACGACCTGATCAAACGGCGGTTGTTATTTCGCGGTCCGCATGCCAATCCGTCGCGGATTGCCATCAGTCCCGACGGCGCCTGGGTCGTAGGTGGTACCTGGAGCGATCACCATCCGGCGGTGCGCCGCTGGAGCACAAGGAGCCAAGAGCAGGTTGATCATTGGCCTGACCCCAACGGCACGATGCTGGCCTTTAGTCTCAATGGCCTATGGTTGTGGGCCGGCGCCTCGCAGGGAGGGCGCCTGGTCGATGCGAAAACGTGGGAAACGATTCGCACCGGCCGCATCGACGCGGGCGGAACAGGCGCCGGCATCTTCTCGCCGGACAGCTCGATGCTGGCGGTCAATACATCCCCGGATCGGGTACGGCTTGTAGACCCGCTCACGGGCGAAGAGATCGTCTCATTAGAGGCCAGCATTCCGCTGTGCTTCAATCGCGAGGAAAATCTGCTGCTGACGCAACACGACGATCAGACGGTGCACCTATGGGATCTTGCCGCGATTCGCCGCCAACTGGCCAGCCTGAATCTCGATTGGTCCCGCCCGCCTCTATCGCCTTCTCCGCGACGCTTGCCGGATTGGTCCCCACGGCGCATTCGCGTGTTGGGCGGCAAGATGCAGTAACCCGCGACGGCGCTGCTGCGCCTTGCCGGCCATAAAATTGCAGCGCCGACGACGATCGTTACATCTGACGCCGATGGCCTTTTCCGGCGGTTTTCCTTTTATTCTGGATGCGGCGGGATATAATCGCGCCGTTTTGACTTCGCTCGCACAGCACGGCTCTTGCGCCGACCGCCGTGGACATTAACCGCCTTTTCCTGCTTCACGAGCCCCGCTGATGAAACTTCCGTTCTCTTGCCTATTCTCGGCTGTTGCCATGTTACTCTCGCTGGCTGGGGCTGCGCCCGCTGCTGAAATAACGACGCTGTCGCCGGAAACCTGGGATGAATACGCGCCGCGCGGCAAAGAAGTCGACTGCATCTACGGCGATTTTGTATTGCGCAACGACAAGATCGTCATCGTCGTTGCGCAGCCGATCGCGGGCCGGAACGCCAACATGACCGTGCGCAATGTTGGCGGCGCGATCATCGATCTGACTCGCACCGACCGCCAGAACGATCAGCTCAGTGCCTTCTATCCGGGCGGCAGGCAAATGGACTGGCGAGCGGCGGCGCTTGGCGCCGCCGATGTCAAATCGATTGAGGCGAAGCCGCCTGTTATCCATACGAAGTCAGCGAGCCTGGTCTGCAAAGCGGAAGGCGCCGCCGACAAGCCCGCGGCCGAGGTCCGCTACACTCTGGAAGACGGCTGGGATTGGGTGCTCGTTGAAACCAGTTACACGAATGGCGGCCAGCAACCGCAGGAAGCGATTCTCGCCGATGAAATGCGGGCCGATATGAGCTTCGAAAAATCGCCCGATGGTTCGGGACCCTGGTTCTGGGCCTATGACAAATGGTTTGATCAGGCGTACGGGTTAGTCGCCGAGGGCCGTTCGGTCGAAGCCAAATCGGACGCCCGCAACTCGACGATCCACTATCTGAAGGACGGCCAGGCGCGCATCACGCTCAAGCCCGGAGAAACGGCGCGCTTCTCGCGCCGGTTATTCCCCGCCGCAACACTGTTAGGAGCTCGCGGCATCGCCAACCGATTGGCGGGCGCAAAGCAGCATGCGGTTGAGCTCGAAGTGCGCGATGGCGACGGCAACGAATTGGCGGGCGTCGACATCGAAGTGCGACAAGGCGATGCGCGCTACGCGAATGGCCGCACCGATGCGACGGGCCGATTGCGATTTGAATTGCCTGAGGGAACATTTGCCGCAACCGTTTCGGCGCCCAGTTACGGTTCTCAGAAGATCGACTTGTCAGGCAAGTCGCATCGCGTGGAACTGCCGAAGGCGGGCTATGTTACAGCGCATATCACGAACGAACAGGGCGGGCCTATCCCTTGCAAGGTGCAATTTCGCGGTCGCGACGGAACGCCTGATCCGAATTTCGGCCATCAGAGCGGGGAATGGGCGGTTCACAATGTTTACTACAGCGAGAACGGTCGCTTCCGCTATCCGCTTCCCCCGGGCAAGTACGAGGCGATTGTCAGCTACGGCCCGGAGCATGACGCGGTGTTCGCCGAGCTCGAAATTAAACGAGGCTCCGAGGCGCCGCTCGAAGCGGTGCTCGTCCGCAGCGTGCATACGCCTGGCTGGATTAGCGCCGACTTCCATAGCCACTCGAGCCCTTCGGGCGACAACACGTCGAGCCAATTGGGTCGCGTCCTCAACTTGCTTTGCGAGCACATCGAGTTCGCTCCTTGTACGGAACATAATCGGCTGTCGACGTACGAGCCGCATTTGAAGCGACTGGACGTCGAGCGGTTGATGGCCACCTGCACCGGAATTGAGCTGACCGACAATCCGGGCGATGTGAACCATCACAACGCATTCCCGCTCATTCGCAAGCCGAGAACTCAAGATGACGGGGCGCCGCTTTCCGACGCCGACATGGAAGTCAAGATTGAACGGCTGGCGCTCTGGGACGGTAACAGCGAGAAACTGGTGCAGCAGAATCATCCGGACATCGGTCACTTATTCTATGACAAGGATGGCGACGGCCAGCCCGACAGCGGCTTCCGTAAGGCGTTCCCCTTTATGGACGCGATCGAAGTGCATCCGCCGCATATGATCTTCCAGCCCCCGGTGACGAGTTCGGGCGGGAAGAGCCGCAATAACACGATCGTCAACTGGCTGCAATTGCTCAACCAGGGATATCGCATCCCGGGAGTGGTCAATACCGATGCGCATTACAACTTCCACGGCTCGGGGTTTTTGCGCATCTACCTGGAAAGCTCCACGGACGACCCCGCTCAGGTAAAAACGCTCGACATGGTGCACGCCGCCGAACATGGCCACATGATGATGACTAGCGGACCGTATCTCGAGCTGCTGTTGGCGGCGGACCAGGCGGGCGACAAGAGCAGCGGCACGGCTGGCGATGATGTCGTCGCTTCGGGCGGTAAAGCGACCCTTACAGTCCGCGTGCAATGTCCGAATTGGTTTGACATCGATCGCGTGCAGATCCTCCTCAATGGCCGAGCCGAAGAATCGTTGAACTTCACGCGCGAGACGACCCCTGGTCGGTTCGCCGGCGGCGCGGTCAAGTTCGAGCAAAAGATTCCACTCGCGCTCAAGGGCGATACGCACGTCATTGTCGCGGCGGCCGGCGAGAAATCGACGCTCGGTCCTGTGATGGGACCCGACCACGCCAAGGACATGCCGATCGCTATTTCTAATCCCATCTATGTAGACGTCGACGGCGGCGGCTTTAAGCCCAATGGCGATACGCTTGGCGCGCCGTTGCCTGTCGCCTCGGGTAAAGCCAGAACCCAGTAACCGGCCAGAACGAATCGGCAACCACGAGGAACGACTATGGCCGGCGAGTTCGACGTCAACGCGGGACATCGTTTCTTCTCGGCGCAGTGCTTCAACACCGCCTGGGATCTGATCGACAAGAGCACGCGCTCGGCTGCCGACGACGCTCACATGCTTGCTGCCGCGGCGGCATCCCTTTGGCATTGGCTCCAGCGACCCGATGTGACGCCGAGAAATCGATCGATTGGTTATTGGCAAGTCTCGCGGGTCTTGGCGATGCTCGGCTACGGCGAACCTGCTCGCTCATTCGCCAGGCTTTGCCTGGAGAGCAGCCGCGAAGAAGAACCTTTCTATCTGGCGTACGCCTATGAGTGCCTGGGCCGCGCTGCATCGTTGTGCGGCGAACACGGCGAAGCGAGAAGCTGCGTTGAGGAGGCGACGAGGCTCGCCGAACTGATCCAAGATGAATCGAGTCGGCGCCAGTTGCAGGCCGACTTACAAACGCTTGCGATTAGTTGATGGGACAGACGGCGGCCTTTCCACGATTACGCGTTGTCAACGAGGGTCGCCGCGTTCCTTTCGAACGACGCGAAAGCGAATCGAATGAGTGCGGCGCTTCGCGTCCAGTTCTATTGCGCCGTCGTTCTGCAAGGGCAGCTCGCTTCCAGGCGCCTCGACTGCCGACTCAACGCGCCAGTCGTCCGGCAACGGCAACCGCAGCAACCACCGCTTTGGCGCCCGAGGCGGCGCCTCCAGCGTGGCCAAGACTTCGCCCTGGCTCAACTTCGATTCAAGTCGTAGGGAGAGTTCGCCAAATGCCGTCGGCGCGCGAGTAACGGAGATCTGTTTGCCATCTTCGAGCCACGGGCTGGGGGCGCCAAAGAGTAATCGCAATGTCTCGGGGCGCCCGTCGTCGTCGAGATCCCAGTCCTGAACCAGCAATTGGCGCAGCGTCGAAAGAAACATGGCGTTCGAGGCGCTATTGGGCGGCAGGTAGAAGGAACGGCCGAAGCGATCGCCGTGGAAGAATCGTGAGCCTTCGCCGCCGATAAATGTATCACGCGTCATTCCCTGGGCAAGCTGGCCGTAAAAGCCGGCCAGGACGTGGCCCCGGTCGTCTCGCCGTGATAACGCCGACACATAGCGAAGACCGTAGAGCACATTGACGCCCGGCTCGCCGTCGAATTCGCCCTGATGCGGCGTGCTGCGGATCATGCCCATGGCAATCCCGCCGTGCTGGCGCAAATACTCGATCAACCACGTCTCGCGCTCGGATCCCGGCGGAAAGACGCCCGAGCCGATGATGTACGGCGCCATCAGATCGTAATAGCTTCCTAATCGCGTCGCCGTAAGCGGGTCATAAGGAGCCTCGTCGGACAGCAGCGAGAGAGGAATGAATGGCGGCTGCACCTCGCGGCGCTCGCTCTTCGCCACCGCGTCATGAATCGCGCTGCGGAACTTGTGGCAGTACTGCCGCAACTCCGCAGCCGCGTCTTCCTCGCCCATGTCGGCTAGCACAGCGGCCATATCGCGCAGACCGCGCCAACAGTTTGCATTCGAGTTCAGCGACAACACCTGTTGCTTGATGTCGCCGGCGTAATTGTCGGGCGGCAGCAGACCGTTCGATTCCTGGCGATTGGAGCGGATAAGTTCCACGGCGGCTTGCCAGGCCTCTCGTTTCTCGCGCACATAGTCGGCGTCACGCGTCGTCCAGTAATAATCGGCGAGCAGTTGCAGTTTCTGTCCGGCGACATGGAATCGCGTTGCAGCTCGGTTGAACGCCAAAAGCGGGCCAATCATGCGCCGCGCATCAGCCAACTGCCCATATTGCATCATCGCACGGACGGCGTCGCCGCATTCGGCCTCGTACAAGTGGTCGTAGGCGTTGCCGGCGCTATAATGCATGCGGTCGCCGACCGCGATCATGAAGTTGCCGATCACCAGCGACTTCCAGGCGTTTTGAACAATCGATTCGGGAACGTCAAAGCGGGCCCCGCGGTCGAGTAGTTCCTGCCAACGTTTCACGCATACTGCGCGTTCCGCCTCGTACGTTTGCTCGGAAAAAGCAGGCGAGCCCTCGACGAGAGGCTGCGAGTAAACGGCCAGAGCCGCAGATTGGCCGGTCGCGAGCTCCGCGTGTAATGTATGCGTGGCGTCGTCCCAGCGCCAGTGATCGTCGGCTTGAATGAGCACGCGGTCCTGCTTGTCCGTCAGTACCCCGGCAGCCCACGCCAGCTGTCCTTCTGCACCGACTCCGACACTTACTCGTCCCGGCGAACCTCCGACCGTAAACCGCACGAGCGCGGCGCCGCGGGCGGCCAGCGCTTCGTTAACGGACGCAAAAACTTCCTGTTTGTAGCGCGTTCCCTCATGGCGATAGGCAATCTCGACAATCGGCAGAAAACCGTCCGCGTACCTCGGCCCTTCGAGACGTTCAAGATCTTCTCCGAATCGCTCTCCTTTTTCGCCGACATAAAATGCGACCGGATAGCCGACCTCTCGCCACATTGGCTTTTTGTTCGCCCGAGCGTTGATGGCGCTGCCGCTACTGATCCAGCGAACCTTCGTCGCTGCAGCCGGTGCGCTCAGCATGATTGGATAGTGGCGGAATTCGGTGTTCGCATAACGCAGCGGAGGCAAGAGATCGCGAAAGAACTCGTAGCTGGGCCCGCCGGGCGCAAGCAGCGAAGCCTCGCCCCAAACATCCTCACGCGCCGCAGCCATTGTCCAGGCATTAGGCAACTCTCGCGATGCCGGGTTTTGACTTGTGTCGTCGCCCGCGAGTGCGACGTTGCACGCGGCGCTAAGCATGACTCGAAGCGATAAGGCTACACAAGCGACAAAGCCGTACCGTCTCGGTCCGACTGGCAGCGCCGCGCGATGCAGACCCCCATTCATCGTGCTGTGCAGATCGCACATGAGATCGTAGTCTCGATGGACTCCGCGAAGGTTTGGGGACAGAGCGCCGAGGTAATTCCGCTTGTGAACTTATTCGGTCTTTACGGCGAAGATCCGCAACCGCCGATAGTCGGCTATCCATTGCGCCCCGTTCCATAGCGCCGGCCGCGCCTGTTCCATAGCATTCTGTAGGACACGTTCTCGGTCCGCTTCCTCGATTGCGGCAAAACATGGTGCGGCGAACATGCGCAGCCAATTGATCAGGCCTTGTTCGCCTTCGTCGAGCGGCGTGGGGCGATCGAACAGGACTCCGTATCGCACCTCGAGACCTGCCACTTCAAGCAATGTCGCGTATTCGCCGACGCTCGGGTAGTACCATGGGTTGACGTCGACCGCGTCGAGCTTGAGCGCGGCGGCAACCGCCGTATTAATTGCGGCGACGATTTTGGCGACATTGCCGCGGCCGCCGAACTCGGCCACAAAACGCCCGCCGGGCTTGAGCGCCGCTGCGATCGAACGCACCGCGTCTTCGGGCGGCTTGACCCAGTGCAGCACGGCATTGGAGAACACGGCATCGAACGGCTCGGCAATGCGAAAGCTCGTCGCATCCGCCGTCTCAAACGACAACTGCGGAAACCCCTGCCGCGCCTGAGCGATCATTTCAGGCGATGCATCGATGCCATGCACCGCGGCGCCGGCGGTCGCAATCTGCGACGTCAGGTGGCCGGTGCCGCAGCCGAGATCGAGAATGCGCTCGCCCGGTTTGGGCTGCAGCAGAGCAAGCAGATCGGCCCCATGCTGAAAGACAAACGCGTGCCGCCGGTCGTAGAGCGCGGCATTCCACGTCTGGTGTTGAATCGCAGACATCGGGTCACTTCCCTTGAGACGCCTGCGCGACCGTGTCGGGCCGGCGCACGTGCAGCGTTACCGGCGCCGAAGCCTGGGCGCCTGCGTTCGTCGCAACGGCGTGGAACGGACGATCGAGATTCTCGACCCATTTGGCGCACGTCAGGAAGATCTGCCGCTCGGTCTGTCCTTCGGGGATGAGGACGCCATTAAGACCGATGTTGTCGACGATCACGCCGTGCGGCAGATTGTCCACGTCGAATGAGACGCGATCGTTAAAGCCATTTCGCTCCACCTTGAGCGTGGCTGTGATCGTCGTGTCTGGGGCAATCGTCAGTTCGGCCGGCTCAAGGCGGACGATCAGGTTCGGTTTCGGTTCCAGCTTTACCTGACCCAGTGAGTTGACCTCTTTGCTTACCGCCTGTCCTGCGAGTTCGCCTTTGGCCGAGATTTTGACGCTCTTCCAGGCATCGGCGGGCGCGGCGCCAGCGTCGGCCGCAGCGTTCAGCACCGCCCGCGCTTCGGCATGCCCCGCTTGAATGACGACCGGCGTCGAGATACGAAAACCGGCCGGCAAGCCGGTCACATCGATGGTAATGTCCCCGTCGAAGCCATTGCTGCGCTCGGCGCGGAAGGTCAACCGTCTGCCGCTATCGGCATGGACAGACGGGTTGGTTTCAGCGAGCGTTACGCGGAAATCAGGCTCCGGCTGTCGCACCGAGAGCCGATAGACGAAACGATCGCCGCCGAAGTTGCGCACGTCGCTGACGCGCACCAGATAGGCGCCGTCCGCGGGAGCAGTAAACATCAAGCGAGAATCGCGACCGAACTTACGTTCCGATTCGTCGTCGTTGGCATAGTAAAGCGGAAACACGGGAAGCCCATTGGGCACAAGCTTCTCGCCCGGAGTGTGGGGCTCGACGGTATAAATCGGATCGCCCAAGGCGTGGCTGGTGGCGCTGGTGTCGAAAAAGCAGCGCCGCAGTCCGGCAGACGTGTAAAACTGCATGTCCGAGTCAGGCCCCTGCGGCATGCGAAATACCTTGACGACTTCGCCTTGCAAGTAAACGTACTCGTTGAGCTCCATTTCTTCCCAATTCTTCGGGCGGACCCCCGCTCCATTGGAATCCACTCCGCGGAATTCGATGTAACTGTCGCGCACGGCTTGCAACAGCAGACGTTCGATCGGCTGCCCTTTGTCATCGAGCACTTCGATTTTCGTATCGACCGGCGAGCCGCGGCGCTCCGCGAGCGTTTCGATGATCCAGCTTTGTCCCGCCTTCGATTCGAACCGGAACAGGTCGACGTCCGGCGCCATTGGACTGCCCGAAATCAGACGGCCGTTCACGTGCCCCGGCGCCGCGATCACGGTCGCATGCTGCGGGTCTTCGTTCGGCTCGGCTTCGATCAACTCGGGTTCGTTCGTCGCCAGCACCGAGAGAACACGAGCGGTGCGGAAGCGGTTCGCGTCGATCGGCACGCTGCGTTCGCCCGCCGGTCCGGCAGGCAGCTTGGCGCGCGCGTCGGCGGGAACGTTGTAACCCGTCAGTTGTACTTCGCTTTCCTGGTTCGCAGGCACGCTCATCGGGAAACAGCCGGTGACGAGCGGCAATTCGCCGATCGAAAGCCGATAGAAATGCTTTTCGGAGCCGGCGCGAGCGAGATCGTTGACGCGCACCGTATATCGCCCATCCGCGGGAATGCGATAAGCGACGAGCGGATCTTCCTGTCCATCGAAGTCGTTGTTCGAGGCGATCACGCGTCCATCGGGATCGAGCAGCGTGAGCATGCCGTTCAAAGCAGAGCCCAGCTTTTTCGCGGCCAGCTCGCAGACGATCATCTGACCCGCGCGCGCGTCAAAGCGGAGATGGTCGACGTCTCCGGGCTGAGTAAGCACGCCCCACCAGCCGAGAGGCAGCCCAATTGCCGCCGCTTGCGCGGGTTGATTATTTGGCTCGGCCTCGGAGACTTGCGGCAGATCGTCAACTTCAATGGCCAGCGGCGCACTGGCGCCGCCCGGCGTCACGATCGAAAGCTGGTAACTGCCGCGCGGCACGGAAACGGAAGGCGAGATCTCCACGATCAGCGAGTCTGCCTTTTCCGTATCACCTGGTACGATCTTGCCCATCAGCTGAGGATGGTTGAATTGAACCGCCGGAGCGCCAAGCAGGTTCTTGCCTCGGACCACTAGCTTCGCGGCGGCCCCGCGTTGGATTCCGCGCTGCGAGAGCGACGCAAGTTCCGGCTTGGGCGGAGGAATCACCTGGCCCGATTCGGCGTTATAAAGCGCGAATGAACCGTCGAGCCGGCCGACGAGCAAAGTCTTGTTGTCGGGGGCCAACGCCAACGCGCTCGGCCAATCGGGCTGCGACTCGAGCGACTGCCGCTCGATGACTGCGTCAGCATTCCAGACGCGCACGGTGCGATCCTCGGCCGATGTGACGAGCGTCTTGCCGTCGCGCGAGTATGCCAGCCGGATGATCGGACCTTCGTGGGCGAAGCGAGTAATCACGAGCGGGTTGGTTCCCTCCTTAGCCGTCTCGCTCAACTGCCAGATGCGAATGCGGTTGTCGACGCCTGCGGCGGCCACGCGTTTGCCGTCAGGGCTGAAAGCCACCGAATAGACTTCTTTCAGCGGCTGGCCAAATGTGTCGAGCCGCGCGCCGGTAGCGGAATCCCAAAGTTTCACGGTGCGGTCCGCGCTGGCGCTGGCCAACAGCTTGCTACTAGGACTAAACGAAAGGCTGAATACGGCGCCATTGTGTCCAATCAGCGTACGCTGCTCCTGTCCCGTCGCTGCGTCCCAGAGCTTAATCTGTTGGTCGTAGCTGCCTGTGGCGATCCACTTGCCATCGGGGCTGAGCGCTGCGGCGTAGAGGCTATCGGCATGACCGACAATTGTGCGAACCAGCGCGCCATCGGCGACGTTCCAGACTTTGACTTCGCCGAACACGCCCGGCTCGCCAGCGGCTGTCACCAGTCGGTTCCCGTCGGTCGAGAACGACACATCTGTAACATTGCCGCGATGACCCGTCAAAGTGCGGACAACTTGCCGGCTGTCCAGCGCGACGAGCCGCACTTCGCCATAGCCAGCGAGCGCGACGAGCTTACCGTCGGGACTGATGGCGGCGGCGTTGATCGAGCGCCGTGCAGGCGCCAGTAGCGCGACCTTGGGCGTTACGAGCACGGTCGGATCGGGCTTCTGTCCGCTGGGCCCCTGAGCGCCCGCATCGATCCAGGCTTTTAATAGCGCAACTTCCGCCGCCGAGGGGCCCTCGTTTCCTTCTGGCGGCATCGCCGGTTCGGCTTTGCCAGTCAACACGAGCAGCAAGCGGCTCTGATCGCTCTTGCTGGGCAGGAGAGCCGTCCCGCCGTCGCCGCCGCGCAGCAAAGCTTCATAACTCTCCAGGATCAAACCGCCTTCTTTGTCTTTGGCGTTGTGGCAGCCTTGGCAGTATTGCTTGAAGATGGGGGCGATTTGCTGATTGTAGTCAGGGGCGGGAGTGTTTGCAGGTTCATCCGCTCTTGCCGACACGACGCACGCCGCCAAGAAAGCGCCTAAGATGCAGCTCAAACGGCGCGCCGCGGTCTGTGGCGTCACAACGCAAAGATGATGTCGCAATCGTTTCATGCCAGCTCAATGATTGAAGAGGAATTCTCGGCTGCTCAACACGCTCCAGAACAAGTCTTCGACGAGTTGACGCTTGTCCTGGCCCGCTTCGGCCAAGGCCGCCGACAGCTTTTGCTTCTCGTCGGCGGTCGGAAACCGTGCCAGCGCGCTAAGATAGACGTTTTCAATTAAGCGGTCGTCGGGCAAATTGTCAGCGAGCAGTTTTTCCAGCCAGTTGCCCTTGGCCTGCAGTTTGTCGTTAAGCGAGTCGCCGTTGGAGATGTGCAGCACTTGCACCATGGTCGGCTCGGCGGTCCGCTCGCATTCGCAAGTCACGAGCCGCTCCGGCCGGCCAAAGGTTCTCAAAAAGTACGAATTGACGTTGGCGTCCGGCAACTGCATGGCGCGCCAACTGGCGGGATAGTTGGCAAATTGCGTCGGCGCTCCGGTCACCTGCGAAATGGCGTCGAGCAATACCTCGGCCATCATCCGGCGCGGGTAATATCGCGAATAGAAACGCGTGTCGGCCTGATTCTCTGGCAGCGGCTGGCTGGATCGCTGATAGGTTTTGGATTGCAGAATCGCCCGCATCAACGCCTTGAGATCGAAATGGTTGTCGACCAGGTGCTTCGCCGCCGCCGAGAGCAGTTCTTCATTGCTTGCCGGGTTGGTCAGCCGCATGTCGTCGACCATCTCGACCAGGCCGGCGTTCATGAAATTGGCCCACACCCGGTTCGCGATGGAGCGAGCGAAGTAAGGATTCTCTGGCGACGTAAGCCACTTGGCCAGGTGCACGCGCCGGTCTTCAGCCGATGCAATCGCGAGCAGTTCGCCGTCGAGCGGCGTTGGCGGCTGCGGCTTGCCGGTCAGCGGCTGCACGAGGTCGCCTTCGCTGGCGGCGAACACGACCGTGTTGCCATCGCCGGGGAGCGACTTGAGCCGCACGCGGGCGAAGAGGTTGGCCATCGCGTAATACTGATTGTTAGTCCATTTCTCCAGCGGGTGGTTGTGGCACCGCGCGCAGTTGATCGACATGCCCAAGAAGGCCAAGGTCGTCGTCTCGGCCATCTCCAACGGATCCTGGTGCAGCACGAAATAGTTCGCGGCTCCATTCTCCAAAGTGCTGCCTTGAGCGGTGACGACCTGCCGGGCGAATTCATCCCAAGGGGTGTTTGCTTCAACCTGATTTCGGATCCACGAGTAGTAAGCCCACATCGCCGATGGCCGAAGCTTCTCGCTGTTGACCAGCAGCAAGTCGGACCAGCGATAGGCCCAGTAATCGACAAATTCCGGACGGCTCAGCAGCGATTCGATCAGGCGATCGCGTTTGTCAGCCGAAGCATCGGCCAGAAAGGCTCGAGTCTCTTCGACGGTCGGCAACGTGCCGATCGTGTCGATGTAGGCCCGGCGCAAGAACTCGCCGTCGCTGGCCAGCGGCGAGGGGGGAATGTTCAGGCTCGCCAGCTTGGCTAGCACCAACTCGTCGATGAAGTTGCGCCGTTCGGCCTTGGCAAAGACCTCGGGCGGTACAGGCGTTTCGTAGGGAGCGCTGATGGTGGCAATCACCACACGGCTTAAATACCAGGCAGTAATGGCGCCCTCGCCGTGCCCCATGACGCGTACCTGGCCGTCTTCGCCGATTTGAGCGACCGATTCATTGGTCGATGTGTACTTCGCCCAGCGCGTGACGTCCTCGACATGACCATCGGAGAAATGGGCCAGCAAAATAAGCTGCTGAGTCATCTCGGGCTTCAAGACTGCCGAAGGGGGCAAGATCTCCAGCCGAGTCAATCTCGGATCATTGGGGCTCGGGCCCGGGGTTCCGGCCGCGATCCATTCGGCCAGCACGCGATATTCGCGCGAGCCCGCGCGAAAGCGGAAACCGCCCTTATGCGGCACGGCGCCGCTGGGCTTCGTCAGAATCAGGCTGCGGCCCGGATCGCTTGGCACGATACGCCGCCCGCGAGCCTGGCGGGTAATCGTCTGAAAGTCCCCTTCGGGATCGTAGCCGCGGAGCGACAGCTTAAAGCCATTCTTGCCGGCCTGCGCTCCATGGCAGGCGCCCGAACTGCAGCTCGCCTTAGCGAGCACGCTTTCGACATGGTTGCGGAAGCTCCAGAAGAATGGCCGCTCCATCGCGTCAACCTTCACTTTCGCCGTGGCCGTGCGTTCTCCAATCCTCGCCGTAATGGTCGCCTCGCCGTTGCCGACTGGCCGCGCCTCACCTTCTTCAATTGTCACGACCTGCGAATCGCTCGACTGAAAGACGACTTCCTCGGTCAACTGGGCGACAAATCTGCCGTCTTTCGACTGCTCCACAAGCAGTTGTTGACTTGCGGCCGGGCCGGAAAGTTTGATCTCTGCCGGAAGCAAGACGAGCGAGTCCTCGGCCCGAGCGGCGGTTTCCAGATAACCGACGAAAAGGCAAAGGACAATTAGCCAATGAACTTTGCGAGCGTGATTCGGACTCATCAGATGAGGAACTCCTTGCGATTCAATGCCGCCGAAGGGCCGGCGGCGGCGAATCGGAATGCTAAGCAAAGGCGGGCATGTTGACTGGCGAGCAGGCAGCCAGCGCGCCCGGCCATTTCAGGCGGCGCGCCGGAAAGGTCTTCGGCCGCAATTGATTCTCAAAACAGTTCTTCAATCTCACGCTTGCCGAAGTCGACCAGCGGGAAGGGACGCGATTGCGGCCCGGGCAGCTTCGTTTCCAAATTCAGACCAAGGCTGCGGTAGATCGTAGCGACAATTTCCGCGGGCTCGACTGGACGTTCGGCCGGCACGCCGCCGATCGGATCGCTGCGGCCGACCACCCGCCCGCCCTGCACGCCGCCGCCGGCAAAGTGCACCGTCCAGCACTGCGGCCAATGATCGCGTCCGCCCGCCGGATTGATGCGCGGCGTCCGGCCGAATTCTTGCAAATTGCAGACGAGCGTATTGCCAAGCATGCCGCGCTGACTGAGATCTTCGAGCAATGCCGAGTACGCCTGGTCGTACATCGGGACGACGATGTCGCGCATGCCTTCGATAGAGGTAAACGGCTTCGAGCCATGGATATCCCAAGTAATTTCGTCGAAGACCGTGATGAAGGTATTCACGGTTACGAACCGCACGCCCGCCTCAATCAAACGGCGGGCCAGCAGACAGCATTGCCCAAAGCGGTTCATGCCATAGCGCTCGCGAACCTGCTGTGGCTCTTTCGAGAGATCAAACGCTTCGCGTGCCTGCACGCTCGTCATCAGCCGGAAAGCCGCCTGAAAATTGCTGTCGAGCAACTGGGCATTGTCGCTGGCTTCAAAATTCTTCACCGTGTCATCGACGATGGCCCGCATGCGGCGGCGGCGATCAAGCCGCGCCTCGCCAATCTGCGGCGGCGGCAACATGTCGGGGACCTTGAAGTTCGGCTTCGAAGGATCGGCCATCAGCGCGAACGGGTCGTGCGCCTTGCCCAAAAAGCCGGCGTCCTGTCCATGGGGCAAGTTTCCGCCCGTCCGGCCCATCGGCTCGGGCAAGACGACATGCGCGGGCAAATCGGTCTTACGGCCGCGCAGATAGGCCAGCACGCAACCGGCGTGCGGCGTATTAATGCCGCCGGTAAAGAGCCGGCCGGTCTGCATCATCTGATGCCCTGTATCGTGAACGGCGGCTGCCGTGTGGAAACAGCTGCGGACCAACGAGAACTTGTCGGCATGCTTCGCCATGCCGGGAAAAATCTCGCTGATTTCCAACCCCGCCGAGCTGGTCTTGATTGGCTGGAAGGGGCCGCGAATTTCACTCGGGGCTTCAGGCTTAGGATCCCAGGTATCTAACTGACTTGGGGCGCCCAGGTTGAAGATCATGATGACCGAGCGGTTGTCCTGCTTCGGATCGGTGGCGCCCACCGCCTCGGCGGCGAGCAAATCGGGCAGCGAAAGTCCGATAGCGCCGAGAGCGCCGGCTTGCAGGAAATCGCGACGAGTCACCCCGTCGCAGGTCCGCGTCGAACCGTCTCCGGTCACTTGCAGCATCGTGATCGTTCCTTCAGATCGTGAGCCGTTTTCGTACCATTCAGCCAATGCAACTGGTGCTTGCATCAGCGTAACATGGCGCGAGCGCAAGATCAACTAAATCAGCGAGTTGCATCGATCCGGGCGCGGGATTCGACGACTGACAGAAGGCCAGCACGGTGCTGGCCCGGATTGACACCGCCGGAGCGGGTTCGTTACGAATGCGCCGTCTTTGAATGCACGATGCTGGGCTGCAACCGCTCCCAAGCGAAGTTGGCCACTCGCCCAAGATGGCCGCGCACACCTGGCCAACTTCGCCCCCTTGGCTCGGCACAGCCACGGAAGCGCCCGGCTCGAACGATTCGCGAGCCGGGCGTCGCGTTCCGTGGTTTAGACTGCGTGGCTTGGCTGCGGTTGGCCGCCCGCGTGCGGTTCGGCATCGCGAACCAGCAGCGAATACATGGCGGGTACGACGAACAAGGTCGTGACCAAACCAGCCAACAACCCGCCGATGACCGCTCGGCCCAGCGGAGCGTTTGCTTCGCTGCCTCGCTGCAGAGCCATGGCCATTGGGATCAGCGCGAAGAAGGCGGCACAGGCCGTCATTACGACCGGCCGGACGCGAATTGAAGCGGCGCGGCGGATCGCCTCCGTTGGTTCGAGCCCGTCTTGAATGCGCAGGTTCTGGGCAAAGTCGGTTAGCAGCACCGTGTTCGAAACCACGATTCCCACCATGAAGATCACGCCCAGCAGCGACTGCACGTTAATCGGCGTGCCGGTGATGTATAGCATGATCACCACGCCGACGACGCCGACCGGGACGGCCGACAAGACGACGATCGGGGTGATGTACGACTTAAATAAGGCCACCATCAAGAAGTAAATCAAGAGCACGGCCAGAATCATGCCGTAACCCAGGTTGCGGAACGTGTCTTGCATGCGCAAGTATTCGCCGCTGATCAGCAATCGGGCGCCCTTCATCTCCGTCTGCTTGTCTTTCGACGTCGGATCGAATGGCGTCCAGGCGGCCTTCTGGTTCTCTTTGGGAATGCCGTACCGTTCGACAATCTGGTACACATCGTCGGCGACGTGCCCGAGGTCGCGACCGTAGACCCCCATCACGAGATCGATGGCAGGCGCCAAGTTGTTGTGAGTGATTTCCGCGGGCACCTGGTCGCGTCGGATGCTGATCAGATTGCCCAGCGGAATTGGCTTCGCCTGTACGGCGCTGGTAATTGGAATGTTCTTCAGCGTATCAATCGACTTGATGTCCCCTTCCGGGTACTGTACGCCGACGAAGTACTGATTGTGACTGACAGGATCGATCCAGAAGTTCTTCTTATTGAACTGGATGCTGGAGTTGAAGGCGGCGACGATATTCCTCATCACGTCGCTCTGGTTCAGCCCGGCGTCGGCCGCCTTGGCGCGGTCGACGTCGATGATGTAGCGGGGATAATCCAAGCGCTGCATGATGCGGCAATCGACGACGCCGTCGACGCCGACGACTTCGCGCTGAATCTCTTCGGCCACCATCCGAGCCTTTTCCAGGTTTTTGGCTTCGACGCGGATATTGATCGGCGTCGACTTGCCTTCGTTCATGGCGCCGCGGATCATACCGCCCGCGTCGAATGCGAATTCCAGCCCCGTGAAGCGGCTATCGTGAGTGAGCGCTTCGCGCAGAATATGCACATACTCCTGGGCGGAGTGATGGCGGTGCTCCTCCAATTGAATCTTCAGAATCGTATCCATGGGGCCGGAATTCGGCGTATATGCGGCCGACCAGTCGGGCGTGACGCCTAACTCGCTGATCACGACCTGCAAGTCTTCCCCGAGCTTGTCCTTGACGACCCCTTCCACCAAAGCGATGGACTCCTCGGTCTTTTCGATGCGCGTTCCGCTGGGGGCTCGCACCGTCATCTCAAACGCGCCGGCATCGACTTCAGGGAAGAACTCTCGCCGCAACTGGCTGCCCAGCCCAACAACGACCACGACCAGCAAGATCGCAGCAATCGCCACCGTTAGCAGGCGGTGATTCAGTACGCTCTCCAGCCGTCGCACATACCAACCGATGCCGACGTCGATCATCGCTTCCCAGCGAGCAAAAGCGCGGCCGATCAATCCGCGCTTGGCCGGGGCATGGCCGTGAGCAGAATGATCTGCTGCACCATCGTGGTCCCCATGATGACCGATGTGTGCTTTTAACCAACCTGCACAGCGGGCAGGCACGAACGATCGCGACAGCAGATAGGCGGCAATCATGGCGAACGCGACGGCGCTAGCCATGGGTTTGAAAAGAAATTGACCCATGCCGGGCATCATCGCCAATGGGGCGAGCACCAGCAGCGTGCAGCAACTTGCCACGAGCTCGGGCATGGCCACTTCGCTCGCGCCCAAGAAGGCGGCTTCCGAGGGAGAGGCGCCCATGCCCAGATGGCGATGCGTGTTCTCCAAGCAAATGATGGCGCTATCGACCAGCGGGCCGATCGCCAAGGATAATCCGGCGAGCGTCATTACGTTAATCGTGTTGCCGGTGTAGTACAAGCCAATGATGGCGGTGAGCACCGAGACCGGGATCGTCATCACCGCGATCAGCGTCATGCGCCATTCGCCCAGGAACAACAAGATCACGAGCGAACAAAGGACGGCGCCCAGTACGCCTTCCTCGGCGAGGCTTTCGATGGACTGCTTGACGTAGACGGACTGATCCATTACCACCTTGAGATCGATGCCGCCGCGGCTCAAGCGATTCTGCATGTTCGGCACGGCCTCTTTCAGGTTGTTGACCACCGACAGCGTGCTCGATCCGAGCTGCCGATAGACGGGGACGTAAACCTGCCGCACGCCGTTCACGCGGACCACGTTGGTCTGAATGAAGCTGGTGTCTTTCGGAGTCGCAACGTCTCGCAGGTACGAGGCGTTCCCATGCACGGTGCGCAACGGAATGTCGCCCATCTGTTCGACCAGGTCGTACATGGAGTTCGAGTCGATGGCGACGTCGGTGTTGCCGAACTTCGCATCGCCCGTCGGCAAGAACAAGTTGTATGCATCGAGCGCATTCATGACGTCGAGCGGAGACAAGTTGCGGGCTTGCAGCTTGTCGCGGTCCAGGTAGGCGAGCACGGCGCGGATCTTGCCGCCGTACACCACCGGCGCCACCGCGCCGGGAGACGCCATGATGAAGTTGCGGACCTCATAACGGCCCACGTCGTACATGATGGCTTCGCTCTGCTTGCCGTGGCTATCCAATGCCACAAGGCAAGCCGGAACCGTGCTCGTCGGGTCGAACGGCAAAATCACCGGCGGCAACGTGCCAGGTGGCAAGTTGGGAATGGCCGCCGAAGCCAGCGAATTGACTTGCGTCAAGGCGCCGTTGGGATCGATGTCTTCGCGATAGTAGTTGCGGATGATGCTGGCGCCGACGATCGATCGCGACTCCTGCCGTGCCGTTCCGGCCGCCTGACCGGTCCACCGCTCCATGCGGTTGGTGATGTCTTTCTCGATATTTGCCGCGGGCATGCCGCCATAGAACGTCAGCACCTGCACCGCAGGGCTCTTAAAGATCGGCAAAATGTCGATCGGAATGCTTGTCAGCGTCAGGCTGCCCAACACCAACAGCGTGAGCATCATCACGGTGACGGCGTAAGGGTTTTTGAGAGATGCTCGAATCAGCCCGTTCATGGGAATGCTCCAGCCGCCATATTTGACACGGCCGGCGGGTGTCCGTCAGACAACCGGCCGCATATAGAAAGAACCACAGCCCCTCCGCGGTTGGCGCGGAGATTGCGCCTCTGCGCTATTAATGGTGGCCCGCTTTTGCTTGCTCCGTGCCTTGGCCGCGGACCGGGATCACTTTCACGCCGTCGGCGACGGAGCCCCGCGTGAGGATCACTTCGTCGTCGGGCTCAAGTCCCGACAGAACCTCGGTCCGAATTCCATCATCGGCGCCAATGCGGACTTTCAGTTTCTTCGCGATGCCGCCTCGCGCAACATAAAGAGTGGCTTGACCATCTTCCAATTCGCCCGCCAACGCAGCCGAAGGAACCGTCAGGCCTTTAGAAGGCTTTTCCAGCTGGATCGTGACCTTTCCATACATGCCATCGCGCAACAAGCGTTCCTTGTTGGACAGGTCGATTTCGACGCGCATCGTTCGCGTCTCGGAATCCTCGGCGCCGGCGACTCGCGAAACCTTGCCTTTAAAGTCCTTACCCGGCAAGGCGTCGATATGGATCGCGGCTTCGTCGCCCGGATTGGTGAAGGGCACGTCGGCATCAGGCACCTGCACCTTGACTCGCATGACGTCGGTCTTTTGCACGATCAGCATGGGGGTGGTGGCGCCCTGATCGCGCGACTGCACGAAGTCGCCGGGCCAGTAAAAGCGTTCCGTGATAATGCCGGTGTAGGGCGAACGAATGGTCGTATAGTCCGCCAACACCCGGTCTTTCTGCAATTGTGCGTCGGCGACCTCGACTCGGGCCTTGGCATCTTCCAGGTCCGCCTTGGCCTGCTCGATTTTCGCCTTGGCGGCGCTGGCCTGAGCCTCGGCGCCCAAGACCGACGCGTGGGCCGAGGTCAGCGCGGCTTCGGCAGCGTGTTTTTGCTCTTCTTTCTCGTCGACCAACTTCATGTCGACGGCTTTCTGCACCACCGCAAGGTTCTGCAAACGCTCGAAGACTTTCTTGCGAAACGACAGGCTCGCTTCGGCGTCTTCCACGCTCGCCTTGTATTGCTCGATTATCGCCACGGAAGCTTTCCACTCGGCTTCTGCGGTCACCACGCGAGCCTGGGCCTGTTTCACGGCAGCCTTGGCCTGGTCGAGGGCCGCCTCGCTGCGCTCGACTTCTTTATGCAATTCGGGCACGTCGATCACCGCCAGCACATCGCCTTCTTTGACGGGCGAGCCGATATCAACGCTTTGTTCTTTGAGGTAACCGGCGACTTTCGCGAACAGGTTCGCGGCCTTGTCAGGAATCACCGAACCCGGCTGGGTGGTCGTTCTAGCCAGACCGCCTTCGTGCGGCGACACAACTTCGACCTGCACGCCCGATTCAGCTCGCGGACGTTCAGCCTCTTCGCGCGCTTCCGAGTTCGCAGCTTCCGCCGCTTCATGCGCGCCCAACATCACGTATGCGGCGCCGATCGAGGCGCAGGCAACAATCACTGCTACGAACAACCATGGCTTAGACACGAAAGCTTCTCCTGTTTTCTTCCCTGCACCCGCAATTGTAGGATGCAATTCGATGCACCGTTCCGCTGACCTACATGCAACCGAGGATCGCGCAAATAGACCATAGCCGAACGACAGTGTCGAAGCGACGCACTGTGGAGCCGGCGTACGTTTCCGGCTCCAACATATCGCGATGCCCTATTGCAGTGCATGCGCCGCCGTCAACTGCAGCCGCACCAGAGTCGGCCGCCGCCTGAGTGGGAGTGTACGCTTGAATCTTCCGGAACGCAGCCTGGTTCGTCTTCGTCTGCTTTCGCCTTTTTCAGAACGAACGAACTCGGCGGCATGACTGAGTCTGGTGCGACAGCTAAGTAGCTAGCAATCTGCATGCCAATCACTGGGAGCCACCAGCGGCCTGCAGCTTTGCTGAGCATCGCATAGAGAGCCGGCTTGCGCTCTTTTCGTCCATGCATTTCGGCTGTTATGGCAGCAAAACTCTACGTTGCGATTCTGGCCTGATCGCCACGCGGTCGGATGGCTCGGGATCCCGAAGATGTGCCATAACCTTACGGAAACGTAATCCCCTGCCCAGGGAAGTGGCACGAGCTCAGGGTTCCTTGACCAAATACTGCACATATCAGCGTAAAACGCTTGAACGATTCTGACCAGATTCTGTACACGGGATCATCCGGTTAAAGCAAACTGCCGAACTTGACGGACCATCCGCATTAGTCGGTCGAGGACGCAGCCCCGTCATCCCGAGCACGTTGGAACTAAGCGATTTACGAGCGTCATTCGGCGAAATGCTTACTCCGCATACATGCCGGTCAATCGATGCACGTCGCACGCTGGTTCGACGGTTTCGACCCTGGCGGTGCGACTTAAGATGCGATTAATCGACAAAGCTTGTCAATTGCCATCGACAGAGCTTGCCCACCCGGCACGACGCGTCGGCACGCTGGCAGAAAACCGTTATCTCCGTCAATGACCGCAACCGAAGACTTTTGATGGGTTGGCCGGTTTCGCCGAATCGCGGGGATGAGGCGATGAAGCCTCGGTTAATGGTTGCAAGAGGTACGACGCAAATGCCACGCTTCCGAAGCTCTCGCGGTTGGATCAGTCTGATAAGCGGCGCCGGCGTCCTGGGGGCGGCATCGCTCACTGTCGCAGCGCCTCCGCCCCCCCGGTTTGGCCCAGCCAAGTCGCCGGCGATGACCGCCCCAGTGCAAACGGTTAGCCAGACTAGCGTGCGCCGGACCGATGCCACGACTGTGTCGCAACGGCGAGTCGACGCCACGACTGT
>JAICIG010000066.1 GCA_025924495.1 Pirellulales bacterium | reverse complement strand
GTTCTGGCCAGGGTTTGTTTTCGTTTTTCGGGAGTCCGAAACATGCCGATTACCGAAGATGCAGCACGCGAAGCTTTGAAGCAGGTCATTGATCCCGAGTTGTTCGTCAACATTGTCGACCTGGGATTGATCTATCTGGTGACGGTTACCGAAAGCGAAGAGGGCAAATCGAACATCGCGATCGAGATGACCATGACCAGTCCGGCTTGCCCCGCTGGTCCTCAGTTGCTGCAGAATTCCAAGGACGTGCTGGGGCGCTTGGAAGGGGTCGGGCAGGTGGAAGTAAAGCTCGTCATGACGCCCCCTTGGACGCCCGATCGCATGACGGAAGACGCCCGCGATCAGTTGGGCATCTTCTAGTCGGCGGCCGATCTCAACGCCCGTGAGCCAGCGAGATCATCATCAGAACAAATCCCAGGCTTCCGGCCAGGCCCATCGCCAGTCCGAAGATCGCGCGACCCATTCCGTGCTTTTCCGGGTGATGGCGAATATCCCAAATCACAATCAAGCCGAGAATGACGGCGATTGGCGCTGGCAGGCAGACTAGCGAGAACAGCCCAAAGTACCCGGCGGCTATGGCCCATAGCGAACGGCCTACGGGCAACAGCATGCGGATGGCGGCATCATCGCCAAGGTTCTTCGGCGGCGCAAACGGCGAGCCGGATGAGTCTGAGCCGAAGGGGGCAGGTGAGCGATAGGCATTTTCGTTAGGAACCGATTGCGCGCTTGGCGGCGCCTCGGAAACTAACTCGACGGCCGTAAGCGGAACGTCGCTCAGCGACTGGCAACTGGGGCAGCGCGCCTGCTTGCCGCCCGCGTCATCCTGCACTCGCAATGTCTTTCCGCACTGTCCACAGGTCAGGTCGATTGGCATGACGCCTCCCCGCCAGGCGCGACCGAACAGCGCGGCTGCTCTTCAGCCGAGCGCCCTGCCGGTCGTCGCCAATCAGCGTATACTGGCGGCTTATGTTGCACGCGTCAAGCAACGGCCGACGGCGATGATCTCCATCTTTATTTTCGAATTCATCACCGGAGGCGGCCTGCTCTCGTCCGCGGACGCCCTGGGGGAATTTGCTTCCTTAGTGCCGGAAGGCAAGGCCATGGCGGCTGCGCTGACGAGCGACCTGGTTTCGGTGGAAGGCGTCCAAGTTTTCTGTCAAAGGGACCGCCGTCTGGCGCCGTGGGAGCCTGGCGATTGCCATCGGATCGATGTCAGCGATGCCGATGACGAACGTCAATCGTTCGATCGACTGGCCGCGTCGGCCGATTGGACGATCGTCATTGCACCGGAGATCGGCGGCGCTCTCGCGGAGCGCTGCCGTAGAGTCGCGTCGGTCGGCGGGCGGTTACTCGGCCCCCATATTTCGCTGGTAGAGTTGGCAAGCGACAAGCACGCTTTGGCCGAACGTTTATCGGCTGCGGACGTGCGCGTTCCTGACGGCATGCCGATAGCCGCAGGCGAAGCATGGCCGCGGGACTTTTCCTATCCCAGCGTGTGGAAGCCGCTTGACGGAGCGGGCTCGCAAGGAATTTCCTTCGTACAAGACGCGGCGGCCGCTCCTGCCGAAGCCCGATGGGGACTGGGGCGATTGGAGCGATTCTGTGCCGGGATCGCCGCCAGCGCTGCGGTGCTCTGCGGTCCTAAGGGGCATTTGGTTTTGCCCCCATGCCGGCAGCGCCTGAGCGAAGATCGTTGCTTTCGTTATCTTGGCGGCGAGCTCCCATTGCCTTGCAATTTGGCAAAGCGCGCGACGCGTTTAGCGGAGCAAACGATTGTCGCACTGCCGGCCGCATTGGGCTACCTGGGCGTCGATCTCATCCTGGGCGAGTCGAGCGATGGCGAGAGGGACTATGTCATTGAAGTGAATCCGCGATTGACCACGTCTTACGTTGGGTTGCGCGCCGCTTGCAAGCATAATCTCGCTGGCGCAATGCTGGATGTTATAGGAGGAAGAATGCCGAAATTGTCATTTAGCGCCGAACGCGTGCAATTTGATGCGGATGGATCGATTGCCATGCGAGCAGCGTAATGAGCCGATGAAGGTGCAAGTAACAAGTATGTCGCTGAGCGTAAGGCGGCGGGAGAAACAATGAAATGGCTGGCGCTTGATATCGGCGGGGCGAACTTGAAAGCGGCCGATGGCCGCGGCTTTGCGATTTCGCAATATTTTCCTTTGTGGCAGAAGCCGCGCGAGCTGGACAATGCTTTGCAGCAACTCATTGCTCAGTCGCCGCACTATGATCGAATTGCCGTGACCATGACGGGCGAACTGGCCGACTGTTTTAATACCAAGGCGGAAGGCGTGCGAGCGATCCTGTCCGCGGTTGCTAACGTGAGCGATGAGCGCAACGTTTTCGTGTATCTCGTCGACGGCTCCTTCGTCTCGCCGAAACAAGCGATTGAGCAGCCATTGCTTGCGGCGGCCTCTAACTGGCACGCTCTGGCCCGGCTTGCCGGGCGGTACGCTCCCCAGGCCGGCGGCCTGCTGATCGACATTGGGTCCACGACGACTGACCTGATTCCGCTCGTCGAGGGGGAGCCGGTTGCCCAAGGACGCACCGATCCAGAACGGATGGCCGCGGGCGAACTGGTTTACACGGGCGTGGCGCGTAGCCCCGTCTGTGCCGTGGCGAGCGCGCTGCCCTGGCGCGGCAAGCAAGTCCCGACCGCACAAGAACTGTTCGCGACCACTTATGATGCTTATCTGACATTGGGCGACCTGCCAGAGGCGCCTGACAGTTGTCAGACGGCCGATGGTCGGCCGGCGACGTGCGAGGCGGCGCGCGACCGGTTGGCGCGATCAATCTGCGCGGATCGCGAAATGTTCGACGAATCGGACGCTCGCGCGGCCGCGACAGCGATTTCGCGGGCCCAGTTGGCCCGCCTGGCGCTTGCAGCGCAGGGTGTGCTGCGGTCATTATCGCAGCCGTTATCGACAGTTGTCATTTCAGGACAAGGCGAATTCTTGGCTCGCCAGATGTTGGATCGAATGAAACTTACCGTGAGCGTCATTTCGCTGAACGATGAATTGGGCCCCCATCTGTCGCGCGTCGCGCCCGCGCACGCGCTGGCGGTATTGGCTGAGGCAGCCGTAGATCGATGACGTCTGGATTAGAACATCCGTGGCCGCGTCGTGTCGTGAAACTGGGAGGCAGTTTGCTCGATCTGCCCGATTTGGCTGCACGATTACGGCGCTGGTTGGAACGGCAGCCTGCAATGTCCACATTGCTCGTGGTGGGGGGCGGACGACTCGCCGACGTGTTGCGCGACGCCGACCGGTTGCATCGCCTGGGCGAGACCGCGTCACATTGGCTCTGCATTCGGGCAATGACTATCCATGCGGAGATGTTGGCAGCGCTGTTGCCCGAAGCGCGGCTCATGGCTTCGATTGCCGAATGGCGCTCTCGGCCCGCGACTCTGTCGATTCTCGATCCGTGGGTTTTTCTGCGCGAGGAAGAGCGGCGATTCCCCGGTCCGACGTTGCCGGAAAGTTGGCAGGCGACGAGCGACTCGATTGCCGCTCGTATTGCTTCTTGCGTCGACGCAACTGAACTTGTGTTGTTGAAATCGAAATTGCCACAGCACGAAGCGACGCTTCCCGCCGCCGCTGCTGCTGGGTTCGTTGATCCCTTGCTGCCGCAATTCGGCGGCGGTTTGCCGGCAATTCGCAGCGTAAACTTCCGCAGCGACGAGTTTCTCGAAATCGCCTGGCGGGCTGTCGCCCCCCTTTGAGGAAGCTCGCCGCTCAACGAAGACGTTTCGGAGCACCGACCTTGTTTCGCCACGGAGGGGTTGCTTTACAGCCGCTCATCGATTCCACATACTAGTCGCCTGCGCGGGCAGCGGCGGGTCCGACGGTCGCGTTGGCCGGGAAGCACGGAAGGGAGCGAACACGGATGGCGCAGCTATCGATGAACGAGATGACGACCTATCGCTGGTCGTTTGAAGAGGACGTGGCTCAATACGCGAAGGCAGATATTCGGGGGATTGGCGTTTGGCGGCAGAAGTTATCTGATTTCGGCGAGGAGAAGGGCATCGAGCTGCTCGCCGAGAGCGGCCTGCAAGTCTCGAATTTGTTGTGGGCGGGGGGCTTCACGGGCAGCGACGGTCGCACCCTGCGCGAAAGCATCGAGGATGCTGAAGAGGCAGTCCGGCTGGCGGCGGAGATGAAGGCCGGTTGTCTAGTCGTCTATAGCGGCGGACGAGCCGGCCACACGCATAACCATGCGCGTCGCCTAGTCAAAGAGGCGCTCAAGGAATTAGCGCCTCTGGCGGATCAACTCGACGTGACGCTGGCCTTGGAGCCGATGCACTTAGGCTGTGCTGGCGAATGGACCTTTCTGACCAGCCTCGATGACACCCTAGCCCTGCTGGAGTTGGTCGGCAGCCCGCGACTGAGACTCACATTCGATACCTACCACCTGGGACAGGACCATCAAGTGGTCAACCGCTTGGCGGGGGTTGCCGATCGGATCGCAGTCGTTCATCTGGGCGACGGAAAGGCGCCGCCGCATAACGAGCAAAACCGTGCGCGCCGGGGGGAAGGAGCGATTCCTCTTAAGGAAATCGTCTGCGCCCTGACCGGCGCCGGCTACGACGGCTTTTACGATGTTGAGCTCATGGGCGAGGATATCGAGGCCGCAGACTATCGCGACCTGTTGATCCAGTCGAAGGCGGCGTTTGCGCAATTGTTCGCGTAACGGAGCATAAGGAACCTACAGAGACCCGGTACGTAGCATTGTCAGGGGCCAAATCGCCTGATTTCCGTGGGGAAGAACGGTAATTCTGGCCTCTTTCCATGACGCGTTTTCAAGATTTCTCTTGCATCGCCAGGGGCTTCCAGGCAGAATGCTTCGTATGACTCCGTGCCACGCGTTTTATTTTGGCTATTGGTTTAGCTTTACCCCGTCGGGTCGCGGGGCCGGAGGAGGTTTGTAAAGCGTAAACCTCAATCTGAGCGACACAACAAGCCCCGTGACCCAAGTGGTCGCCGGGCTTTTTTTATTTTTTGAGCCTAGGAATCAGGAGTTTTGCCCGTGATCGTCGTCATGAAACGCAATGCAACCCCGGCGGAGGTCGATCATATGGTTCAGCGCGTCGAAAGCTTGGGACTTAAGGCGCACGTGCTGCGCGGCGTCGAACGTACGGTGATTGCAGCTATTGGCGCTGAACGCGATGGACTGAAGGAGTCGCTGGAAAGCGGTTCCGGCGTGTCCGAGGTGATGCCGATTCTGGCCCCGTACAAAGTGGCCAGCCGCGAGGTGAAGAACGAGCCCACGATAGTGACTGCCGGCAGCCTCAAGGTTGGCGGCGTGCATTTGGGCGTGATTGCCGGTCCATGTTCGGTTGAGAATGAAGATCAGATCATGGCCTGCGCCAAGGCGGTCAAAGCGGCCGGCGCAACGGCGCTGCGCGGCGGCGCTTTCAAGCCGCGCACCAGTCCTTACAGTTTCCAAGGCTTGAAAGAAGAGGGGCTGAAGATGCTCGCCGCCGCGCGTGAGGCCACCGGCCTGGCAGTGGTTACTGAGGTGTTGGCCACCGAAGACGTCGATTTGATTGCACGCTACGCCGATGTTATGCAAATCGGCGCTCGCAACATGCAGAACTATCGGTTGCTGGAGGCGGTCGGCAAAGTGAAGCAGCCGGTCCTTTTGAAGCGCGGTCCGAGCGCCACCATGGAAGAGCTGCTGCTAGCCGCGGAGTACATACTGGACGCCGGCAATCCCAACGTAATGCTCTGCGAGCGCGGCATCCGCACCTTTGAGTCGCATACCCGTTTCACGCTGCCGCTCGCGTCAGTGCCCTATCTGCACGCCAAGACCCACTTGCCGGTGGTGGTCGATCCCAGCCATGGCACCGGGCACACGTACCTTGTGCCACAAATGGCCGCCGCCAGCGTCGCGGCTGGCGCCGACGGCCTGATTCTCGAGGTCCATCCCGATCCCGAGAGCGCCATGAGCGACGGCTACCAATCGCTCAACTTCGAGCAGTTCCAGCAGACCATGGCTCTCTGCCGTAAAGTGGCCGAGGCGCTCGGCAAGAAGATGTAAAAAGACGTTGGGTCTTGCGGATCAAGGTGAATGGAGGACGCGTCCTCCTCACGGTTACGCATGTGGGCTCCGAAGCGTCCTTGCTGCCATGAAAGCACGAGAAGAGGAAATCTCGCACGAGTGAATGCGATAGCCTCCTTGTGCGCGTTCGCGAAAGGCGAGGCGCCGGCAGGAGAATTTATCCACTCGACTCCCTGCTCTCGGCTGCCCGTGCTCTTTCAGAGGTCTCAATAGCCGCGCGAGGATCCGGCGTTCGTCGCGGGATACTGCTGCGCTTGGCTTTGCGGAAAGGTTGACTGCGGATATCCCGTTTGAGGATAAGCTGGCGTCGACGATGGGCTAGGATAAGTCTGACCTGCACCCTGTATCGGCGCGTTCAACGCCGGGGAGGCGTATTGCGGCGCTCGCGGATTGCCGTACTGCGGCATTGCTCCGGGCGCGTAATTGGGCGCCGTCGCGTTGCTATATTGCGGTGCGTTTGCATTTTGGTACTGCGGCGAATTTGCATTGCCGTAGGGGAACGCGTTAGGCGGTATCGCTCCACTCAGGCTTTGTGATGGCGCTGCAAGGCCATACCGCGGTTGGCCAGATGAAGGGAGCGGCGGCGAACTGTATGCCGGCGCTGTTGTGGATGTTGGCCCTTGATACATAGCGCCGGCGCCGGTTCCTTGATACTGCGGCGCAGGTTGCCCTGCTTGTTGCGCAATGTAGTCGACGTTGGCCGGGAACGGCTGCGCGGGGGGAGTAGTTTGCTGCACGTGCCGTTGCTGCTGTTGCTGGAAGGCGGCCACGCTATCGTTGCGTCCGCCGGCCGCGTCCGCCGGTTGCCCTTCGCTGTTCGCCGGACGCTTGTAAGAGACTAGTTGACCTTCGTGCCGCACGCGTTCGATGAAAGCATCAAGCGCGGGAACCTGGCGCCAGGTCTTGCGAATGATCTTGCCATCGAGGCGCGTGAAGACCTCGATGCCCGGCTTTGTCTCGGGGCCGTAAGAGAAATAGCCGCTGTTGGCCAACTCGCCGACGAGTTGGTCCAGATCGGACTTGGGAATGTCGAGCGCCCAGGCCTCTCGCACGCCATCGCCGTATCTCATGCCAGGCAGGATGTCGTTCATCGCCTCGCTGAAAGCGCTGGTAAATCGTTGCCAGCTTGATTTATCGACTCCCGATGACCCTTTCACCGGCCTGGGATCCGATTCGATGATGACCTCGGCCAAGGCAAAGTCGGCCTTGCCTCGAGGGTGCGGGTATTGCACCGAAAGCCGGGCCAGAGAACGATCCGGCAGAGGGCTGCTGGGTTGTTGCTGGTAGGAGACTTGCTGGCCGGCGATGCGAGCGGTTTGCACCGGTTGACTGAGGCGGCCGGTATCCAATTGGTAGGTTAGTTGGGCTGACTGATAGCGGCCCGAAGCGGCGTCAATTTGCACTGACCGCGGCTGTAAGCTTTCACAGCCTGCTGCGGCGACCAGCAGCGCCGCCGCCCACGCCCATCCCCCTGCCATCGGCTTCACCGGTAGTCCTCTCGTATCGGATAGAAAACATCCAAAGCGCGGACCGGCTTGTCGCCGGCAATCACCTTGTGTTTGACTCCGCCGGGAATTCGCCAAATCATCCCTGGCCCGACTTTACGCGACTCGCCCCCGACGATGAATTCGGCCTCTCCTTCGAGCATCATGCCCATTTGCTCGTGCGGATGGCTATGTTCCTCGACCACCGCATGTGGCGCGAATTCCACGAGCGACAGCATGACGGAGTCGCCGTAAGTCGTGAAGATATCGACACCTGGGAAAATCTGATGGTGGGAACAATCTTTCTTATCGACGTAAAATCGGGACATCTTGAAATATCCGCCTTTCCGGCAAAGACGCGGTTTACGGTTTAAAATTCAAGGCTTACGGTTCTTACCCTCTTCCACGGACCGTCAGTGGAAACGGGAACCTTAAATCTTGAACCTGGAATTCTGAACCTCTTCTTCGATTGCCAGCAAGCGGTTGTATTTGGCCAACCGCTCGCTGCGTTGAATGGAGCCGATCTTGATTAGGTCAGCGGCTGTGCCGACAGCCAAATCGGCGATTGTGGCATCTTCGGTCTCGCCGCTCCGTGCAGAGACTACGCGGTCATAGCCGGCCGCTTGGGCAAGTTGCATGGTTTGCAAGGTTTCACTGAGCGTGCCGATCTGATTGACTTTAATCAGCACGCTGTTGGCCACTCGCGAGTCGATGCCTTTACGCACCCGCTCGGCGTTGGTGGCGAACAGGTCATCGCCGACAAGGTTCACGCGGCCGCCCAAGCGTCGCGTCAGTTCCTGCCAGCCGTCCCAATCGTCTTCGGCCAGGCCGTCTTCGATGCTGGTGATGGGGAACTCGTCGACGAGAGCTTCTAACTCATCGATCATCTCGGCGCTAGTCAGTCGGGCATCGCCGGTGGCGACCAGGCGATAGTGTCGACCGTCGAAAAAATGGGTGCTGGCTACGTCGAGTGCGATGGTTACGTCGCGCTTGGGCCGCAAGCCGGCGGCCTCAATGGCGTGAACGACGAACGAGGCAGCGTCGCGGTTGCTTGGCAAACGCGGCCCGTACCCACCTTCGTCGCCGACGAGCCGTCCCTCGTAACCGGCCTTGGCGAGCAGCTCTCCCAGCCGCCGAGCGACGCGCACAATCCATTCCAGTCCGATATGGTATGCCGGCGCTCCGACGGGCATGATCAGAAAGTCCTGGAAGTCGAGATTGCCGCCGGCATGGAGGCCGCCCGAAATCATGTTGGTCATAGGCAGCGGCATTTGCGGTGCACGATTGTCTTGTCGTTCAATCGCCTTGCCGGCCGAGGGCGGCAGCGCTCGCCAGAGCTGGTTGAGATGCCGATACAACGGCACTTGCTGCACCGCTGCGGCAGCGTGCGCCGTCGCCAACGAAATGCCCAGCAGGGAATTGGCGCCTAATCGCGATTTGTTCGCCGTGCCGTCGAGCTCGCAGAGTCGAGCATCGATCAAAGCTTGCTCGACTGGATCCAGGCCGACAATGGCCGGCGAAAGAACGTCATTGACGTTGGCCACTGCCTTGAGCACGCCGCGGCCGTCATAGCGCGTAGGGTCGCCATCGCGCAGCTCGCAGGCTTCCGCCTTTCCGGTGCTCGCGCCCGCCGGCACGATCGCCTTCCCACGCGCCTCGCCGCAATGCACTTCCACTTCGACTGTCGGATTGCCTCGGCTATCAAGCACTTCGCGGGCATGGACGCGTGTGATGTTACTCAAGCCGTTGTTCCTTGTTGCTGCGCTGGAAAACATTCAGGACGATATGACTCAGCATAGCAGATGCATCTTTGCAATCATCTGAACCATGCCCTATGAGGAACTGCAGTCGCTCCGCAATTACGATGAACAGGATCTCATGGTTGAGAGTTTTTGCCTTTCCGAGACATGATTATGCATGCCGGCGGCGCGATGATGATCCTTGTGCAGGTCGCCGCCGCTCAATGGCCCGTCCGGATTGCACCATGCAGCCAGACATCAGCGAAACAAGCAATGGCACGATTGCGTCAAGGGGACTCGCTGGGCGACTGATAGGGATTAGCCGAGACCGAGCGCATCGCCTCGGTTGTTGAGGCAGATTCGAGCAAAGGCTCCGCCGTTTGTTCAATTACACGCATACTGCGCCAGCGGCCTTGAATGAAACGCAGCAAGAACACAATGCCGAGCAGGCAGGCCCAGGTTGTGACGGAAAGCCACGACCAGAGCAACCCGTAGCCAAGCAAGCGAATGCCGATCCATGACATGGCGACGGGCACGCCTGAAGCCGCGATGGTCACCAGCAATACGAAACGCGTGTCGCCTGCTCCTTTGATGGCGGCCGAAAAAACGATGTTCATGGCGTCGAACAGGCAGTAGAAGGCTACAAAGCGCAGCAGCACGATTGTCAGCTCGCGTAAAGTCGCAAACGCTTTGGCGCCGACCTCCGCTTCATAAGCCAGCAACAACCACTCGGGCGCCAGCACATACAGCGAGCCGACCAAGGCCATCAATCCCGCGGCGATGGCGAACGCTGACCAAGTGGCGCGGGTGGCCAGGTCAGGGCGATCTTCGCCCAAGTACTGTCCGACGAGCGAGCTGGTAGCGATGCCGATGCCATAAACTGGCATGAACGCCAGGCTATTCACATTGAAAGCCAGATTCGATGCCGCCAATTCTTCGGCTCCGAGTTGGCCCACCATCAGCAGATAGAAATTGAAGGCGCCCACCTCGAAGAAATATTGCAGCCCGTTGGGAAAGCCGAACCACAACAACCGGCCGAACAGCGGCCGATCGAAACGGCAGCCGGAGACCGTATGGTAAATCACTCGGAAACTCGGTCGGAACCAGAGGGCCAGGTAAATGGCCGCTCGGCTCCAGGTGGCGACGGTCGTGGCCCAAGCAGCGCCGGCGGCGCCCATCTCGGGAAAACCCCACTTGCCGAAGATCCATGCGTAGTCGAGTACGATGTTCAGTAGTGCGGCAAAGATGTCGACGACCATCACCGTTCGCACATCGCCCCGCCCGGTGAAAAACGAGCTAAGCGCTGAGCAAATTACGACGAATCCTTCGCCCCAACAGATCGCTTGATAATATTCTGCTTCCAGTTGAGCAATGACCGGCGGGTGTTTGATCCAAGCGAAGAACGAAGGCGCCAACGGAATCGTGGCAATGGCGAGCGGCACGCTGGCAAAACCAATGAACAGGGCCTGCCAAACGACTGGCCCGATTCGCTCGTGCCGACCGGCTCCCTGGTATTGGGCGACGAACGTGTTGACGTAGGCGGCTACTCCGAGGGGAAAGCAGATCACCAGAAATGCCATCATTCCGGCCGGCAGCGCTGCCGCCACGGCGTCGGCCGAATACCAGACCAGGAACACCCGGTCGGTGAAGTTCATCAGCGTCCAGGACAGCGTGGAAACGATGAGCGGCAACGCCATTTTCAGGACGTCGCGCAATCCCGCGGGACGCTGCCACCAACTGTCTACCTGTTGCAACATGCGGACACTATAGCAGGCATCGGCCATCGTGCGTCAGGCGTCCAGAATTCGCAGCGCGAATGGTCGCGGTTAAAAGCGGGGGCCAAATCCTATCAGGAGAGCGGCAGACGGTCGAAGGTTCGCGCGATTACAGGGCCCTTGTCTTCCTTGGTGAATTGGTCAGAATGCGAAGCGTCTAGCCAAGCGGAGCTCCTGGATGCGAATTGCGTTGTGTTACCCGGTCGAGCGAAAGCATCTCGACCAGATTGCAGCGGTGGCCCCTGATGCAGAATTGGTCGATGCCGGCCAGGAACGCATTGCCGCAGAGATTCTCGAAGCCGATGTGTTCTGCGGCCATGCCAAAGTGCACCCCATTCCGTGGGACGACGTGGTCAGACGCGGCCGGCTGCGCTGGATCCAATCGTCGGCCGCGGGCATGGATCATTGTCTGGCGCCGTCGGTCGTCGAATCTGACATTGTTGTATCGAGCGCTTCGGGCGTGCTGGCCGACCAGGTCGCCGAACAGACCCTGGCGCTGATCACAGGGTTATTGCGCGGTTTGCCTGTTTTCTTTCGGGCTCAACAGAAGAAAGAATTCATTCGCCGTCCGACGGGCGATTTGCATCGGGCCACGATCGGCATCATCGGCTTCGGCGGCAATGGTCGACGGTTGGCCGAAGTGCTGCGCGTGTTTAGGGGACGCATCCTCGCCACCGACATGTTTCCTTCGGACAAGCCTGACTATGTCGAGGCGCTGTGGCCGGCCGACCGCTCGAATGATCTGCTGGCGGAGTCCGACATTGTGATCTTGGCGGCGCCACTGATCGAATCGACTCGCGGCATGATTGACGCAGCCGCGCTAAAGAGGATGAAGCGGGGCGCCATCTTGATCAACGTGGCGCGCGGCCCGCTGGTCGTTGAAAGCGCATTGATCGACGCGCTACGGTCAGGCCATTTGGCAGGCGCAGGGTTGGATGTGACTGAGAAAGAGCCGCTTCCGCCGGCTAGCGGGCTATGGGAATTGCCCAATGTCATCATCACCCCCCACGTCGGCGGCCAAAGCGAGACTCGAATTGACGACATGACCGATTTGTTTTGCGAGAATTTGCGACGCTGGCAAACGGGAGCGCCGCTCTTGAATCTGATCGATAAACGACTCGGTTTTCCCCTCTGGAGCGGTGGATCGCACTGGACGCAAGTGGCCCGCCGCGAATAAGATAAGCTCGAAATTCATAATTCTTGATTATTTGCAACTCGGATCAGCCGGCGGGAGACAAAGAGCAATGGCCACGACGACGTTCTTGGAAGGCTCGCAGACGCTGACATACAACGGCCATCCGGCCGTGCGTTGTTCGGATGAACTCACGAAGCGTTACGATGCCCTGTTGGCCGAACAACGACTGAATTGGACCGAACACCATCGGTTGGCCAAGTTGCTAGGTTCCGGCGGCCAAGGGATGGTCTACTTGAGCCAGCGGCGCGGCACCGATAATTTCACATTGCCCGTTGCGCTGAAGATCTTTTCGCCCGCGCCCTACGAAGATTCGCACAGCTACGAAGAAGCAATGGGTCGGATCGCGCACGTTGCTGCTCGCGTCGCCCAGATTCAGCAAGACAACCTGCTCGACGTACATAATTTCGTCGATCGCAATCGCATTCGCATCATGGAGATGGAATGGGTCGACGGCTACGATCTTAGCCGGCTACTGACGCACTCCATGCTAGAGCACGTCCGCAGCCGGGTCAGCAATCGCCGCTGGGAATATATTAACAATGTGATTGTCACCGCTGGCCGGGTGCAGCCGCGGCTCAAGCCCGGCATTGCCATCGCGGTGCTCCGCGAGTGTTTGGGCGCGCTGGCCGCGCTGCATCGCGAAGGCATCGTTCACGGCGACATCAAGCCATCGAACATCATGCTCAAGCGGACGGGCAACGCCAAGATTATCGATATCGGTTCGGCCTTCGAGGTCGAGGCCGCTCCGGTTCGCCGCAGTTGTACGCCAACGTACGCTGCGCCAGAGGTGCTGGACAATGTCGGCACCTCTCCGCGTAGCGACTTGTGCAGTCTGGGCTACGTGCTCATCGAGATGCTCTCAGGCGCTCCGCCTTTCTCCGGACAGCTCAACTATCGCGACCTGATGGAAGCGAAACGCACGCTGGTGCAGCGGCTGCCCGAACGATTGCCCATGGAAGTGGTCTGCAACGAGCTCTTGATGAATCTGATCCGCAGCTTGATCGCTCCTGACCCAATGTGCCGCTTCCCCAGCGCCGAAGCCGCTGATTTGGTCAAAGAAAACGGAGCCGCCAGCTTTCACCGCCAGTTGGTCAAAGGCGACCTGGCCAGTGAGTACGAGAACGAGATCCGGCTGTGGCTGGAAGAGTTGGAGTGAACCGGTAGGTAGTAGGTCGTAATAGGCAGGGGTATAGGTGGCGGCGTCGCGCCTGTCGATTGCCTAATATTTCCCTGTCTACCGTTTGCTGTCTACTGACTACTTCTTCTTATCAGGAATCAGCTCCAGGCAGACGAGCCGCCCAGCGCCTCGCAAGTAAAGCAGCCCGTGCGAAAGAATTGGCGCGGCCCAAGCGGGGTAATGGAGCAAATGAGGTTTGACCCCTGCTTGAGCCAACTCCGGCTCCTCTTCTTTTTCGAGGGGCAATATGGTTTTGGCAACCAGGTCGAATTTCTCCGAGTTGGCTTTCAACAGCAGCAGCCCGCCGTACTCGGTCAAGCAAACGAAGTGGCTGTCGACGTACAACAGGGAAGAACGACCGAGGCCTGGCTGACTCCACTTGACTTTGCCTGTCAAGAGTTCGATACAGCGAAGCTCGGCGTTTTCACTGTGGCGACCGCTGGAGCCGTAGAGATATCCATCGTGGTGTACGCAAGTGTTCCAGTGAGTCTGCATGCTCTTCTCGCGGACGCGGTCTCCATCGGCCCACACGACGTCGTAGCCTCCCGGCTTAACTTTGAGCAGCGAGCTGCCGGGGCCATAGGTCTCTGAGATGAAGACATGGCGGCCTACGACCACTGGGTTGCTGGCGTTGACGCTTTCCAGAATCTTGGCTCGCCACGGATAATGGAAATCGAGTTTTCCGTTGGCTGGGTCAAAAGCCAGCAAGCCGTTGCGAGCGAATACGAAGCACCAGCGCCGTCCCCCGATCGTTGCTGCAACGGGGCCTGCATAGCTGGCCAGTTCATCGCCCAATTTGTACTTTACTTTGCCGGTGAACTTATCGAAGGCGACCACGCCGGCGCCATTCGGCTTGACCGCGTTGAGTTGTCCGGGCGGAACTTGCTTGCTTTCTTCAGGGCTGCCGCCGACTTGTGCGATGAGCAGATCGCCTTCGATGATCGGCGTGCTGCCGACTCCAAAAAAATTCTGAATCACGCCGAACCTGGCCGCCGTGTCGACTTTCCAGATTGGCTTGCCGTCGAGCACGTTCAGGCAGTGCAGCATGCCTTCCTGACCGAAGATGTAAACGCGATTGCCGTCGATTACCGGACTGCAACGCGGGCCATTGTCGTAGCCGTACAAATCCTGGTAATCGGTCGGGTATTCGAACTTCCACAGCTCGTCGCCCGTTTCGCTGTTCATGCACGTCAGGCGGTTCTGGTCTTTGTAGCGGGAAAACTGGAAGAGGCGGCCGCGGCTAATGGATGGCATGCCATAGCCCGTACCGACCTGTTTGGTCCAAATCCGCTTGGGACCTATGTCGGGCCAATTGGTGAGGATGCCTGTTTCTGTCGACTTACTGTCGCCAGCGGGGCCCAAAAATGCCGGCCAGTCTTCACCTGCTTTGCGCGTGCCCAGGTTGGGCACAGAATCCGCCTTAACGGCGATCCGTTCAGAGTCTTCGGCTGCCAGGGCGTGCAGGCAAGCGAATGCAATCAGAGAGGTGGAAATAAATAACCTTAGCATCGCAGGCGAACCTCGCAGGGAAAACTGTACTCTAGGGCTATACTATAACCATGCCTGCCGCAGATACCTACCAACCCGACCCGTCGGCAGAACTCGCCATCAACTCAAGGCTCCGGATTCCGCTCGCGGAGTTCGATTTTACGTTCGCGCGCAGCTCCGGGCCCGGCGGCCAGAATGTGAACAAGGTCAACAGCAAGGCCCTGCTGCGCTGGCCGATTCTCACAAGCCCCAGCTTGCCCCAAGCGGTCCGCGATCGATTTCTAAATAAGTACAGGAATCGGGTGACAAGCGAAGGCGATCTGCTGGTCAGCAGCCAACGCTATCGCGACCAGGGCCGTAACGTAGAGGATTGCCTGGAAAAGCTACGGACTATGTTGGCCGAGGTTGCCTCGCCGCCGGTTCGCCGCAAGCGGACCAAACCGACGCGCGGCTCGATCGAGCGTCGGTTGCAAACGAAGCGCCAACAGTCCGCCCGAAAACAGGGTCGCCAACGGCCGTTTCAAGATTAGTTTTTTGTTCGCACGCTTTTCGCAGAACTTGCGGTTTGCGCTCTGTGTAGAAGGAACGTCGCCTTATTGCTCGAGCGCGTCCTGTAACTTCTTGATTGCTCGCGCCCAGAGCATCTGCACAGCCGGGCGCGAACGGCCCATCCGTTCGGCGACGACGTCAAACGGCAGCCGTTCGAGGTTTCTCAGTACGATCACTTCGCGATGGTCGGGCGTTAACTGATCGAGCGCTGCGGCAATTTGCAAATTGCGGTCTCGGGCAACGAGTTGCTGGCTGGGCGTCGGCTCTCTTCCCGCGGGCTCCGGCGCTCCATGCGCGCATGAGTCGTCGCCAGGCTGCCGAAACGGAATCTCTCGCCGCGCTTGCCGCTTGTCCGTACCACGATAATGACGGATCAGGTCGGCGGCATTGTGCCGCATAATCTTGCGCAGCCAGGCCAGCCATTCCGCTTCGGTGCGGCCTTCGAAGCGCTCAAAGCCGCGGTGCGCCTCGAGCAGCGTCTGTTGCACCAGGTCGGAGGCATCGGCCTTAGCCTGCAGCCAGTTCTCGACCTGCGTGCGTGCAACCAGCGCCAAATAGCTGCGGCAGGCTTCGAATAGACGATCTCGCTGGGCCTCGTCTCCCTCTCGGGCGCCGGCCAGCAACTGCTCAACGGTGATGGTCTGCAGTTCTTCCATAAGGCTGAGGGGGCGAGATCCGCTTTCGATTACTGGCTGCCGGCCGATGGCGCGGCCAAGTGATGATTGCTCAACTTGCATTCGAGCGCTCGCTTGCCCTGCTTGTCGCCGCTGATGATGAGTAGCCGTTGCGGCAGATCAAAGCGATCAATCCTCGTCCACAGGTTCAGATGCGTTTCTGTCGATTTCAGTTCGCCCGACGCGGAGTCCCAGAAGCTGACGTTAAATGCCTGGGGCAAATATCTGCCTTCGGGGTTGCGGTGGATCTCCAGTACGCTGATCGTGAAACGCATCGGCCCCGTTTCGCGATTGACCTCGGTGATTACATCATCTCGGACACGGTAGGCGCTATGGAGTTTCTCGTCGCCTTTAAATCGCAGCAGCTTGCCCAAGGGATGTTCGGTTGGCTCATCCACGTACTCGACGTCTTCGCCTGGCCCGCCGCCTGCGAAGCGATGCTGAATGAGCGAATCAAGCCGCGCTTGGGCTGCCTTCGTGTCGATCCCGTCAAATCCCTGCAGCCGTACATCGCCGTCTGCAGACACGATGATTTCGCCGGTCGCGAACTCTTCGTCGGTGGCCAATCTCATTTTGGCCGTAAAGCCGGGGAAGTCTTGCCACGTGGCGCGGGCGTCGCGAGCCCGCTCAAGCAATTCGTTTGCCGAGAGTTCTTCTTTGGCTTCGGGCTTTAGCTGCATGGTCAGCGTCGCGTAGTGATGCGCTCCGCGGTACTTTTTACCCTTGAGTTCACCCGCTGACTTGGCGTCGACGTACCGCGCGCGAAAGCCGTGCAATCCCGCCGACGTCGGGATGAATTCGGCGCGCCCGAGCTCGTCGGTCGTCAGCGATTGTTCGGCGCCGGCGGGCGGATAAACGACCAATTGCAGCCCAGCCGTCGGCTTGCCGCGGTAGAGCACCTCGAGCACGAGCGTTTGCCCGGAAAATTGCGGCACGACGTCGAGAGCTAACTCCTCATCGCGCGCCACTCGCTCTAATTCAGCGAGGTCGTTGATGGCCAGATGCTTGGCGTAATAATTCAACAGCAACGATTGGTCGCCGCGCGTGAAGACGCCATAGTTACAACGGGCGCCGATTGCATATGGCGCTTTCTCGTCGATGGGAGAGATCAGGCCTCCTTCCTCGCCGGTCGTTTGCGGCTGCAACTGCAGTGAGGATGACTTGCCGCCTGAGGGGCGTAGCCAAGCCTCGGTGGGACTGAGTCGATCGACTAATCTCGCCTCGCCGGGCGCAGGACTCTCATTGAACCACACACAGGCGTTGGGCGACTCGCCGGTTTTATGGAGTACGCCGATCCACACAAAGTGGCCCCGGGCCGAGGCGGTTCCGCAGAACAGCACGGCTGTTGCCATCCAAAGTCTCCATCCCATCGCTGCTCGCCTCCGGCTGGTTGTCGTCGAGGTCTCGAGTTTTTCGCTCATCCCCGGATGAATTTACTTCATGGGCGGCTGCATTATAGACAAACTCGGTCGGGCGAGAGCAGGACGAATCGAACGGAAAAGGCTCCGGGCGCAGGAACCGCCCAGGAAGGGAGCGGCGCCGATCGCTGTGAGCCGAAAGAAAGAATGCCGCAGAATTCGAGGGTTTTCGCCCCGTCCATCGGCCCGGGTGACAGGCGATTTTTGGCGATTATACTAGATCGTGGTCGCGTGCGGCGGAACTGACAGTCCAGGCCGGCGGCTTCCGAGTTGGCGCCGGTTGTTCCGTTTGCGGCAGAGGCTGCTCTCGCTTCGATGGCGCGAGTCAGGCGTCAATGTCGGTACGCTGCTATTTGGGGCGTGCTGAATGGGAAAGAGCAGCCGGCGGCGAGTCGCCCACATCTTTAGTCGTTGCACCTTGAGGAATACACGCCGATGCCCAAAGCGTTGAGCATCTCCGGGATGGTCGTCGCGGCTCTGCTGCTGTTGTTATTCGGTCTCGACCTGGCCTTGCAGTTTCCGTTCGGCAGAGTCAATAAACCGATGGACATAGGTTTCCTGGTTTGCTCTGTGATCCTCGCCTACATGAGCTGGTCGACCTACCGCGAATTGCCCTGACTTTGTTCCGCCCCGGCAAGTGCGTCTTCGTCGTTAGGCCGCAGGCCGCAAGATCGAGCGAGCGGGAGGCGATTGTCGCGTGCGCGTCAGGCTTGCTACGAACGCCGCGACGGTCAGTAATTCTATTGTTTGCTCGCGGCGCAGTTCGTCCACCTGATCTAACATTCGCTCGAATTGCTTCCAACCTGCAGCGCCCTGCCCGGCAAGTGGCGCGAGGTCGACGACGATATGCGCGAGCGCGCTCGCTGCGGCCGCAGCGGAAATCGTTCGGTTCACTCGCCGCAGTCCTTGACGGCTCAACTCGAGTGAACCATCGAATTCCCACAGGCCCCAACGAAGCGAGTAAGGGTGAGAGTCGGCGGCGACTGTGTCTTGCTTGCCTCGCCACCAACTCCAAAAGCCCCGCGCGGCGCCTTTTCGCGTCGTGCGGACGGCCGAGATGCCATGCTTCACGAGCAGGTCCAAGTGCTCGGCAAGATGCCCAGCCGGCAATGCCAAGGTCGTTGGGCTGCATCCTGCGGCCTGCGCGTTAAGGATGTTTCGAGAGAGTTCATCGGAAAACTGACTACGGCGGTTGCCGACTGAATACCAGTCCGTTCGGGCGAGGATCGCCAACTCGTGTCGCTGTGAGGTCAGGTCGAGTTGTTCGAGCGAGCTGACTCCGACTTCGTCGAGGGCGAGCGTGGCAACCATTTGGCGGTCATTCAGACGCTGGAGCGCCTCGGCCGCCAACGAATATGCTGCGCCGCGAGTGGTATCTCCTTGCAGGCTGGAAACGTCGATCGAGATTACCGCAACACCACATGGCGACAACTCAGGCATGGCCGGCGGGCCTCCACAAGCTGAGTGCAACGAACAACTCCCGCATCTAGTACAGTCGGCAACGGCAGTGCTTGAACTGGACTAAATGCGAGAGTTGCGAAGACTGAGAAGCCTGAGAGTTTGTGTCAGTCGTACCGGTCGCGCCGGCAACGTTTAAGCGGCCCCTGGCTTTGGCGGATACCTTGGACCTTCACGGCGTTGCCGAAATGGCGTCGGCTACGCCGCACATTGTGTACTCGGTCGCTTCGGCGGCGGGAGGGAAACCAAGATCGCTCAACGTAGCCGAAGTAATTGGGCTAATGCTCGCCAACCGGGCTCGCCGCAAATCCACGCCGAACATGTTTGCCAAGGAGCGGGCGATTGCAGAACTCGTAACCGTAATCCAGTCGATGCGGCCAGCCGCCAGCTCGTTGGAAATAGCCGGGTCCGCAGCGGCGACGTCGCTGCTGCGATAGACGACAATTTGGTCCACTTGTCCGCCCGCGTCGCGCAATTGATCGGGCAATACCTCGCGCCCGCGACTTGCTCGGGCTAACAAGAATCGGCGCCCGCGTGCGTCGGAGGCGAGCGCTGCCGCGAGCGACTCAGCGCGGAACTGTTCGGGCAGTAAGTCTGCCTGCAGCCGATAGGCGGCCAAAGCTTCGCTCGTGCCCGGGCCGATGGCAGCCAGACGAATGCTCCCCAGGCGGCGCAGGTCGCCATGCCGTTGGCATAGTCGCTCCAGCAGGAATTGCACGCCGTTGGCGCTTGAGAACACCAGCCAATCGTACTGTTCGAGCCGCGCGAGCGCCTCGTCGACAGGTCCCCAGTCATCCGGGGCGGAAATCTCAATGGCCGGCTGGATCAGGGCTTCAGCCCCCAATTGTTCCAATCGTTCGCAGAGCCCTTCCGCCTGGCTCGCGGGGCGTGTGACGAGCACGCGCCGGCCAAACAACGGGCGGCTGGTAAACCACGACGGCGTTGATTCCAGATTTGCCACATCGCCGATGATGAATAGAGCGGGGGGGCGCAACCGGCGCCGTTTGATCTCCGCGCCGATCTCATCGAGCCGGCAGCGGATGGTCATTTGGTCGGGCCAGGAGCAGCGCCGTACAATGGCTGCTGGCGTGGCGCCCGGCTTGCCGGCCGTGATTAGCGCTTGCGTCCATTGAGACGCCGTCGTAACTCCCATGTAAAACACAAGCGTGCCGGGAAAAGCGGCCAAGGCCGCGTAATCGAGGGTCGACGCTGGCTTGCCGTCTTGTTCGTGTCCGGTCACCAAGGCGACGGCCGAGGCCAAATCGCGATGCGTAAGGGGCACGCCCGCATAGCTGCCCGCCGCCAACGCCGCCGTGATGCCCGGTACGACCTCGAATGGAATGCCTGCGGTCACAAGGCAATCGATTTCCTCGGCGGCACGGGCGAAAATGGTTGGGTCGCCCGACTTCAGCCGTACGACCGTTTTGCCCGCTTGCGCTCCCGCCACGATCCGTTGGTTGACCTCGTCCTGCGACATCAAACGGCGATCGCCATGGCGACCCAAACAGACCGCTTCGGCGCCGGCATTCAGCCAACTCAAGATTCGCGGGTTGACGAGATAGTCGTAGAGCACGAGATCGGCTCGACGCAGGCACTCGATGCCGCGCAGTGTGATCAAACCGGGGTCTCCCGGGCCGGCTCCTACCAAAAATACCCGCCCCGGGCGCGGCGATTTAGACTGGGCCATGGGGGCACGCCAGGTGCGTTGTGTTGGTAAGGCGGGCTGTTAGAATAAATGCAGCGTCAGCTTGTGCATGATTCTCGGCTTGTACGCGCTGTCTCGTGGCGCTTCCGAGACTCGCTTTTCCGGTACATAGCCTTTCACCGTCAGGGCCCGCATGGCAAGTACAGATCCTCCCGGCCGTCAGCCGATTCCGCCCGCGAAACGGCGCATGCTGCAACAGTGTTTCGAGCATGGCAGCAAGTCTTCCGCTCAGGGCAATTACGACTATGCCACGCAGATGTTCACGCAATGCGTGACGGGCGATCCGAGCAATCTGCTGTATACGCAAAACTTCATTTCGAACCTGCAGAAAAAGTATAACAACAATAAAACCGGCGCGAAACTGGCGGCTGCCGGCTCCTTTTTGGCCAAGGGCTCCGTTAAAAATGCCGTGCGGAAAAAAGATTGGATCGGCGTAATTTCCAGCGGCTTGAAAGTGCTGGAGCTGAATCCTTGGGATGCTTCGACGCTGGCCGATATGGCCGAAGCTTGCAATAGCTTACAGTTCGACGAGGCACAGATCGTTTATCTGAAGGCGGCGCTGGACGCCGACATCAAGGATCCGGAAACGAATCGTCTGTTGGGGCGAGCGCTCGGCAAGCAAGGGCAATTCGATCAGGCCATCGCTTGTTGGATGCGAGTGCAGCAAGCCAAGCCGAATGACGAAGAGGCGCATCGCGCGATTTCGAATCTGACGGTGGAAAAAACGATCCACAAGGGCGGCTACGAAGACGCCGAAAGCAGCACCCAGGTGATGGTCGACAAGCAGGCCCAGGCCGAGCGTCAGGGACGCGCCGGCATGGCCTCTTCGCCCGAAGAGCAGTTGGAGAAGCGGATCAAGAAAGATCCGGCCAACCTGTCGTTGTACCTGGAACTGGCCGACCTGCACTTGAAAGAGGACCGCTTCGAACCGGCGATCGAGGTGCTAAAACGCGGCCTGGAAGCTTCGGGCGGCAGCATCGAGATGCGCGAGCGTTTGGAGGATGCGGAACTTCGCCACGCCCGGCATCAATTGCTGCGAGCCGAAAAGCAAGCTCAGGCGGACAAAACGCCCGAGAACGCTGCCTTGTATCAGCAGTTCAAAACTGAGTTGAACAACAAGGAACTGGAAATCTATCGCAATCGCAGCGAACGCTACCCGAACAATATGGGCTTCAAGTACGAGCTGGGCGTGCGCTTGCAGCGGGCCAAGAAGTTCAATGAAGCAATCGGCGTGCTGCAGGAGGCGCGGGCAGACCAGAAACGCCGCGGCATGGTGTTCTTGTATCTCGGAGCCTGCTTCGAGGCGATCAAACAGTACAAGCTGGCGGTGAGCAACTACGAGCAGGCGATCGAAGCGCTCAGCGAGCGGGAACTCGACCATAAAAAGCAGGCTATTTATCTCGCCGCGGTTGTGGCCATGGACCGGTTGAAAGACTGGGAAGCGGCTGAGAAACACCTGACGATGCTTGCCGGACTGGATTTCGGCTACAAAGACGTCGGGGAACGGCTAGACAAACTGCCCGGGTTACGCGATGATACGGGTTCCGACTGACGCCCGAACTGTTGATTCTGACCAAAACAGCCCCAAGTAAACCGCCCGACCATGCCCAATACCGCCAGTGCAAAGAAGCGTCTTCGTCAGAGCCTAGTTCGCCGCGCTCGTAACCGGGCTGCCAAGTCGGCTCTCAAGTCCGTAGTCCGCAAGGTTCGTGACGCAATTGCCGGCGGTGATTTTGCAGGCGCTGAGACGAGTTTCCGGCTGGCAGTCAAGAAGTTGGATCAGGCTGCGGCGAAGAATGTGATCCACGCTAATGCCGCCGCTCGCGTCAAATCGCGTCTCTCGGCCGCCATCAAACGCGCCAAGCAAAAGCCCGCCGCTTAATGTAGCAGGGCATGTCTAGTCGCCGAGCGTAGAACGTAGGTTATGCTTTAGCATAACATCCGTATTAAACAGAAGTTATGCTAAGGCATAACCTACCGCTTCTACTTCACAGCCTATCTAGAATTCGATGGTTGCACCGTCGAATACCGGCCCTTCGACGCAGGTGCGGCGATAGTCCCAGCCGCCGCATGGCTCGCGGACCCGTGTGACGCAGCTAAAACAGATGCCGATCCCACAGGCCATCGGAGTCTCGAGAGATATCTGGCAGGCGACTCCGGCTTTGCGGGCGATTTCGACCACCGCTTCCATCATGCGCTCGGGCCCACAGCAGACAACGCGCGTGCCGAGGGACGATTCGCCGAGCGTCTGGCTGAGCAATTCAGTCACTAGGCCACGTCGGCCCGCCGTGCCATCGTCGGTGCTCACACGGACTTCCACT
>JAICIG010000065.1 GCA_025924495.1 Pirellulales bacterium | reverse complement strand
GCTAGGGACCGCCGGCGAATTACGGTTGAGTCAATTGGCACGATATCTGGCGGAACGAAATGCATCGGCCGCGCTGGCCGAATTGGACGACGCCGTCGGCGAGGGGGTCGATATCGGTCCGCTACTCGATCAACTGCTCGGTTATTTCCGAGACATGATGGTAGCCGCAGTCGGCTGCCCTGCGGAATCGTTGCTGTATGCATCGCCCAGCGAGCAACCCGCGATGCGGCAAGCAGGTCAGCAGTTGGGCTTGGAGAATCTGCTGGCCGTGATGCAGATTCTCGATCAGACAATTGCCCGGCTGCGATACAGCACCCATGGCCGAATTCTGGCCGAGTTGGCGCTCGTGCGGATTTGTCAGCTCGAGAATCTCGGGCGGCTCTCCGAACTGATCGCGCAATTGAGAGACGGAACCGCGATGGAGACGGCGCCGCGGCCAACCCCAACTCGTTTAACGGCGCCGGCGGTGCAAACGGACGCTGCAAAAAAAAAATTAGTCAGCCTCGTCGAAGCGACTGACGAGGCTGTCGCAGCTAAGAGCGAGACGGCTGCAAGCCCCGCATTACGGTTGGAAAATGTCGAGCGCGCCTGGCCAGAAGTCCTAGGCAGGCTTTCGGGGATGCTGGCCGATCACGCACGCGTGGCCCAAGTTACAGCAACTTCTGCGCCAAACCGTCTAGCCCTTTGCTTTCCGGCGGCGTATACTTTCTCGAAAGCCTTCTGCGAACGGGCTGAGAACCTTGGCCGACTGGAGCGGACGCTCGCCGAGGTGGCAGGCTCAGTCGTCCGGCTCGAGTTTTCGGTGTCGGACGCGGCGCCCGCATGCGAAGCCAAGCAAGCCGAGTCGCCACGACGGCAAGCATCGCCTGGAGAACGACTTCAGGAAAAAGCGGAGCACCCTCTGGTCCGCAAGGCAATTGAACTCTTTGCCGCTCGCCCCGTACGGTTGGAGGATGGAAGCCCGAAGGTGCAGTCTTAAAGACAGGAGTGAGACGTGTTCGGCGCGTTAGGAAATCTGGGATCCCTGTTGAAGCAAGCGCAACAGCTCGAAGGCCGGTTGGCCGGCGTTGGCGATCAACTTCGCAGCCAACGTGCGACTGGCTCTGCGGGGGGCGGGCTCGTCGAAATCGAAGTCAATGGGCTGGAAGAAGTGCTGAACTGCCGGATCGACCAGGGTTTATTTGCCCAAGGCGACCGCGAACTTATCGAGGATCTCGTGTGTGCGGCCGTCAACCAGGCAATCGCTCGGGCCAAGCAGCTTCACGCCGACGCCATGAAGGGCCTGGCGAGCGGATTCAACGTGCCAGGTCTGGACGATGCGCTCGCCAAGCTGTCGGGCGCCGGAAAGAACGTTGATAATGGCGCCCAGGAAAAATAAGCGGAAAACGATAGAAGCACTGTAAGCGTGTGGTCGCCGACTGCAATGCGTCGTCGGCGGCTGGCCGTCGGACCGAATGGGATTTAAAGCTTGTCATTGCTCACGGAATCGGTAACCCGACTAGTGGATGAGTTCGCTAAACTGCCCGGCATCGGCAAGAAGTCGGCGGAACGGTTGGCGTACCACGTGTTGAGGGTCCACAAGGCCGAAGCCTTGTCGCTTGCCGATGCCATTCGAAACGTCAAGGAAAACGTTCGCTACTGCCGCATTTGCTATAATCTGGCCGAAGGGGAAGAGTGCGGCATTTGCCGCGACCCCAAACGCGATCGGGGATTGCTGTGCGTCGTCGAACAACCTCGCGATCTGATGGCGCTAGAGCAGACAGGGGCCTATCGGGGACTGTATCACGTGCTGCTCGGACGGATCGCGCCGCTGGACGGCATCGGTCCCGATCAGCTATCAATCGAGGCTTTGGTGGAGAGAGTTCGAGGCGGAACGTTCCGCGAGTTGATCATGGGCACCAATCCGACCTTGGAGGGCGATGGAACCGCATTGTACATCGCCAACCAATTGCAGGATCTGCCCATTGAAATCACGCGGCTGGCCAGGGGCATAACGACTGGCAGCGTGCTAGAATTCGCCAATAAAGAGATCTTGTCGGACGCCCTGGGCGGACGACAGAAGTTCTAACGGTTCACAATAACTTTAACTTTCAATTGTTCATTGGATTGCTATGCGTCTTTCATTCGGTCAGGAACTGAAGCTCGTCCAGCAGCAGAAGCTGGCGCCGCGGATGATCCAGTCGATGGAAATCCTTCAGTTGCCCATCATGGCGCTTGAAGAACGCATTGAGCAGGAGATCTCGGAAAACCCGTGCCTGGAAAAAGCGGAACTCGATCCCGATCTGCCGGAAGAGCCCGTCGAGCACGAGAATCCCGATGCGCCGACCGTCGAAGAGCGCGAGCTGGTGGTCGACGAGACGAAGAACAATGAGGCCGACTTCGAGCGATTACTGAATCTTGATGAAGAGTGGCCCGATACGTTCGACGAACGCCCGCGTCCTTCCAGTACGCGGCTGGCTGAAGAGAGCGATCGCAAGCACGACGCCATGGCGAACATGGTCTCTCGCCCGCAATCGCTGCACGACTATCTTCGCGAACAAATCGGCTGGTTTGATCTCGACGACGAGACTCGGCAGATGGCCGAGCGAATTATCTACAGCCTTGACTCGAATGGGTACTTGCCCGGCCGGCTTGAGGATCTTGTGGATCCGACCGCGGGACCAGATCAGTTAACTCTCGCCAAAAAGGCGCTGGCAGTCGTGCAGAAGCTCGACCCGGCCGGCGTGGGCGCACGAGATTTGCGAGAATGCCTGCTCTTGCAATTAATGCCGGGCATGCACAGCTATGAGCAGATGCGCACGCTGATTTCCAGCCACCTCGAGGATCTCGAGCATAACCGGCTGCCGGTCATCGAACGAAAAACGGGCTACTCGATGGAACTGATCCACGAGACGCTCGCCGAGCTGCGGAAGTTGAATCCCAAACCGGGCTCGCTGTTCACTGATGTTCATGCGCCGACGGTCACCCCCGACGTGTTTCTCGAGGTCGCTGAGGGGGGGCGATACAAAATCGTGTTGGAGGACGGGCGCACGCCCAGCCTGTTCATCAGCCCTTATTACCGCAAGTTGCTCATGCAGGGCAACGCGACCGACGCTGAAAAAGAATGGATCAAACGTAAGATCAACTCGGCACAGTGGCTGATTGACTCGATTGAGCAGCGCCGCAACACTCTGACGCGCGTCGCCCAAGCCATCGTCGACCACCAGACCGAGTTCCTAAATAAGGGCCCGGAGTTTATCGAGCCCCTGAAGATGCAGCAGATCGCCGATAAAGTCGGCGTGCATGTTACGACGGTCAGCCGGGCGGTCGACGACAAGTGGATTCAGACCCCGCGGGGCATTTTCCCGCTCAAACGATTCTTCGGCGGCGGCACCGTCAGCGCCGATGGCGAAGAGGTCGCCTGGGACACCGTGCGATTGAAGCTGCAAGAAATCGTCGATCATGAGGACAAGCAAAGCCCCTATAGCGACGATGAACTCGTCCGCGAGTTGGCCAAACACGGACTGACCGTGGCGCGCCGGACCGTAACCAAGTACCGCAAGGCGATGAACATTCCGAGCTCGCGACAGCGTCGCGATTGGACGCTGGGTCCTGGCGAGAAGAAGTCCCCTGAGTCCGGCGATCTGGCGGGGAATGGCCACGCCGAATCGGACGAGGGCGCGCCGCCACAAGACGGCTAGCTAGCGCCAGCTCGGCGGGCTGGTTTCTTGTAAGAATCGTCTGGTTTACCCTTTTACCGATAACCAGCGCTGGCTGCCTGGTGGACGGCGCCGACCGAAATTTGGGTATTCCTACAATGAGCAGCCGGAACTCAGGCGGTGATGGCCGACGGCAGCGTCCGCTTCGTGCCGGTTTCATTCAACCATTACGTTTGGCGGGCGGTGGGAAGGCGCGCCAGAAGTGAAACCACCGCCGATATACAAATTAATTGAAGTTGGCCGGTGACAAGGGACCGCTCAGCACCTCGACGACCAAACCGCCAGGGCGGGCAAGACTCGGCTCGCGGCACATTGGCGCCTCGGCCGCTACGAGCAACGCGGTTGCTCACAATCACATTACTCGGTGCGCTGGCCGCAGCATCCGCTTACTATTTGTACTCGCCATCGCCGCCGTCGGAGCAATTGCTGGCTCAGGCGCGAGAGGGCTTAGCGGCTAAGGATTTCGTGGCCGTCGAGGCCCTATCGCGGCGCGTTCTGTCGCGTCAGCCGCAATCGACCCCAGCCTTGCTGCTGGCTGGAGAAGCGGCAACCAAGCTCGGGCGGTTACAGGATGCGCTTGCTTACTACGAGCAGATCCCTACCGAAAGCGGCCCGGAAGCTGCGCTAGGCTATGCCGCCGCCGGCGAGATCCTGCTGCATCTCCATCAGGCTAGCGCCGCGGAAGCGAAGCTTCGCATCGCGATATTGCTAGATCCGCAACAGGTGTTCGCACATAACCGCCTGGGATACCTGTTGGGGATCGAAGGGCGACGCTGGGAGTCGATTCCTCATCTCTTCGAAGTCTTGCGGCACGATCAGTTTTCGACCGAAGTGCTGCTGCTGCTTGGCAATCATGAGGCAACGATCGAGCTACCCGACGAACTGGCGCGCTACCGCAAGGCGGCGCCCGATGATCCTTTACCTCTGTTAGGCTTGGCGCGGATCGCCATGAGCCGAGACCGCATGGATGAAGCGCGGCAAATGCTAGACAAGGTGCTCGCTGCGCGGCCTGATCTACTTGAGGCCCAAGCGGAATTGGGGCAACTGCTGGTCGCCAGCGGAGACCCCGCGCTATCCAACTGGATTGCTGAACTGCCGCCTACTGCCGACGAACACCCGGAAATCTGGGTCGCGCGAGGCATGTGGTGCAAGAATCGCGGCGATTACCGTGGCGCGGTCCGATGTTTTTGGGAGACGCTCGAGCGCGCCCCGAACCATCAAGCAGCCACCTATCAACTGGCTCAAATGCTCGAACTCGCTGGAGAGCCTTCGCTGGCCAAGCGATTCGGCGACAGGGCAATTCGCCTGCAAAAGCTCTGTGGGACAATGGATCTGCTGTTCCATAATCGCAACGACATGAAGTTACTGCGAGCCGCGGCAGAGCTTACTGAGTCGGTCGGATGCTTGTGGGAAGCATGGGGTTGGCATCGCGTCCTATTAACAATCGACCCACAGGCCGCTTGGGCCAGGCAAGGACTCGCGCGATTGCAATCCCAGTTGGATGACCAGACGCCGCTCGTCGTCGACGCCGCCAACCTTGCCAAAGGCATCGATCTGTCGAGGTACGATGTACCGGCCTGGCAGTCTGGATCGCCCGAAATTCTGCCTCCGCGCCCCGCTGCAGCGGAGAGCGCTTCCGTTACCTTCGAGGATTCGACCAAAACGGCAGGCATTCGTTTCAGCTATTTCGCCGGTAATGATACGTTCGAACAAGGGCGGCGAATCTTTCAGATCACGGGCGGCGGAGTCGCCGTGCTTGACTTCGATGGCGACAACTGGCCCGACATCTTCTTTACCCAAGGATGCCCGTGGCCGCCTTCGCAAGGACAAACCAAGTATCTCGATCGCCTGTACCGAAATCTTGGCGATGGCCGCTTCGAAGATGTGACCCTCGCGAGCGGTTTGAGCGAAGATCGGTTTGGCCAGGGCGTCTCGGTCGGCGATTTCAACAATGACGGTTTTCCCGACTTGTATGTGGCCAACATTGGGAAGAATCGTCTGTTTATGAATCAGGGCGACGGTTCGTTCCGCGATATCTCCGCGGAATCAGGGATTGAAACCGATCAATGGACGACAAGCTGCGTGCTGGCTGATCTGAACGGCGACGGGTTGGCGGACATCTACGACGTCAATTACGTCCAAGGCGAGGATATATTCACAAAGGTCTGTTACCAGAAGGAGGCCTATCGCTCCTGCTCGCCCACCGTATTTGAGCCTCAACCAGATCGATTCTGTCTGAATCTGGGCAATGGGAGATTCGAAGATCGGACGGCGGCTGCGGGCATGGACGTCCCTGGCGGAAATGGCCTGGGTGTTTTGGCGGCCGATTTCGACGGTTCAGGTCGGGTCAGCCTGTTTGTCGCGAATGACCAGGATGCCAACTTTTATTTCGTCAATTCCGTCTCGCGCTCTGGCGGCCCTAGGTTCCTTGAGCAGGGCGTACTCTCGGGCCTTGCATACGACGGCGAGGGAAAGGCTCAAGCCTGCATGGGAGTCGCTGCAGGCGATGCCAACGGCGATGGCAAGCTCGATCTTTTCGTCACTAATTTCTACCAGGAACCGAACACGCTCTACCTGCAAGAGTTGAGTTCGTTGTTTGTCGATGCCACCGCTCGGGCGGGATTGCGCGCCCCAAGCTACGACTTGCTCGGGTTCGGCGTCCAGTTCATCGACGGCGAATTGGATGGCCGTCCTGACCTGGTGCTCGCCAACGGGCATGTCGATGATTTTTCGCAACAGAACATTCCCTACGAAATGCCGCCGCAATACTTTCGCAATCTTGGCGACGGCCGTTTCATGGAGCTGCCGGCCGCAAACCTGGGAGAGTTCTTCCAAGGCAAGTATCTGGGGCGCGGCATGGCGCGATTGGACTCGAACCGCGACGGGCGAGAGGACTTTGTTGTTTCGCATCTGGCGTCGCCGGCTGCCTTGATTACCAATGCCACCGAGCAACACGGTCACTTTCTGGCCATTCAATTGCGCGGAGTTCAAAGCTCGCGCGATGCAATCGGGGCGATCGTGACGCTCACAGCCGCCGGAAAGACCTACCGGCAATGGCTCACCGCAGGGGACGGCTACCAGGCGAGCAATCAGCGTCAGTTAGTTTTTGGACTAGGACCGCAACAGCGCGTCGAAGAGTTAAAGATTCACTGGCCATCTGGACGGGAACAGCAATTCTCGGACTTGGCGGCAGATCAAGAACTGATCTTCGTCGAAAACTCGCCGCGCATCACGCAGTTGACGCCCGCCCGTTAACTGTGAAATCGAGCGCCAATCTCCCTATTGTGCGGACCGCGGACTCGCCGTTTCCCTCTGTTTTGTACGTCAACTTGGGTTATAGTGACAAGCATGAAGTGTCCTTATTGCCGCAAAGACAACGACCGGGTCATCGACTCGCGCGCCAGCCAAGATAGCTTCGCGATCCGGCGAAGACGTGAATGCCTGTCATGCAAGCGACGCTATACGACGTACGAGCGGATCGAAGAGCCCGCCATAAAAGTCGTCAAAAAGGATGACGTCCGCCAACCGTTCGAGCGCGAAAAGATTAAGAGAGGGCTGGAAAAAGCCTGCTGGAAGCGAGCTGTCAGCGACGAGCAAATGGAAGCCATTGTTTCCGCAGTCGAGGCGGACGTTTACGCCAACTTTGACGCCGAAGTCGACAGTCGCTACCTGGGGGAACTCGTCATGAAGCATTTGCGGCAACTAGATCAGGTGGCGTTCGTTCGCTTCGCTAGCGTTTATCGCGAATTCAAGGACGTTCGCGATTTCGTGGAAGAGCTGGAACCGATGCTGGAGGAATCACGGCGCCCAAAACGCTAGCCATTCCGCTTCGATGGTCGGTTCCTATTGCCGTCGATCGACCACAAAATCAGCCAGTTGGCAGAGCACGCTCTTGGCAGGGCCAGGCGGCAGGCAGTTCAATTCCTGACGCGCCGCGGCAGCAATTGAGGTTGCCTTCAGGCGCGTATATTCCAAGGCATCGGACCGCTCGAGCCGGATTCGGAACCAGTCTTGCCGGTCGGCCTGGCCATTTTGCATCAAACTGACCGCTTCCTCGCGTTCGCTGGGTTCGAGTTGGCTCAAGAGCCGGATAAGAGGCAAGGTGAGCTTTTGCTGCTTCAAATCGGTTCCCAACGACTTTCCGGTCGTAGTTTCATCTCCGACCAGGTCGAGCAGGTCATCGACGACCTGAAATGCAACGCCGAGGCCGCGGCCAAACTGCGTCAACGCCTGTTCAGTTTGGGCGTCGGCCCCTGCATAGCACGCTCCCAGTTGGCAGCAACAAGCGCAAAGTTCGGCGGTCTTAGCTCCAATGATGCCAAAGTACTCCTCTTCCGTCAGATCCAGCTTCCCGCGGCTGGCAACCTGCCTTAACTCGCCCTCGCATACGATGTTGGTGGCCCGACCAATGATCTGACAAGCCAAGGTGCTACTGAGCGTACTGGCCAGGTAGAAGGCGTGAGTAAACAGGAAGTCGCCGAGCAATACGCTGGCTTGGTTTCCCCAACGCGAATTGATCGTCTCCAGATGACGCCTCATCGCAGCCGAATCGAGCACGTCGTCATGCACCAGCGTCGCCGTATGGATCATTTCCACGACGGCGGCCAGCAGCAAGTGCTCTCGGGTGGCGCACCCAACGGCTTTGGCGGCAAGCAATAATAGGGCCGGGCGCAAACGCTTGCCGCCCAAGCGAAAAGCATGCTTAGCCAGTTGCTCAACCGCCGGATATTTGCTTTGCAGTTCGGCCTGCAAGATCGCTTCGAACTGGATCAATTCCTCTCGAATGGGCGCGTACAGCGAGTCAAGCCGCTGGCGTCCTGCGAGCCGCTCATCGAGCGCCTGGTTCGGTTCTTTCTTGCGGCTCTTGCCTCTGATAGTGGCCACTGCGGCCTCCCAGTTTTTCTTCGAGTCGTATGAATTCGATGACCATCGAGCGATCGACCGCCTTGCACATGTCGTAAATTGTCAGGGCCGCCACGCTTGCTGCCAGCAGCGCCTCCATTTCGACGCCCGTGCGCGCGGTCACGCGCGCGACCGCTTCAATCGCGATGCTCGAGTCATCGGGATAAGCAAAGTTCAATTCGACCGCATCCAATGCCAAGGGATGGCACAAGGGAATCAAGTTGCCGGTCTGCTTGGCTGCCATAATCCCCGCCAGGCGAGCGACTTCGAGCACGTCTCCCTTCGATAACCGGCGATCTCGGACCAAGGCCAGCGTCTCGGCGGCCATGCGCACACGGCCCGTGGCGCGGGCCATCCTCGGAGTCATTTCTTTCGCACCGACATCGACCATTCGGCTGGCCCCGTGGGAATCGAAGTGGCTCAGTTTGCTCATAGGTCACCGGGTCCGAACACCTGCCGTCGGTCTGAACGCGAAACGTCCTCATTCTAGGAAGCCTCGTCAAACCGTCGAGAGGCTGTCGCGTTTACCTGGCCATCCGCGCAGCGTCGTCCGCACCTCGCCGAACCAAAATCCCCTCATTCGGAGACCGCCGCTGATGAAAAAACCGCGGTACGGAGAAATGTTTAACGCAAAGCCGAGCCCATTTGCCGGTGCTCGGGCGGCTTTGGAACGTTTAAGCCGCTCGGCAGGGAGAGAATGCGGCCGCCAACAGGGTCGCAGCGAGGAGCTAGAAGAGCGATGGGCGGCCAGCCGGGCCCGGGAAGCCCAGCTTGCCTGCAGCCGAAGATGCGGCCGCTCCCATCTTATCAGTCGAAACCGCCGCGGGGGTCTTACCGCGGCGGGTTGTTGTCTTAGAGGCGAATCGGGGATCCGGCGGGATCGAAGATGCTAGCGAACCAGTTCTTTGCGAGCGCCAATCAGCGTCCGCAGGCGTTCGGCCAGCAATGCCGAGTCGAACGGCTTCTTGAACGTTTCGTTGATACTCGAGCGGTCGAAGCTGTTCGGATTGCCGTCGTCGGGCAAGAGCGCGATCAAAATCGTTTCCGCATATTCGCTGTTGCGACGCAGATTCTGGCAGATCTGCAAGGCTTCCGTGCGTCCGATCGAGAAGTCGACAATAATCGCGTCGGGGTGGAAGCTTTCGGCCTGAATGCCGGCTTCGAACCCGCTCGCGGCCACCGCCAATTTGAACGAGCGTTCCGAGGGCAACTCTCGCTTCAGGCTCTCGATCAGCACCTGGTCCTGACCGACGACCAGCACCTTGGCCATTGCTTCATCTTCCAGATCGCCCAGCGGCATGCCGTGTTCTTTCAGGAAGCGAATCAGGTACTCGCGCGGAATGCGGCGGTCCTGAGATCCGGGAATTCGATAACCTTTCAGCCGGCCGGAATCAAACCATTTGCTGACGGTGCGCGGGGCCACCTTACAGATCTTTGCGACCTGTCCTGTTGTGAAGACCTTCATCGCAGGCTCTCCAATTACTTTCGCGTTGGTTTGGAAGTTCGCCCTGCCAGGGACAAGTTCCCACGGTCAGAGCAGTCTCTGCCCCTGCTTACGGCTCGCGGTTGGGTCTCGCGCTCCTTCGTGCCGGCTGTGGGTGTGCAACCAGCCCGCCGCAAACATCTGGGTCGGGGCAATAACGGTCTATTTCGATTCGGTTCGGCTGTGATCAGCTCCCTCTGAATTCGGCCGTACAACTCTCATCGGCAAGCTGGGCATTCGGAAGTCAGTGAAAATCCGTAACATAGATAAGCCGCGTTTCAATCGGCTTGCTGCGGATCTTCATTGACTCCGAACTTCCCTGGCTCGGCGAGCCGCGGGCAGCGAGGGAAAGCAAGCGGACGGCATGACCGACGACAAACGCTCGTCAGCGACCGGTTCCAGGCGTGGCCTTTGGGCAGGTTCCCCCCTGCAGCTTGCCTCAACATCGGACAGATCGCGTTGAACTGCCGATGCTGTACAAGCCTTCCGAAAGGTAGTTTCGATTCGCGCTGGGGTGCGACTTTAGAAACTTTTCCCAGTCGTAACGCTCTCGCCGGTCAATCGGCGGATGAGGAAGCCGGGAATCGTGGCGGTTCCGAAGGCCCTAGGAATCACGCCAGATAACTCCTGCCTGGAGGACATGATCGGCTATAACGCTTCCAACACGCTCGGCAAACCGGTTGTCTGCATCGGCTCGTCCTCTTATGACGGCCGTAACAATTATACGCGGCAGGCTAGTGGGAGGGTCGGAGACGAAATCGTAGATCGGGGCGTCGACGCGTCTCGGAGGCGGCCGCGTATGCCGCATTCTGATTTACCGATTGATTGAACTTGCTTCTTGATCAGGCGGCTTGTGTTTCGTCGCCTGAACCAGCCGGCAGATGAATCTCACCCGTATCGCTGACGTCTTCGAAACGAACTGAAACCCGTTTGGAAACGCCCGATTCCTGCATTGTTACGCCGTAGAGCGTGGTAGCACATGTCATCGTCTTCTTCGAATGCGTGACCACGATGAATTGCGTCCAGGCCAGAAACTCCTGAAGCACGCCGATGAACCTCTCGATGTTCGCTTCATCGAGGGCGGCATCCACTTCGTCTAATACGCAGAACGGGCTAGGGCGGTACTGAAAAATCGCCAGCAGCAAAGCCACGCAGGTCAGCGTCTTTTCGCCGCCGCTCAGCAGCGAAATGCTGCGCGGCTCTTTGCCGGGCGGCCGAGCGACAATTTCGATGCCGCTGTCGAGAATATCGACGCCTTCTTCCAGCACAATGTCGGCCTGCCCGCCCCCAAAGAGCTTGCGGAATAACTGCTGAAAATTCCCTTTGACGACGTCCAGGGTCTCCGCAAACAGCCGCCGGCTGTCAGCGTTGATCTTGTTGATGATCTGGACCAGCGCGTCCTTAGCGTTCGTAAGGTCGTCAAATTGGGCCGACAAGCTGCCGAACCGCGATTCCAGTTCTTCCAACTCCGCGAGAGCGTCGAGATTGACGTTGCCGATGTTATTCAATTTCCGGCGGAGCTCAACAATTTCCTGATCGACTTCGTCGCGACGATCTGCTTCCTCGCCCGAAGGGGCGTATTCCAGCTGCGCCAGCTCGATCTGATAGTCTTCGCGCAAACGGTCCGCCAAAGTGCTGCGCTCATGTCGAATTTCGTTGGCCGCCAGGTCCTTGGCATACTGCTGTTCCTCCAGCTTGCGCTCTGAGGTGCGGATTGCCTGGGACTTCGCCAGCAGTTCGGCTCGGGCCGTTCGTTGCAGTTCGCGGCGCCGCATCGCCTCGGCCGTTTGCTGAGCCAGAGCCTCTTTGGCGAGATACAGTTCGGCATTCTGCGATTCGGCCTCAAGAATGTTCAGCAAAGATTGTTCCGCGCGGACCCGGGCGGCGGAAAGATGCTGCCGGCAGTCGCTAATCGAGCGGCGGCGTTCCTGTTGATCTTGCTCAAATTGCTGTCGCCTCGTCCGCAAATTCGTCAGCCGTTCCTCGCTTTTCGCCAGCTCGACTTTGGCCGCAGTCACCTCGCGCTGAATGCGTCCGCGGCGCCGCTCGACTTCGACGATGCGCGCGGCTACTTCGGCGCCTGACGCCTCAGACTCTTTCAGCCGCGTTTGCGCCGCATCGAGTCGCTGGCGCACAGCAACCAGCGACTCAGAACAGCGAGCCAAACGCTCATCCGCAGCGCGCTCGTCCGTTTCCAACCGCGTACGTTGCTGCCTGAGCTGTTCGGCGCGCGTTTCCGCGGCACTGATTTTCATTCGATGTTCCGCCAGCGCGTCTGCGGCGCGTTGCCGCTCGATCGCCAGCGACTGTCCCCGTTGCGTCTCCGCCTCCCAATCGCGTTCCAATTCGGAGGCAGTCTCGGTTGTCGCCTCAATTTTGGCGGCCAGCTCGGCGATTTGATATTTCAAGGCCCTCAATTCGCTGCGGCGAGAAATGAGCCCTGCGGCCGCCTCTCGCGGGCCAACCGACAGCGTGCCGTCAGGCTCCAGCAGCTCGCCCGACAGCGTAATGAAGGTCATGCCGCGACCGGCACGTTCGGAAAGCGCACGCGCGTGAGCACGCGACTCGACGATCCAGGTCCGTCCCAGCAATCGCTTGACGAGCGGAGCGAGGGGAGCCGATGAATCGACGAAATGGTCAGCCCTGCCGCGAACGCCCGGCTGCCCTTCTAAATCGACAGGATGTTCCCAAGTCGGCGCGGTATCGCCCGAGAGCCGAATAAAACCGACCCGTCCGGTGAACCGCCGCGATTCTTCCGCCAACGACGCAAACCAGTTTTCGTCGGGTTCGACGACGAAGTATTGCGTTTGCTCGCCCAACGCCAGCTCCACGAGCGGCGCCATCTCGACGCTTACATGGAACAGATCGGCGACGAGCCCGCGAACCTGGCGAAAGGCAGCATCGCCGCGCATCCGCGCAAGAACTTCCTTGACTCCCGCCCCGAGACCTTCCTGGCGCTGTTCAAGTTCGGCCAGTAAGGCCGCTCGCTCCGTCAAGCCGCTATGACGCAGCCGTAGCTGACCTGCTTCCTCGAGCTTAACCGTGAGCTGCTGGCGAAGCTCTGCAGCACGCCCCTTCGCTTGGGCCCATTCCGAATCGCGCCCATCAGCTTCCGCCTTCAGTTCCCGATGACGCTCGAGCAACTGACTTTGCTCGACTGCGAGCGCCGAAGCGGATTGCTCGAGTTCTGCCCGTTGACGCTCGTTCAGCTGCAACGCCGTGCGAGCCGCTTCCAGTTGCATTGCCAGAGCGGAGGCTTCGGTTTCCAAACCTGCCGCGGCGCGAGTCGCTTCCAGGGCCTCGCTTCTGCAAATCTCATACTCGGACCGCAGCGACTCCACGCTTGCCGAAAGTTCGCTCAAACCTTGTTCAGCCTCTGCCAGTTGTCGAGCCTCTGCGGCATACTCCTCCTCGGCTTTTGCTGCAGCCAGCGAGGTCTCTTGCAGTTGCTGTTCCAGGTCGCCGGCGCGAATGCTCAGCGCCGCTAGTTGGCGCAGGTACCGGCCGATTTCTTCTTGGCTATCGCGTCCGCGGGCGCGCTCGTGTTCGATGGTCGACTCGTACTTGGCGATGCGCTCGCGATGTTCAGAAAGGCGGGCTTCGCTGCCGCGAATCGCTTCGGCGGCGTCTGAAATCGCCTGCTCCAGCTCAAGGCTTTCGGCTTCCAACGTCTCTGCTTCGACTGCGGCGGCGCCGCGTTGGTCAGCCAATCTCTTCAGTTCCGTCTCCAGAACCGCCAATCGCTCGCTGAGCTGCCGCCAATCGGTCAGGCCGACCTGCGTGCGCAGTTCCTGCAGCCGATCGGCATGTTCTTTGTATCGGCGGGCCTTAGAGGCTTGGAGCCGCACGCTCTTGAGGCGGTTTTCGACCTCGTCGACAATATCCGACAGTCGCAGCAGATTCTGATCAACGCGTTCCAGGCGCCGCAGCGACTCAATTTTCTTGGCCTTGAAGCGGCTAATGCCGGCCGCCTCCTCGAACAGGGCTCGCCGGTCTCGAGGCGAGGCCTGCAGCATCACATCGACTTTGCCCTGCTCGATGATACTGTAGGCTTCGGCGCCGACTCCCGTCCCGGAAAGCAGATCGCGGATATCGCGCAGCCGGCAGGGCTGCCGGTTGATCAGATATTCGCCTTCGCCGCTGCGATAAACGCGCCGCGTGATATGGACCTCGGCGGCGTCGATCTCGAGCGTGCGGGCGGAATTATCGAACGTCAGCGTCGCTTCGGCGGCGTTGACGCCCTGACGGCTGCCGGAACCGTTGAAGATGATGTCGGCCATCTCCTTGCCGCGCAAGCTCTTAACGCTTTGCTCGCCCAGCACCCATTTAATGGCGTCGACGACGTTCGACTTGCCCGATCCATTAGGACCTACGACCGCTGTGATGCCATTTACAAACTCGAAGCGGGTCTTGTCGGCAAAACTCTTGAAGCCGGCAAGTTCCAGGGCCTTCAGCATGTCGGGCGGGCAATAAAAAGAAAAGCAGAATCGGGTTCAGTCGCGTCCCGTTATTTTATCCAACAGCGTGCGTTTTGGCGGGTCCTTTTCGCCTCGCCGACGTTTTTTTCGGCTGCTGCCATCGCCGTCTGACTTGCTCACGCGGCTGGAGAACAGGCCAGGCAGCGGATTGGCGACGACGAAATCCTTGCCTGACTCCTCTTCGCCCGTGTCGTCGCGGCGACGGTCGTAGGATCGCCCCCCCTGAGGAAGGGCATCGATCTCGAATCTGCTTTCCAGCGCCTGCTGGGCCTTGGCTTGCTGCAAGGCTTGGAACACGTCCGGATAGGTTCCGCCCAAGTCGACAATGGTCCGGATGATTTCATCCAGCTTGGCGGTAACCACCCGTTTTTGGTCCATTTCTCCGACGCCAAAACGGCTGACCGTGACTTCATTGCCGCCCTGTGAGACGATCTGAATATGCTTGCCTGCATCCAGGGCAAAAGGCGTCTTGAGTCGCTGATAGGGGCCGAACAAAACGACCTCAGCCCGATAGCTACGAGTCAGGTGCACCATCGGCGGCCCCTTCGACTCGATTAGGTGATAGCTGAACTGATCCTTCAGGTTCTCGCCCTCGACGAGAACATCGCGCGAGTTCATGGCCCACAGGGCCCGGAAGGCGCCATAGCGAGTCTCGGCGCTCGTGGCATCCAACAACTCTTTCAATGCCGCTCGCGCTTCGAAATCGTCCATTGCACTTAAGGCAGTGAGTGCGTAAGCCCGGAACGCGCGCTCCTTTCGGGCAGCATCTGCCAGCGGCGCCACCGCCTCGGTCTCGTCCAGATACGCCAAGGCCTCCGCGGAATAGAAACGCACTTCCTCGTTGTTCGATTGGACCCCTTTAAGCAACGCTTTGATCCCTTCCTTGCCAACCGCCTCGAGCCGCAATGCGGCGTTCGCCGAGGTGATGGGATCCAAAAGTTGGCGCTCGAGCAAAGCCAACCGCGCCAGCCGTTCGGCAGGACTTTCACGCAACGGCAACGCTCGCACGACTCGCACGTACCGTTCTACGTTGTCCTTGTAACGAGGATGCACCGTCAGTTGAATGAACTTATCGTTTTCGGGCGTGGCGACTCCCTGCTTGACCCCGGACGCATAGCTATGGAAGCGTGCGTTGACTGCATTGCCCAACTGATTGCTTGCCATGATGTTCTGGAATTCCGGTCGAAGCACGAGTCCGAGTTTACGCGACTCCAGGCAGATGCCGCCGCCCAGAATTCGGCCGCGCGTGAGTCGCATGCGGTCGGCCTCGCCATCTGCTGCCGGATCGACCAGGATCGAGCCCTGCGACAAGGCCAACGCTTTGCCTTCGCGGATTTGGCCTTCGAGCACCGCCATTTCTTTCAGCCGGCTTTCCAGCAGCCACCCGCCGCGCAAGCTCATGCATTCGCTTTGGGCCAGCACCTTCACTTCCACATCAAAGTGGTCGCCCTTTTGAATGCCGGGGCGGAGATAGGCGCGCACCAGCACGATTTCCGTGTCGAGGGAACTGAGCACCTGGTTCGGATTCTGCACGCCGCGCTTCTTCATTTCGTCCAGCAAGGCGGCTTGTTGGGCGGACGGCTGCGGGTCGCTGCCAGTGCCTTCCAATCCCGTCACCAGTCCAATGGCCTCGACCTGAAACGAATTCAATCCAATCGGCACCGAAACATCGCCTGCCAATTTCGTATCGGAGCCCGGCGTCGGCTCTTCAGGGCTTTGAGAGCGAAAAATCGACGTTCCCGAGCACCCTGAGAGGATGCTGAAGCCGCTGAAAATGAGGCCGCCGATCGAAAGCTGGATGAACGAACGCCGATCAAAGCACTCGGCTTCGTTTTCCAGCCACGTCCAACTTGGCTTCATGCCTGTGACGCTCCGTGCAAAGGCTCGCTCAGCCCTCTCGCGAACAGCCAGCGCATGCCATGCGCAGCGCCTCTCGGGTCGTAATGAGCCGCCGTTGCGAGAAGATGTGAAGAAAGAAAGGTAGACGCGGCGGACGATAGGAACTCGGCCATCGCCGGTCAAGAGCGGTTTGCCCGAAAACCGGACAACAGGGAACGCCGTTACTTAGGAGCCCGGGAGCCCTTATTGCGACGAGTTTCCAGTTGGCGGCGGCTATCGAGTAAGTTTTCCATGCGCAGATTTGCTTTTCCAGATGCCTGCCTCTTTCCAGCAAGACGGGCATAAAACGTCGCGGCGCAGGTGAGCCAGAACGAGGGCTACATTGCCAACCGGGTGCTTAAATCGTTCGGGCTCAGCCACGGTATTGGGCGATGCGTTCCGAAAGGAACTTTTCGACAGCCGACTTGTCGCGGGCGTTTATTTGGACGCCAACGACGACCACGTTCCAGCGAAACTGCAGCACAAGTTGGTTGGAATCGCAGCTACGCCAGCGAAAGCCGCGAAGGCTGGTCCACGGCTGAATGCCGAACCCGGTCAGAATGCCGCCGTCACAAAGTTCAAATTGCGCCGTTCTCCACCGCATTCCAAGCGCTGCCATAGCGGCAATCGCGCCGTTTTGTGCAGCCAGCAGGCTCCAAACCCAGGCTCCCCCGTGTGCGCGGGACTCGGGATAAATCGCCTGGCAGAAGCCAATGGCAGTGGACAGCCCAATCGAAAATATCGCCGCCCCAATGCCGAGCAGCCACATGCGGCGAGTGGTTGTAGGGGTCAGCCGAAAATGCGTTACGCCTGCGCGGCGTTTGGCGTCGACTCGCTTCATATAGAGGACTGTCGCCAACAATGCGGCGCCGAAGGCAGTGGCGCCGCAAGTTGTCAGAAACGCCAGCCGCTGTTCGCCGTTCCACTCGCGAAACCAAGGCGCCACGGCGGCCAGCCAGACTGCGACCGCCGCAATCGCAATAAAGGCGCCGCGTAATGTGAAACGAAACCGCGTATCTGACGGGACGAGCGATTCCATCTCATCGGATCCGGTTGCAAAGACGTGCTCAGGGCGGATCGTAGCCGCCGGGATGGAAGGGGTGGCAGCGGCAGATTCTCAGCACGCCGCGCCAAGCGCCGCGCAGGGCGCCGTATTTACGCACCGCTCCGATAAAGTAGTTGCTACAACTGGGCGTGAAGCGGCACTGACGACCAATGATCGGGCTCAAGGTGAACTGGTAGATCCTCACTAAGCCGATCAATGCGAGACTCGGCAGATTCCGCAGCCAAACAAGGAAACTTTGCCCGGTCATGCAATCTGCCCCGATAAGCGGCCGCTTCGATCGCCGAAAACAAGCGAGCTAACCACGTCGCCGCTCCCTGGGACTGGCGCCCAGTTTCTGCGCGGCCCGTCGCGCTAGCTTCGGGAGCGATTCGAGCAGCATCGCGAGTTCCGGCTCGATCTGCTGGCGCGGAATGACAACCAGGTCGACTCCTGCCGGCAAATCGGCTCGCCTTAATCGAAACGCCTCGCGCAGCAACCTTTTCCAGCGGTTACGCACAACGGCTCCCCCGACTTTTCGCGAGACCGAGAGCCCCAGGCGAGCATAATCCAGACCATTCTCGCAGCTATGGACGACGATCATCTGGTCGGAAACGACACACCGCCGGCGATAGACTCGCTGAAAATCAATGCCGCGACGAATGTGGCACTCGCGGGGAAAACTGAGCGGCCGCGGCGGCTCATGGTCCGCCGGGACCAGCGGGGTCGGTTGGTCGGCCCGGGTCGCTTTCATTGCCATCGGTGCTCGTGGGGTCGGGTTCAGGCGTAACCAACGGTTTGGCGTACCAGCGATCGTCGTGCAGCCGACTCTTCGGCAACGGCGTTCGAGCAACCCGGCGGGCATATCGTCCGCCGAGCACGATCATCGCTGCCATTCCTATTCCTAGCGCCACTAGCCCCACCAAGGCCAGCAAGAGTTTTGCTCGCAGCAGCGGCTCGATGGCGCTCACCATCGCAGGTCCTTGCGCGGATCGATCGGATGGCGGGCATCGATTTCTCGAATGGCCTCGATGCTCTGTTCATCAAGCTTGGGCGGAAGCACGATCTGGACTTCTGCGAAAAGATCGCCAGGCGCTTTGCCGGCTGCCGATACGCCGTGGCCTTTGATTCGCAATTTCTTACCGCTAGAGACTCCAGCGGGCACGCGCAGCGATACCACCCCTTTCGGCGTCGGCACGTCGATGGTCGCCCCTTCGGCCGCCTCTCGCAGCGAGAGCGGGGCCTTCACATAAAGATTCTCCCCCCGGCGCGAGAACCAAGGATGAGGATCGACGCGCACGGTAATCAGAATGTCGCCGTGCTCGCCGTCTGGTCCAACCTCACCCTGCCCGCGCAGGCGGATCTTCTTGCCTTCGTCGATGCCCTGCGGAATCTTGACGCTCAACGTCTCAACGCGGCCGTCGGGGCGAGAAATCGCGAGTTGCGTCTGCCCGCCGGTCACCGCCAGTTGGAACGGAATACGTATTTCGCTTTGCAGGTCCTGTCCCGCGGGCCGGCTGGGAGCTCGTCCGCGACGACTCGGCCCGGCGCCCCCGCGACGAAATTGTCCGAACATGTCCGCAAAACCGCCCGACGGCTCGCCGCCAAAAAACTGCGAGAAATCGAACTCGACGCCCCCTGGCCCGCCGGCAGCTTGCCGCCAGCCTCCAGTTCCCGGTCGCGGACCGGCGCCGCCGGCACTCTCGAAAGAGCTGCCATACTGGTTGTACAGTTGCCTCTTATTCGGGTCCTTGAGTACATCATAAGCGGCCTGCACGGCTTGGAATTTCTTCTTAGCCGTCTTGTCGTCAGGATTTACGTCCGGATGGTACTTCCGAGCCAACTTGGCGTACGCCTTGTCGATATCCGCCTGCGATGCGTCGCGGCTGACCCCTAAAGTCTTGTAGTAGTCCTCGGCCATGCCTACGCCATTCAACCTCAACGATTGCTCAATAAAACCTATGGCATTCTAGGGGGCCACCCGGTCTGGCAGCAAGACGCCACGTCATTCGACCGACCGCAGTCCGCGGGATGAAAGTTTCATGGCGGGCAAGACTTTGCGTTCGGGTCGGCAGCTTCAGCCTGAGAGCCAAGGGAAAGAGTAACTGCGGGAATTTGGCCGCACATCTTGGCGACGAGCGACCGTTTAATCGCGACAACCGACACTCTCGATTTCAACCGCCCACCGTGGCGTGCTAAATTTGCCGGTGGCAGCAACAGGCGCCGAGCTGGCGCGCCGGCTGCCGTTCCATGCTAATTCTTCAGTTGAAAGACGCCCTTCATGCGTTTTGCCCCAGTCCCTTGCGGTCGCCACGGCACACGGTTCCGCCCTCTAAGCTTTGCAGCTTTGTTTTGCATCTTTGCAATGGGCGCTGCTCCGAACGCCGAAGCTGCCGGCGGCGGCGAATTCACGCTCACCGTGCTCGATCCCGACACCGGCGAGCCGATGCCTTGTCGGATGCATATCACCAACGAAAAGGGCAAACCGCAACGCGTCTCGAAGATGCCGTTCTGGCACGACCACTTCGTGTTTCCAGGCACGGTCAAAATTAAGCTGCCGAAAGGAACGTATCAGTTCGTCATCGAACGCGGACCGGAATACCTGGAACGCAACGGCTACTTCATCATTGAAAACCTATCGAAGGACGAAAAAGTCGTTGACCTTAAGCGCGCCGCCAACCTGGCGGAAGAAGGTTGGTGGTCGGGCGATTTGCACATCCATCGTCCGCTCAAAGACATCGAACTGCTGATGCAGGCCGAGGACCTTCATATTGCCCCGGTCATCACCTGGACCAACAAGAAGAATGACTGGGCCAAGCGCGAACCGCCCGCAGACTATGTCAAGCAGTTCGACGGCAACCGCTATTACGACCTGCTCGCGGGCGAGGATGAGCGCGAAGGCGGAGCGCTCATTTATTTTCGCTTGCCCAAGCCGCTCGACCTGACCGAGACGACGCGAGAATTTCCCTCGCCCATGAAATTCGTGCTCGCCGCGCGAGAAGAGCGCAACGCCTGGATCGACGTCGAAAAGCCGTTCTGGCAAGACCTGCCTGTCTGGCTCGCCAGCGGCAAGGTCGATTCGATTGGTCTGTGCAACGACCATATGGGCCGCAGCAAAATGAAAACCGACGAGGCGTGGGGAAAACCTCGCGATCGCAAGCGCTTGCCCGACCCGCTGGGCAACGGAATCTGGTCGCAGGAGATTTATTATCATGTGCTGAATTGCGGCCTGCGCATTCCGCCTTCGGCGGGCAGCGGCTCCGGCGCGGCGCCCAATCCGGTTGGATACAACCGGGTTTACGCTTGGGTCGATAAAGAGCGGTTCAACTACGAGACCTGGTGGGAAGCATTCAAGGCCGGCCGGGTGTTTGTCACCAACGGCCCGCTCCTGCGCCCCCTGGCGAACGGCCGGCATCCGGGCCACGTCTTCGACGTCTCCGCAGGCGAGTCGCTCACGGTCGACGTTGCGTTAAACATGACCGTGCGCGAAAAAGTGAGTTACTTTGAGTTAGTCAAGAACGGTCGAGTGGCTCAGAGCCTGCGATTCGAGGAAATCGCCCGGACAGGTCACTTCAATCCGCTCGAGTTTGACGAGAGCGGCTGGTTCCTGGTTCGCGCCGTGACTGACCTCGAGGAGACCTATCGATTCGCTTCCAGCGGCGCGTGGTACGTGGAAGTGGCCGACAAGCCCAAGCGCATCAGCCGGCGCTCGGCCGAGTTCTTCCTTGATTGGGCCAAGCAGCGCGCCGACCAGGTGAAGCTGGAAGACGCTGCGCAGCAAGCCGAAGTGCTCAAATACCATGAGCAAGCGAAGCAATTCTGGCAAGACTTGGTCGATCAAGCGAACGCCGACTAACATAAGCAAAATCAACGGGCGTGTGACATGCCACTTCGTGCGCGTATCAATCGCCTCAGCGGTTTGGCAATGCATTGGCGTTTCGCTGGCTCAAGCGTGTTGTAGAGATGCGGCTATCACGACTTTGGAATGGCGTCCTCGTCAAGCTTTCCCACCGACTGCATGGGCTCACCGACTTCCAAAAGGGAAACCGTTACAAGGCGATGCGGGAGCCTCAGCGCGCAATCGACTCGTTTTTGCGGCATGCACAGCATTGCCCCGGCGATGCCGCTAAAGCTTATGCAGCCGCTGCCGAGTGCCATCTCGAGCTGAACACCGTGCGGCAGCCTCGGCCCGTCACTCCGGGCATTGAGTTAATCTTTGAAGGTGACAAGAGAGGCGCTGAAAAATATTTTCGCCTTGCATTGGCGGCCGGCCCAGAAGAGCCCAAAGCCCTATGGGGATTAGCAAGCCTTCTTCCGGACGATTCGCGAGAGCGAGCGGAATTGCTCGAGCGGCTCGTCGCTGTGCAACCAACGATTCACAGCCTGCTGGCGTTGGCTGATTACTACAGGGACCATGTAAGCGACCTCGAACGAGCCTGCCAAGTCTACGTGCAGGCTCAACAACACCGCCCCAAGGACGAAACCGCGTACTTACGCTTGCGCGACATATGCGAATCGTTGAATCGCCACCAGGAAGCGGAAGCGTGGCAACAACGGTGGCGTGAACTCAAACGCAAAGCCACGCCTGCCTGACCGATTTACACAGTAGCCGGGCTTGCGATTGCTCATGAGCCGCTTCGCTGTCGCAGCGCTTCGTAGAAAATCACCGCGGCGGCGGCGGAGATATTCAAGCTGTCGGCCGCTCCGCACATCGGCAGTTTGATCGGCACGATGTTTTCGCCCGACCAGACGCTTGTTAACCCGGCAGCCTCGCTGCCGAGCACGACGGCCGAAGGGCCGCGCAAGTCGACTTCGGTGTAAAGCTGGTTGGCGTCGATTCGGGCGGCGTAAATGCGGATTCCGCCACCGCTCAACCAGGCGAGAATGTCCTGGGCTGGCGCGGCACACACCGGCAACGTGAAAATCGTCCCCAGGCTGGCGCGAATTACGTTCGGATTATAAAGGTCTGTGCCCTGCCCGGCGGCAATCACCGCCGATAGTCCGGCCGCATCGGCGCTCCGCAAAACGGCGCCAAGATTACCGGGCTTCTCGATATTCTCGACAATGCCCACCAGGGGATTCGCAGGCAGCTTGAGCGACGCCAATCCGCTCTGCGGAGTGCGAGCGACGCCGAGCACCCCTTCGGCTCGCTCTCCAAAGGCAAGCTTGACGAACACTTCGGGCACGACTGGCAAGATTTCAGCGCTCGACGCGCCAAGTCGCGAGATAAGTTCCCGCGACGCCTCCGTATGGCACAACGGCTCGCAAACGAAGATTTCCAGCAGTTCCAAGCCGGCATCCATAGCGCGGCCCAATTCGCGAGCGCCGTCAATCAAGGTCCGCCCTTGTTTGATCCGCTGGCGGCGATCGCGCAGCTTAGCCGCATCTTTGACGCGCTTGTTTTGCAGGCTGGTGATAGGAGCGGCGGACATAGCTTCACTATAGCCTGCCGCCCGATGGACGGGCCACGGCCAGGACTCGAGGCAATGGCCCGCTGAACGGCATCACGTCTGCGCCTATTTGCGCGGCCGTCGTTGCGAGCCTTTCCGATGGGGCCGATAGCCGATCGCTGCCTTGGAACGAATGTGGTCCCCCTCGCGTTGTTCGCTGATCTGCCGGTTGGCCG
>JAICIG010000064.1 GCA_025924495.1 Pirellulales bacterium | reverse complement strand
GGTGATTGGCTGCTTGCCGGAAAGGCTGGGCAGCCTCGGCTATCATTACTTCACAGAAGAGAATACCGGCCGCCTCGAGCAGAAGCTGATCATGATACGCGTCGCCAACAGCGGCACGCCCGACGCGACCACATCGCCAGGCATTTCGCCGCTTCAAGAAGCCGGGGCCGAATAACGGCACCTACCGAAGTCCTGCCGCTCCGGGAGAAAAAGCGGCCGAGCGACCCGGCTTTCGCAAAGCAAAAGCGAGTCGCTCGGCCGTTCAGAAGGTCGCTTACCGGCAATGAGGTTCGCCTGCTAGCTGCGAACCGCGGCCAAAGCATTGCGCACGGCCTCTAGCTGCCCTGCCGAACCAAGCATCTGATTTTTGTGCGTGATGAAGGCTGCATATTCCGCCATAAACGGCTTGCCGCTGGTGCGCAGGTCGAAATCGGCCGGTTGGTCGCGGAAGACCTCGCGGAGCACGGCGCACCACACCAATCGGCCGTCGGTGTCGATGTTGACTTTTGTCACGCCGAGCTTGGCTGCGGGCAGGTAGTCCTTCTCCGGAACGCCGCTGGTGTCCGGCAGCTTGCCGCCGGCTTTGTTGATCCGCTCCACGTATTCCTTCGGCACGCTGCTCGAACCATGCATTACCAGCGGGTAGCCGGGCAGCCGCTTTTGGATCTCGGCGATCCGATCAAAGTGCAATCCTTGCGAGCCTTTGAACTTATAGGCGCCGTGAGAGGTGCCGATAGCGACGGCCAGCGAGTCACAGCCGCTGCGCTCGACGAATTCGACGGCTTCATCCGGATCGGTCAGGCAAGCGTGTTCGGCCGATACGGAAATGTCTTCTTCGACGCCGCCCAACATGCCTAGCTCGGCTTCAACCGAAATCCCGCGTTCATGGGCCCTCTCGACAACGCGGCGGGTGATGGCAATGTTCTCATCGAACGTTTCGTGCGAAGCATCGATCATGACCGACGAGTAAAATCCGCTATCGATGCATTCGTAGGCCACTTCCTCTGTGCCGTGATCGAGGTGCACCGCAAAAATCGCTTCGGGGAACACCTCTTCGGCCGTCCGGATCATGGCCTCAAGGAAGCGCTTATCCGTGTAGCCGCGAGCCCCTCTGGAGAGTTGGATTATGAACGGAGCGCTCCGGGCGGGATCAGTCGGATCGCTGTTGGAGCCTTTCTTGCCCAGATTGCCCCGAAACAGACCGATTGTCTGCTCCAGGTTGTTAATGTTGTAAGCGCCCACGGCGTATTTTCCGTAGGCTTGTTCGAATAAGTCCTTCGTCGTAACGATCACGGGAACGGCTCCGGCTCAAAAGAAGGGCAGGCGGGGCGAAAACGGCGCCATGCAGTCTTCGGCCGCCTTAGGTTTTGTAGTTTCGCCTTTCAAAGAAGCGGTCAATTTTACTCTGCGAACGCCTTGCTCGCCAGCGGCCGTTTAGCTGAGTGCCGATGCAACGAATGCTAGCACCCGACTACTGCTCCCGCCGATCGTCGGCGCCTAGCTCAGGTACTCAAAGGAAATCGAACTTGGCCCAGGCAGGTCTACATTGTCATGTTATCGGCTCAGGACTAGAATCCCGCGGCCCCCGAACCGACCCGTCAAGGAAGACCGTCGATGATGAGCGAAGCCGCTTCTCCGCTGAGCTATCTGACCCCTTTTGAGCAGATCAGCTATGCGCGAGAAATCATTCAGATTGAGGCGCAGGCGCTCGACAAACTTTCACGGCGTCTCGACGGCTCGTTTTGTCGTGCCATCGAATATCTCTATGGCTGCCGCGGGACAGTGGTCGTTACGGGCATGGGCAAGGCCGGGCTGATTGGCCAGAAGGTCTCTGCCACGCTGGCTTCTACCGGTACGCGCAGCATCTTCCTGCATCCCGCCGAAGCCGTCCACGGCGACCTGGGACGCGTCCGCGCCGACGACGTGGTCGTGGTCCTGTCGCAGAGCGGCGAGACCGAAGAGGTAGTTCGCCTGCTGCCTTCTTTGATGGAATTGGAAGTGCCGATCATCGCGATAACCGGCCGCGCCGCCAGCACGTTAGGTCGCGCCGCCACCGTGCTTCTTGAACTCGGCCCATTGAAGGAGGCATGTCCCCTCGGCCTGGCGCCGAGCACGAGCACCACGGCAATGCTTGCTCTCGGCGACGCGCTGGCCCTCGTTACCAGTCGATTGCTGTGCTTCGGCCATGCCGATTTTGCCCGAGTTCATCCCGCCGGCAGTCTAGGCCGAAAACTCAGCAAAGTCGAGGACCAGATGCGCCCGATTGAGGAGTGTCGTGTCGCCCGCGAGTCAGAAAACGTGCGCCAAATCTTTGCCGCGCTTCGTCGGCCTGGACGGCGCAGCGGCGCTATCTTGCTCGTCGATAGCCAAGGGCGGCTCACCGGTATTTTTACCGATAGCGATCTGGCGAGGCTTTTCGAAGCCCGCCGCGATGATGCATTCGATCAACCCATATCGAACGTCATGACGTCGCGACCGCGGACCGTGCCGCTGGGCGCGATGCTCAGCGATGCAGTAACTATCCTGGCCGAGTTGAAAATCAGCGAGTTGCCGGTGATCGATGCCGACGAAGCTCCCGTCGGGTTGCTCGACATTACCGATATCGTGGGTATGATCCCGGAAGAAGGAAACTGATCGTCCCGTTTAATCGCCAGATTTTGCCCAGGTTTCGCCGGAAAATCAGCAGCGATTAACATTCCTAAGAAGTTTCGAACGCTCCTCCATCCGGATTCGTAGATGACCCTAGTCAAGAGTTGCCAGGCAATCGAGCTGATTCTGTCCGATGTCGATGGAGTGCTGACCAACGGCAGCATTATCTTCGATAATGAAGGCATCGAGACCAAGCGGTTTCATATTCGCGATGGGCTAGGCATTAAGCTCTGGCAGCGCTCCGGCGGCAAGTTTGGATTGATCACCGGACGCAGTTCGCACATCGTCAACGTGCGGGCCACCGAACTAGGAATCAACGTCGTGCGCCAAGGCATCGAGCAGAAAGCGATTGCACTACGAGAGATCGCGGGAGAATTGAAACTCGCCCCTGAGCAAATCTGCTATATCGGCGACGACTTGCCCGATCTGGCTGCCGTCAAGTTGGCAGGCTTGGGAGTGGCCGTCGCCGATGCTTGTCCGGAACTTCGTCAGGCGGCCGACTATGTGACGTCGCTGCCCGGCGGGCAAGGGGCCGTGCGCGAGACGATCGAACTCATTCTCAAATCCCAGCAGCGCTGGGAAGACCTCCTTCAACAATACGACGTCTAGCTCGTGTTTGGACGCATCACCCGCATCATCGGCAGCTTTGTGCTGGTCGTTTCGGCCTACGGCGCTTATTCGCTGCTGGCGGTGCCGTTGATCGAACCGGAAGCGGTGCGTCCCGACTCGGGCAGCCTGAGCGAGCAAGAACTCATCGATGCTCGCGGAATCGTTCAAGATCAGCGCAAAGATTTGCAGTATTGGTTCCATGCGGGCGACTGGGAGTTGAGTTCGCCGAAGATCCTGGAAACGTCGCAGGGCAAGCTGCTGCTGAAACAGCACGAACGTCTGCCGGATCCGCATTTTGTGAAAATGACGCCCTGCAGCCTGATCTTCATGCCTGAGGGCGCCTACGCCAACGAAGAGGAACGATTCCGCCAGGCGATTGTGCTCCGCGCGCCTCAGGGCGCGATCCTGCAATTCGATCGTCCGTTCGATCTTAAACGCGGCGACATCAGCAAGGTCGTCGGCGGACAGTTGATAGGCCCGGTGACGATCCGCAGCGACCAGCGGCTGCCTGGCCCCGAAGACGACCTGTGGATTGAAACTCGCGACGTTAAGTTGGTGGACAATCAGGTCACCACTCCGCATCGGATCAAGTTTCGCCACGGTTTGAATCGAGGAGAAGGCGAGGAGCTGTTTATTGAACTGGCGACTCCGGCGGAAAAGGCTGTGCGGCCGAACGCCTCGCGATTTGGTTCAATGAAGCGGCTGGAACTTGCTCGCGACGTTCGTCTGCGGCTGCTGCCGGGCAACGCCAATCTGTTTCCGTCGGGCGCTAATCCTCCCGCGCCAAATGCCGGCACGAACAAAGCGCGGCCGCAGCCGCCCGTAGAAGTTACTTGCCAAGGACCGTTTCATTTCGACCTGATTCAGTACGTGGCGACATTTCATGACCGGGTCAACGTGGTGCGGTTGAACCCCGATGCACCGAGCGACCAACTGACGTGCGAAGTGCTTGATTTGTACTTTGAGGCAGTCGCTCCGGCCGCCAACGCGGCGGCGCCGCCGGCAGCCGAATCCGGCTCGCCCAAGCTGCGGCCGACTCGTCTCGCTGCACGCGGCAACCCAGTCGTGCTGACTTCGCCTTCCAATGGCGTGCAGGCGCGCGGTCAGCGTCTGGAATACGATGTTGAGAAACAGAGCGGCAAGCTGTTCGACAAGGAGGACGCCTGGCTGAAGCAGGAAGGCAAAGCCGGCCTGCCGCCGCAGGAGGTTCACGCCCAGGAGTTGGAATTCGAATCGGACCCGAAAAACCCCTCCGGTCCTCCGCGGATGATGCTTGCCCGTGGCGAGGGCTGGCTGCGAGGCAACGTGCCTGAAGGCCAACAACCGAAAAGCAAAACGCAGGAACAGTTGCAGGCGCGCTGGACGCATTCGCTCTCGTTCACTCCGTTCCAAGGGCAGCAGGTGTTGTCGGTCCGAGGCAAGGCGCACGTCGAACTGCCGGGTAGCGGCGGAATCGACGCCGATGAAATTCACCTTTGGCTCAACGAAGTGCCGCTCCCAGCGGCGCCCGGCGCTCCGACCAATCAAGCGCCCCGCAAAAAGTTTGTCCCGGCGAAGATGAAAGCCACTGGCAGCGTTCGGATAGCTTCGTCGCAGCTTGATGGCATAGTAAGCGAAATTAGCGTTTGGTTCGAACAAGCCGCTCCGCCTGCTCCTGTTGCCGGACAAGCTCAGGCGCCGACAGCGGTGGTCCCCGCGGCCCAGCCAGCTCCGGAGCCTGCGACGGAGCCGACCGGGCCTAAACAACGATTCAACGTTTCAGGCGACCAACTGTTGATGAAGGCGATTCTGCCGGGCGATGCCGGCGGACGAACGCAAATCACCGACGTGATTCTCAATGGCCGCAAAATCCGCTGCGCGGAAACGCAGACGGGCCAGACAAATGAGCAACCCTTGGTGATTTTGGGCCACCAACTGCATTTGGTGCAGCGCGACCCTGAAAACGCGGTCGTGACCGTCACCGGAAAGCCCGCGCGCGTCGATGCTCGAGGCATGCGTTTGGAAGCAGGGACGAGCAACGTTAGCGGCTCGATCAATCTGCATCGCGGCACAAACAGGCTGTGGATCGACGGCCTCGGCTATCTGTCGTTGCCCGCCGACCGCGATCTGAACGGCCGACCTATACCTAAGGGCGCGAACCAGCGACTGGAAGTCACCTGGACCGGACGCATGGATTTCGACGGTCAGTCGGCCCAATTTGAGCAAGACGTGCTGGCCAAACGGTTGTCCTCAGAAATGCGATCGCCTCTGTTGCATGTCGATTTTGCTCGCAAAATCCGCTTCGGCGCCGGCGGCTCGAACGACCAGCCCGAGTTAAGCCGCATTTTTTGTGCACCCGTCGTCGACATGAAGAACATCAGCTTTGACCAGCGCGGCCGTGTCTCGTCAGTCGAACGCATGCACGCACGCGAGCTGACCTATCAACATGCCACCGGCGACATTCTAGCCAAGGGACCGGACGGTTGGGTGACGCGCGTCTGGCTCGATACGGGTGAAAATGCCGTTGCCCTGCCAGGCGCAAACGCAAAAGCCAAGAAGGCTGGCCCGCCCAAAACCCGCGGTCCGCAATTGTCTTTTCTCAAAGTCATGTTCGCGACACAGATGACCGGCAACCAACAACGGCAAATCACTGTTTTCGAAAACCAGGTGCGCTCCGTCTATGGTCCCGTCGGCGCATGGCAAGCCGAACTCGACCCGGAGCAACCCCAATTATTGGGCGAGCAGGGCTTCGTGCTAACGTGCGACCTCCTGACAGTGGCCCAGGCCGGCGCGTCGTCCGCTACGGATTCGTCGTTCGAGTTGACCGCCGACGGGAACTCGGTCGTCGAAGGATCCACATTTTTGGCGCGGTCGAAACGTCTGAAGTACGAGCGAGGCAAGGATCTGTTAACGCTCGACGGGGACGGATTGGCAAAAGCCCAATTATTCCGACAAGAAAATCTGGGAGGAGAAAGGCACAGTCTCTCCGCTCGCAAGATCTGGTTCTGGCCTTCGACCAACGACATCAAGATGGACGATTTCGGGTCGTTGGAGTTCAGCGATTTGACGAGTTCGAAGCAGCAGGAAAAACGTTAGGCTAGATTTACAACCAGCGGCGCATCGACCACGCCAGGCGGTCGAGCAACCGCTGCCACCAGCGACGCCCCAAGACGTCGAGCATCGTTACACGGCGGCTTTTGCGCAGCTCGAAGCGGGCAACGCGATTCAGCGCTTCGGCCATGGCGCGGGAATGAATCACTGCGAAGAACTCCAGGTTGATGCGCAAGCTGCGCGGGTCGAGATTGCATGAGCCGATCACGCTCCAGGAGCTGTCGATGATCAGCACCTTGCTGTGCAGCATCTGGTCCTTGCGCTCGTAAATGCGGATGCCGCGTTTAAGCAACCTGGCGTAGAGGTGCCGCGTGGCCCATTGCACCGCCGGCACATCGCTCTCGCCGGGAATAATCACGCGAATCTTCACGCCGCGTTTGGCCGCCCTTAACAGCTCGCGCAGCACGCGACCGTCGGGAATGAAATAGGCCATCGATAGCGTGATGCTGCGGCGAGCGCTTCGCACCAAGGGCGCCAATACGCGCGTCGGCTGATGATACTTGAACCAGGGACGCGAATCGAAAAAATCGATACGCTCGCCTCGGCTCGTCAGCATTTCGCGCAAACGCCAACGCACGCGGCGTGGGTTTCGCCCCTGGTGAATCCGTTGCCAGAGTCGTTTAAATGCCGCGGCTATCTCCTCTTGCTGCGGCCCCGCAATCCGAAGATGCACGTCGCGCCAGCCGGCAGAGATGGGCAGTCGCCGAGCCTCAGCGTCCGCCGCCGTCACAATTCCGCTTTGGTCAACGATGTTCATACCGCCAAAATATGCAGCTTCGTGATCCACAATGAGCAGCTTGCGATGATCGCGGCGATTGAACATTCCCAACGAGCCGAATTGCCATAGCGCCACGCGAAGGGTATTAAACGCGTGAACTTGCACGCCGGCTTGTTCGAGTTCGCGGAAGAACGAGCCGGGGGTGCTGGCGCTGCCAACGGCATCGTAAATGACTCGGCAGTCGACGCCTGCGGCGGCGCGCTCTTTCATGGCATCAGCGATCGCTCGGCCGGCGGCATCGCCGGAAATAATATAGCTCTCCAGCCAAACCCGCACCCGAGCCCGCTGAATGTCCTCGACCATCGATTGGATGAGCGGTGGAGACGATTCGAAGATGGTAATCTCGTGACCGGCCGCGCGCAGCGCCGCGAGCTCTCCCTGGCGATGGGCAGAAGGGGCTGCGGTATGGTCTCCGAACTCAAGCTGGCTCATGGGGGTGCGACAAGAACAGGCGGGGCGGTCCGGTCGTCAGTTCTATCTTAGCGTACGCGGGCGAGTCGACCCGGCGAGCGCTGCCGCGGCGGCGGTGCGGGCGCCTTTGAGGCCGGATTTTCGCAGTTTCATGGTTGATGGGCGCCTTCGGCAAGGCCGGAACTCAAGGAAAGCCGTCGTCCTGACGCAGAACATCGGAATGACGCAGACAGAATCGAAGCAACGCTGGGCCAGAGTAAATGCCGAAGATTGCTCGCACTACACCCCCGGGAGTAATGTTCGGTGGATTGCGGCGAATGCATGCCTAGCTGGGCCGCGGGCTCAGCTAGAGTCGCCGAAAACTTGAAACTTTTCCGCCCCCGCGGGGGTATTAGACGACTCAGACCCTGACTTCTCCTTGGCAAGTTCGCAGGAGTCCGCCATGAAATTGAGAAACATGAAAAATCAGTGCTGGTTGCTGGCCCTCATTGGGGCCGCAATCTTGACGCGAGCCGCCGCCGCCGAAGAGGCGCTCGACGCGTTTCCACCGTCGACCGCCGCAGTCGCGCGCCTGGCCTCGCTGGACAAGCTGACTGGCGGCCTGAAGGAAATGCTGGCCGCCGTGGGACCGCTGGCGACGCTCGCCGGGCCTGCCGTCGACAACGGACTCAACGAAATCTTTCAGGTTGCCGGCAATAGCCAGGCCATCGATCGCTCGTCGCCGGCGTATGTCGCCCTATTCGCTCTCGAGGGCGAGAAGGAGCCGGCGGCCTGGCTCGTGCGCACGACCGACGAGGTCAAATTGCAGCGGGCTGTAGCCAAAGCAGGGCAAGACGAATCGCTCGCGAGTGAAAAACTCGATAACGGCCTGGTGAAAATCTCGCGAGACGGCCGCGACAACTTTTTCGGTCATTTCGGGCCATGGGTGTTCTACACCCACAACCAGGCTGTCGCACAATTGATGGTCTTCGATCGCCAACAAGCTACATTTTCCGGCGTCATCGCCCCGGCCGCGAAAGCGCTGTTGGAAGCGGGCGACGGGGCCGTGGTAATTAATGCGGCTCTGCTCACCGAAAAATATCGCGACAAGCTGCAAGAAGAGCGCGAGCGAGCGCTGCGGCAAATTAACGCGCTTCCCGATGAGACGCTAGGAGGCGGCGGTACGGGGTCGGCGAATCCACAAGCTACCAAGAAGATGTATTCAGACCTCGCCGGCCTGGCGTTCGATGCCGCCGCCGACGCACAGTGGGGGGCGTTGCGAGTGAATTTTTCTTCGGCGGGCGTCGGCGTGAGCGGCCTGTTGGGAGTTAAGCCCGACAGTGCCATTGATCAGTTGCTGGCCGCCAACCCGCCTTCGGCGCTGGACACGATTGGCTTATTGCCCTCAGGTTCGGCCGTGTACTATGGCTACCAGGTGAACTACGAACGACTGTCGAAGTGGTCGCGCGACTGGGCCAGTACGGCGTATGGAGATTCACCCAATACACAGAAGATCAGTGCGGCCATCGATCAGCTTCGCGAGTCAGGGATTGGCTCGGTCGCGGGCAGCTTCTCTCTGAGTCCGGCTACGGGCATTGTCACGGCAGCCTTATACCAGGCCGAGCATCCCGAGAAGTTGCGTGCTGCTTTAGCGGCATTTCAGGCTGCCGGGCAGGCGAGTACGCCATTTTATGAGCAAAAAATCGAGCTCCAGTCGAACGCCGAGAACTATCAAAACCATTCGGTCGACGTCGCCACAACGACTTTCGAATTCAAGGAGGTCAAGGACGAAGGGCAGCGTATTGGCCAGAAACTGCTGCAAAAGTTATTTGGCGGTTTAAAGATGGTAACGCGGTTCACGTCGCTGGAAGGCCTATCACTGCAGGTAGCCGGAATCGATCCGAAATACCTGCACGAAACCATCGATAGTCTCGGATCAGGCGAGCGAGTGTTAGGCCTAGAAGAGGCGTTCGCCAAAACCCGTGATCAATTGGGCGAGCAAGCCAACCTGATCGCGCTCGTCAATGTGCCGCGCTTAATCATCAATATCGTCGGTTTGATCCGCGACATTCCGCCGTTCGACATGGCGTTGGCCCAGGCGCCTTTCAATTTCGGGGCACAGCCTGCCGTTTCCTTCGCCGGTTTCTCGCTGGCAACCGAGCCGCACGCCGTGCGCTTGCAGCTCTTTATCCCGGTGGAGCAGCCCAAAGGCGTGATGCAGATCTTCGGCCAAGGGCAGTGAACAAGAACGGTCGAGGTTTGGAATCGGTCGAAAAAAAACAGGACGTCGGAAGTAGCTCCTTCCGGCGTCCGGTTTTTGACCTTCGACTTTCAAGGTCCCTTCACGACCTTAACCGCGAACCGCAAAGTGGGCAGTTCGATCTCTCGGTCGCCAAGTTTGGTTTTCGCTTTTATCTGCACGATGCGACGGATGGGACTGGCGACCGCCTTTTCGTCGGCTTGAATCGTCAGCTCGAAACGTTCCGCTTCAGCGGGGATTGCAGTCTGTGCGGCGGCCAAACCTCGCGGCAACTGCAACAAGGTCAATTCGACCGGCACGACGATCGGGCCGTGGCGGTGCAATACGAGTTCCACCTTCGCCGATCCGCCTCGAGGCACTTCAACCTGCTGCGCCGCTAACTCTAGCGAGACGGGCGGAAACGCTTCAAACTCAACGGGAAAGACGGCCTTGATCGGCTCTTTCTTGTCTGCCACGGCCAGCGTGCCCTCGAGCTGAAATAGGTGCTTGCCTGGCGCCAGCTCAGAATCGGCGATCAGTTGGATCTCGACGTCGCTTCGATCGGCTTCAATCTTTGTCGCGCCGCCCGAAAGCCCCGTGGGCAGATTCAATAATTCGATCGAAACTTCTCCGGCGTAACCTTCGCGACGCTTGATCGCCACGCGCAGCGGGACACTCTGCCCGGGCACGACGGTCGAGGCGAGAATGCCGCGAATCGCTAACTCGGCGCCGAGCTGGCTGATGCCGAGCGCGACCGCCGGAAACTCTTGCTCAACGGCGCCGCTCGCCGGGAGAGCCGACCAGACGATAGGCTGTTGCGCGGCTCGCTCGATGCGCACGGCGCTTGCATTTGTCGCATTCTGGTCTACTTGTCCGCTGCCGAGGACTCGCACCCAGGCAGCAGTGGCCGGCGCTTCGAAGTCGGCGATGAGATTTAAGGTCGTATCATTTTGGCCGGCGGGAATGAGTCCCGGCCCTGCTTGAACGCCCTCGGGAAGGCCCTCCACCTTGAGTGAAATCGGGCCGTTGTAACCATTGCGGAATGCGCGGACTAGCAGCGTCGCGGCGCCGCCACGATCGAGGGTGAGTGCGCCCGTGCCCGCGCCGGAGAATTCCTGCATCACTTGTCCCTGCTGTTGCACAGCTTTCGGATCTCGCGGGTTCGGCGGCAGTCCCGGCTGCATGACGAGCTCAAAATCGGCCGCCGCGGGAGCCAGTTCGACGCGATAGGCATAGGCCGGGCCGCCGTGACCATAGCGGTCTTCGATCGACAAGACGTAATCGCCTTCGCCCGGCGCCGCAAATTCCACGAGCACGTCGTCGAGCAACTGGGGCGCGTTCAGCGGGCGCACCACGGGCCATTCTCGCGGTGAAGGCTGCCGGTCGTCCGCCGCCAGCACCTCTTTGCCGGAGGCGTCGGTAATTGAAATCATCGAGTCGACCGGGCTACCTAGTTGTTGTGCCAGGACGCGAACGGTGAGCTTTTCGCCAAGTTTCGCATGGAAGCGGACCGAATCGCAATCTCCCGGCGGGTCGATGCAACCGTTAAATGTGACGGGCGCCGTTATCGCTTGGGCTTGCTCCCTGGCATTATTGGGCTCCTGTTCAACGGCCTCAGGATATTCGCCGACTGCAAATAATGCTGGCGACAGCAGATTCTCTGAACCGAAGGGAATCGTCAGTTGCTTGCGCTGCCAGGCGATGTCGCCGCTCAAGTCGACATCGAAGTTAATCGGCTGCGACAGACTACCGCCAGATAATGCGATGGATGTCTTCACGCCGCGCTGCCCGCCAAGCGGAAACATGCTGGCGGCGAAAGGAATCTTGCCGATGCGCAGCCGATAAACGCTGGCGTCGGAACCGGCGTACAATCGATCATTGATTCGCACCAGATACGTTCCAGGCGAAGGAAAGAAATGCGAAAAGCGGGTCTCCTGGCCGATGCTGCTCCGCGAAGGCAAAGCTCGATGTAGTTCTCTCCCCGAAGCATCGTAAAGGGTAACCGCGGGCGACAGCGCCGAGCCGAGCCGCTGCGCTTCGATATCGAACACCAGCGATTCGCCCGCTTGAACTTCGAAGCGGTAATAGTCGACATCCGCCTTGCCGAGCACCGCGTTGACCGACGCGCCGACAGAGATGGCCGTGGCGGCGCTCGCCTTGTTGTTATCCTCTTGTTCGTTCGTTTGCGGCCAGGAGTCGATCGCCAGAAGCTTGGGATTAGAAAGGCCCGCCTTGCACAGCAGATGCAAAGGAAAGAAGCCGGGCGCTGCATCGGCGCCAGCTTCCAACTCCAGCTTAGCTTGCTTATCATTCGCCTCGACGATGCGCACGAGCCGTACGCCGGGAGGTCCCAAAATGGCGCTCAGACCTTCGAGCCGCTCGCCGCTGATCGTAACTTCCGCAATGCGGCCTCGCTGGATGCCGACAGGAAAGACGCGACTTACCGTGGGCAGGTCGGTGCGAAACCGCTGTACCAGGACCTGAGCGAGGACTGTGGCCGGCGCCCCAAAGCAGCTTGCAAGCGCTAGCGCCGAGGCGGCAATCTGCAGCCGTTTGCAACCCATCGGATGATTCCTATCGATAAACACGAGAGGACGGCGAAATAGGACCGGCCACGCCGGTTATATCTGCATTCGCCTGTGCGGGTTTCAATATTTCGAGAAAAACCGCCGCCCGCACGGAGATTCCTTGAGACTTGGAAACTAGGTTCGCTGGCGCGCAACCGCACCGCCCGTAACGTTTCCGACGTTTGATGCGGCGCCGTTTCTAGGGAGAGCCCGCCAGCATTGCTAATGCTCTGTGCGGCGAATTGAGTTGTACTACATCATGCGAAGAAGACCGCTGGGCGACTGAAATCGGGAGACGGAGGCGGCCCAGATCTCCGCGTTGTTGGCGAATAAGGAACACGAGCGGCATGCCATCGGACGACTGCACGCAGAGCACGCCGTCGCTGGATGCGGTGAGCAGAATTCGGAAATGCCCCTCCGCATCGGTCTGCGTGCGGGCGAAGGAACTAGAATTGCCGGCCAGTGCGTCCGCTTGCGAATAGGCGGCAACGGTCACGCCTGCAGCCGGACGTCCATCGGAGTTTTCGACGATGCCTGTTGTCTCTTCTCCGCGCCGCAATCGAATTGATGCAACGGCAGACTGGCCGCCAAACGCGTCCATCTGGCGCGCGCGATTGAGAGAGCAGCTGATTCCGGTCTTTGACGCGTACTGCGGGTGTCCGACGTCGAATTCAAGGAAGAGCCAGACATTAGCGAGGTGCTCGGGTAACAGGGCGAACGAATAGTGCCCTGCGGCATCGGTGACGTGTAGCGATTCTTGCAGAACGCGGTCTTCCGCTGCCCCGGCGTCGCGACGGCGGACGACGACCATGGCGCCTTCGAGCGGACGCCCGGTCTCGTCATCGTAAACCCAGCCGTGATAGGTCGCAGTTGCGCTCGGCGCAAGCGATTGGTCCCACGTCCGACTGGGCGCTTCCTCCGCGTCGAGCCGCAGGGTGGAAACGGCGAACGCCAGCAACAGCGCCGATCCGCTGAGCATACAACTCCAAGAACCGCAGCAGCGGCGCTCCAGCGGGTCGCGCCGCTCCACGAGCATCATCACTCGCTGAAACAGGTGCGACCGGCGGTGACCAAACGTCAACGCAGGCAACGGCGGCGCTTTCAAGCGACGCAAGGCGACGGAAACCAGATAATCTGCATAATCTTCGACCATCGCTCCTTGTTCGGCAGCCCGAGCATCTGCCAGATAATCCTGGCACAATCGCAACTGCCGGCGCAATCGCCAGAACAATGGCTGATAAAAGAACAAGACTTGTAACAATGCCGACAAGTGCCAGAAGACGACATCGCGGCGCTCAACGTGACTCCATTCGTGCGCCAGTGCATATCGCAATGCCTCTTCGCCTTCTTGGCGATAGAATCTTTCCGGCAACACGATGACCGGCCGCCGCCAGCCGAACGTGATGGGCGTGTCGACATCGCGGCTGGTGGCTAACAGGACGCGTTGAGCGGCGGCTCCGCCGATGCCGAGCAAGATACGGCGCGCCTGTGGGGGTGCGGGCGTCGCACTGTGGTGCAATCGAGTGAGGCTTACGATACCCGCGAACCAATGCAGCAACACCGCCCACGCGCCCAGGGCGTACATGATCAGGCACATTTGCGACCAGCGCGCGTGGCTGCGGGGCGGGGCGACGCTCCGGTTTTCGGCGCGCGACGATAGCAACCGAGTTGGCAGTTTCGTGGCAGGAGTTGGCGCCTTGCCATCAACCGCCGCGGCGCGCGGTTGACTCGCAATTTCGATCATTTCAAGCCGTGTTTTGGACTTCGTTGCCCCAGCTGCCATCCACCCCAGCGACACCGAAGGCATGCCCGGCAGGAAATGCATGAACGGCGCCGCCAGACAGGCGATCAGCGTGCACTCGATGAGCCGCAATTGACGAGCCGGCTGCCGAATCCAAACGAGTGCCAGGCTGGCCAGGCTTAAGAGCGCAAGACTAGTAAAGCCAGCATGCACGAACCACTGCCAACAAAGTGCCTGCCATGCCATAGAAGCTGCCTTCGTCCGCAATTCTCGGTGCTTGTACGGCTAACGAATGCCGCTCCCGCTTGCCTCTCACAAGTCTTTGACTTGTCTTGGCAGATCAGGTCGCTCGCTGCACAAAGCTTGGATCAAATCAATTACCGCAACCGCACTCCTCAAGTTGCAAAGTGCACCGCCGCGTCAAGCAAATTGCCCGGCTCTCTCACTTCGCTTGCTAAGGGCAAGCATTTGGCCGCACGGGGAGGCGGACGCCGAAAGAATATTGCGGCGGCAGCCGCCATGCGGGCCGTCGCTTCACTCCTTTCCGCCTCACCGCTCATTCTATCCAAGGTTTGGCCGACGAGCGAATTTCCTTCCGGCCAGCGCGTTTCCATGATTTCAGCGACGTCTCCGAGCAACTCATAGGCGCGGCCTCGCGCCAAGCCTAGCCGGCGCGCGGCGTGTCCCACGCCACGGCTGGATGGATTCAGACGGTCTCGTACCAGTTCCACCTGTGCGTCGCTGCCATCGGCGCTCAATTGTTCAACTAACGGAGCAATGAACTCCGCTTCGATTTCTTCCACGCTCGGCAACTCTGGGCAGTGTAGTCGCCGGTCAAGCCAGCGTTCCAGATGAATGGCGAAGCGCGGCAGTAGGCATACGCTCAAATGCGAATGTTCGTCGAACCCAAGTAACAACTTGTGCAGGTCGGCAAAGACCTCGAGAATCGCGGAAATCCGCTTTTCACCGTGGCTTTTCTGCTCACGGAGTTCCGCCAAAGTCAGGTCGAGGTAGGCCTCAAGCCTGGTCTGCCATAACGTTCGAGGCAAGCGGTGCAGGCTGGCCGTGAAGCGTCCAAGCGTCTCCTGGTGCAGTTGGTGGCGCCGAACCATGGCGCGCCATTGTTCCCACTCAGCTTCCGATACTTGGCCCGGTTGCGGCATGGCGGGCGGAACGCTGGCAGTGGTTCCCATGCAATGCGGCGGCGATCCGTTCGTCGCTACTCCGAGCTGACCGTCCGCCGTCTGAGCAGCGCGCTCCATGAGATCGAACAGACTCCCAAGCTTCTTCGGCCCGATGCCTGGCACGGCTTGCAATTCGGCGAGCGGTGAGTTAGCCAAGTCACGGATCGTCCGATTGATCAAGGCGATGGGAAGATGGCGGTCGCTAGGCGAAGCGAAAAATGCCAGTGGCTTATCCAACCGCTCTGCTGATGAGAGTTCAGCCAGGCGTTTTTGCACTCGTTCAAACCGTAATGCAAGTCGAAAATCAATGACTACCGACCGAGAGGTTTTGTTCATCTCGGCAACACCCCTTCTCCGCCCCGTAGAGTCGCTCCGGTTGTTCCAGTCAGGCCCAGCCGTGAGGCCTTCGTATACACAAGACAGAATAACTTAGGTCAGTGTACCGCCGCCCAGAAGGGTGGTCAAGCAAATTACCTAAAAATATAGGCATGCCAGAACTGCCGCGGCGGCAGCGGGTTGCGAAGAACCTGCTAGCTGTTAATGGCTCGGCCGTCGACGGCGAGTGCCGCCTCTTTAATGGCTTCGGCCAGCGTTGGATGTGCGTGGCACGTCCGCGCCAGGTCCTCGCTGCTCGCGCCGAAAGAGATGGCGGCGACGGCTTCGGCGATCAGTTCGCCGGCATGCGGCCCGAGAATGTGCACGCCTAAGATGCGATCCGTTTCCGCATCGGCGAGCATTTTGACCTGTCCCTCGGGATGCCCCACCACGCGCGCCCTACTGTTGGCGCGGAAGAAAAATACGCCTTTGCGATAGGCGATGCCTTGCTGCTTCAACTGTTCTTCGGTGCGACCGACGGAGGCGATTTCAGGCTGTGTGTAGACCACGTTGGGAATGGCGTCGTAATTGACGTGGCCAAATCCCGTAGCCAATCGCTCGACGCAGGCGACCCCTTCTTCCTCGGCTTTATGAGCGAGCATGGGGCCGGCGATTACGTCTCCGATGGCAAACACGCCCGGCGCCGAAGTTTCAAAGTGGTCGTTCACGGCAATCCTACCGCGATCGTCGGTTGCCAAACCGATGGCTTCCAGGCCAAGCCCGTCGGTGTTCGGTACGCGACCGACGGCAACCAACACGCGATCACACTCGAGCGGCGGCATGCCTTCACACTCGACGACGCACTGCTGCCCCGTCACGCGCGCCCCTGTGACGCGAGTCCGCAGGCGGAATTCGAGTCCTTGTTTGGAAAGCAGTTTTTGTGCTTCGGCCGCAATGCCGTGATCCATTTCGGGCAAAATGCGATCAAAATACTCCAGCACCGTCACCTTAGCCCCTAATCGGCGCCAGACAGAGCCAAGTTCCAGGCCGATGGCGCCAGCGCCGATCACCACCAGATGCTGCGGAACGGCATCGTACGACAATGCCTCGGTGCTCGTGCCGATCCGGGCGCCGTCCATCTCAACGCCGGCCAGGCGGCGTGAATTGCTGCCGGTAGCAATCAAGAATTGCCTGGCCGACAGCTCAACTTCGCCGGATGAACCGGCGACTTGCAATCGCCCGGGTCCCAAGAACCTGGCGTGACCCTCGTAGCGGGCGATTTTTCGTTTTTTGAAGAGCTCAGCGATGCCCCGCGTCAGACCTTGAACGATCTGGTCTTTGCGCGAGAGCATCGTTTGTAGCTCGAGCTCGACCTGGCCGAGGCGGATGCCGTGAGCAGAAAAGTTCTCCTTGGCCGCCCAATATAATTCGCTCGATTCAAGCAACGACTTGCTCGGAATACAGCCGATGCGCAGACACGTGCCGCCGAGCGCCGGCTCCTTTTCGACGCAGCCGACGTTCATGCCCAGCTGTGCAGCGCGAATCGCGGCCGTGTAGCCGCCCGGACCCGCGCCGATGACGACGAGATCAAAGTGTTGAGATTGGTCGGCCACGGGAAGAAGTAAGGAGTCAGGAGTGCGGAGTTAAGAGAGTTAGAAGGTAAGCCAAAAGGGGAGTAAATGCAAAAGGCAGCCGCCGAGAATCTGCAATCAGTTCCCGGTAGGGCGTCTTTGTGGTTACGGCCTTCTAGCTCCGCTCTTCCTGTTCAGACTTCCAGCAGCATTCGCGAGGGCTCTTCGACCAATTCCTTGATGTGCCGTAAGAACAGCACGGCTTCGCGGCCGTCGACAATGCGGTGATCGTAGGTCAAGGCGAGATACATCATCGGGCGGATAACAACCTGGCCGGCGCGAGCGACGGGCCGCTCCTGAATGGCATGCATGCCAAGAATGCCGCTCTGCGGCGGGTTGACGATTGGCGTCGACAGCAACGAGCCGTAAATGCCGCCGTTCGAGATCGTAAATGTGCCGCCCTGCAGCTCTTCGATCTTGACCTTGTTCTCCCTTGCCCGACGACCGAAGTCTTCGATGGCCAACTCGATCTCGGCGAAGCTCATGCGATCGGCGCCGCGGAGCACCGGCACGACGAGCCCCTTGCCGCCTCCAATGGCGATGCCGATGTCGAAATAGTTATGATAAACGATGTCCGCGCCGCGTATCTCCGCATTGATTTGGGGCGTTTGCTTGAGCGACTCGATTACCGCCTTGACGAAGAATGACATGAAGCCCAGCTTAACGCCGTGCCTTTGCTGGAAGCTCTCTTTATGTTGTTGCCGCAGCGCCATCACGGCCGACATGTCGACCTCGTTAAAAGTCGTCAGCAGGGCCGCCGTATGCTGTGCCTCGACCAGGCGCTCCGCCACGCGACGGCGCAATGGGCTCATCGGGACGATTTCTTCTTCGCCGCCTGCTCGCACCGGCGCCGCCAGAGTTGCGGGCAATTCGACGCGAGCCGCGGCCGGCGCTTTGGCGACTTCCGCCGAGCGGGCGACGTGGCGTTGCACATCTTCCTTAAGCAAACGCCCGCCGGGGCCCGTCGGCTCGACTTCTCCGGTTTCCAGGCCGCGTTGCGCAAGGGCGCGCGCTGCGGCGGGCATCACGCGCTGTTCGCCGCCATCGTGGCTGGGCTGGCTAGGGGGCGTCGTCGGCGCGACACTGGCCTTGGCCTCCGGTGGCGCAGCGGCAGCGCTGCCCGCGGAAGCTGGGGCGCCTGCTTCAAGGTAACCGATCACCTCGCCGACCGTCGCCGACTCTCCTTTGCGCTTAAGGACTTTGGTCACCTTCCCCGCTTGCGGCGCTGACAGTTCGACCGTGGCCTTGTCCGATTCGATTTCGACGAGCGGCTGGTCCTTATCGGCCCAATCGCCTTCGGCTTTGAGCCACTCGCCGATTTGCACTTCCGTAATCGATTCGCCCACGGTGGGCACTTTTAATTCGATAGACATGGTTGATCTTTGGTTTTCTCAAACGGATTTTCGACGGAGTCAGGAGTCTGGATTCAAACGTGCGAGTTGCCAAGGGGAGGAAACGCCGGCTTGCTAACTCGCGAATCCTGTTTCCGATCTCCTCTGTTGCTTATTCAAACGCCCGAGCCAAGAGAGCTTGCTGCTCCAAGCGGTGGCTGCTGGCCGAACCCGTTGCAGGACTGGTCGCGGCCGGACGGTATACGCCGAAAAAGGGAAATCGGCCGAACATTCGCTCGCCGAAGCGCACGCGGACATAGCTCCACGCGCCCATGTTTTCCGGTTCTTCTTGGACCCAGTAAATCGGCGTTCCGTCGGAGAACGTCGCGAGGGCGGCCTGCAATGTCTCATCGTGCAATGGATACAGCTGCTCAATGCGGAGAATGGCGACGCGGTCTCGCTGGAGTTTCTCCCGCTGCTGCGCCAACTCGTAATAAATCTTGCCCGAACATAGCAGTACTCGTTCGACATTCTTGCCGGCGACGCTCTCATCAGGAATGATCCGTTGGAAGCCGCCCACGGCCAGTTCATCGAGACTGGAAATCGCCGCCGGGTGCCGCAGCAAGCTTTTCGGGGTCATCATGACCAGCGGTTTTCGCCAGCAGCGTTTCACCTGCCGCCGCAAGCAGTGGAAATACTGAGCGGGCGTCGTAGCGCTGACGACCTGAATGTTGTCCTGCGCCGCCAAGGATAGGAATCGTTCGAGCCGAGCATGGGAATGTTCGGGGCCCATGCCCTCGAAGCCATGCGGCAAAAGCAAGACCAGGCCGCTTAACCGTCGCCATTTATCCTCGGCCGAGGCGATGAATTGATCGATAATCACCTGAGCGGCATTACAGAAATCGCCGAACTGAGCCTCCCACATCACCAGGCCGTCGGGGCAATCGAGGCTATAGCCGTACTCGAAACCGAGCACGCCCGTTTCCGACAGGGGGCTATTGTAGATGTCGACCATTCCCTGGTCGGGATCCAAATGCGCCAGCGGCATGTACTGCTGGCCGGTTTCATAATCGTGCAGCACCGCATGGCGATGGCTGAAAGTGCCGCGAGCGCTGTCCTGACCGCTGAGGCGGATCGGCACGCCTTCCGTCGTCAGCGTGGCGAAAGCCAAGGCCTCGGCCGCGGCCCAGTCGAGCGGGCGCTCGCCTCGCGCCATTTCTGCGCGGTTTTGCAGAATCCGTTCGATTTTCGGATGCGGATGAAAGCCGGGGGGCAGCCGCGTCTGCGCTTCGAGCAGCGCTTGCAACCGTTTGCGGTCGGCGCCGGTCTGGAATTCAAGCAAGGCGGACATCGGATCGGCGTCGCCCGTGCGAGGATCCAAACGCGGCTCTGGACCACCGTAATAGCCGCTCCAAACGCGCGGCGGGGCCGGATTCTTTAGCACGTAATTCTTGCTGCGCGCGACCGACAGCTCTTGCTCCAGCTGTTCGCGCCGCACCGCGATGATCTTGTCGGCTTCTTCGCGCGTGACGCCGCCCAGCTTGAGCAAGTGTTCCAGATAGCCCTCGTGCACGCTCTTTCGCTTCTCGATCGCTTTGTACAGCAGCGGCTGCGTGAACGAAGGTTCGTCCCCTTCGTTATGTCCGCGGCGGCGATAGCAGTACATGTCAATGACCACGTCTCGTTGGAACGCCCGGCGAAAGTCCATCGCCAGGCGGACTACTTGGGCTACCGCCTCAGGGTCTTCGCCATTGACGTGGAAAATCGGAATCTGCAGCATTTTGGCGACGTCGGTGGCATAGACGCTCGAGTGGGCTTCTTCGGGCGTAGCCGTGAAGCCAATCTGGTTGTTGACCACCACGTGGATCGTGCCGCCCGTTGCATAACCTTTGAGCTGGCTCAGCATGAGCGTTTCTTGCACCACCCCTTCGCCGGCGAACGCTGCGTCGCCATGGATCAAAAGCACCATCCCGCGTACTCGCTGCCTGTCGCCTACCCGATCCTGCTTGGCTCGCATGCGGCCCAAGGCCACCGGGTTGACGAATTCCAAATGGCTGGGATTGAAGCAGAGCGAGAGGTGCACTTTGTGGCCGCCAACGGTCTGCCACTCGGTGCTATATCCCAAGTGATACTTGACGTCGCCGTGTCCCATGTGCAGTTCGGGATCGACGTCTTCGAATTCACGGAAGATTTCCTGAGGCGTCTTGCCCATGATATTGGCCAAGACATTCAGCCGGCCGCGGTGGGCCATGCCCAGAACGATTTCGTCGACGCCTTGATCGCCTGCTTTTTCAATGGCCAGGTCCAACAGAGGGATCAAGCTTTCGGCGCCTTCCAATGAAAAGCTCTTGGCGCCGATAAACTTCTTCTGAATGAACTCTTCGAAGATGAACGCGTTGGTGAGCCGGGTCAGAATTCGCAGTTGTTCCTGGCGGCTCAACTGCAGCCGGTTCTGCGTCGACTCCATCCTGTCTTGCAACCAATGCCGCACGCTCAAATCGTCGATGTGCATGAACTGCACGCCAATCGACCGGCAATAGGTATTGCTCAGATGCTCGATAATGCCGCGCAACGTCAGCGTGTCGGCGCCGGGGATCGTGTCAATCGAAAAGTTGCGATTCAGATCCGCCTCAGTGAGCCGGTAAAAAGCCAGATCGAGCTCGGGCTGTGGCGGCCGGGGCAAGCCCAGCGGATTGGTCTGCGCCGCCATGTGGCCGCGCACGCGATAGGCGCGAATCATCTGATCGACGCGGTCTTGCAGCAGCGCGGCGGCCTGCGTCACAGCGGTGACCTTGCCGGCGCCGTCGCTGCCTTTGGCGCCCCGCGGATTGAATAGGCTAGGCGGCCGGAAAGTGGGTCCAGGTCGCCATGCGGCGGCGCCGCCGTTGCGCGGCGCGCCGAGGCCCTCAAAATACTCGCGCCATCCCGGCTCGACCGAGGAGGGATCTTTCAGAAAGTCTGCATACAGACCTTCCACGAACGACAAGCTGAGGCTATTGGGCCAAGGGGTAGTGCGACTCATTGTTTTGCTTTGGGGGGCAGAGCCAACGACTGCGTTGAAAATCTGCGGGGCTGTTGGCGATGCCAGACGACAGCCTCGCGCTTCAGCGCCGCGTCAACCGCTCTTGTGCCGCCGAAACGTCAGGGCGGCAGGAATTTTCGGGCCAGTTCCAAGCCTGGCGCCGGTCAGATCGCCGTCGACCAAACCATTTGTTCTTCGGCTACATCAGGATAAGGGTTGGAAGGCTTTTCGGACAGGGCAGGTGGTACGGGTAAATTTGTTCTCGCGGTCTGCGGCGCCTTGGGAAATGGCGTTCCATACGCACCGCCCGAGAAGGCATTTCTTACCCTGTCGTACTGGGTCAGGATAAGCCCAAAAAAAAGAGCCCCGAGGGACTTGGTTCCCTCGGGGCTCCCTGTTGCTCAGATTCCGTGCGCAGATTGCGTTCTTATTCTGAGCAGGCGACTATAAGTCGCCTCAATTTTGAACGCCGCATTCCATTCAGCTATCGCACGGCTTCACTAAGCATGCGGGTGTTCGGCACGCTGTGTCGGTTGAGTAGGCCGTCTTCCTCAGTTTCTATCACTGTGGCTACCGGGCCAACTTCGCGAACGGTGCCTTCCATTCCCGCGACGCTGACTCGATCCCCCGTATGGAGCCGCTGACGAGTATAGTAACCCGCCAGGATGCCTCCCATTACCTCGCGGCCGCCGAGTCCGAATGCCAGGCCGAAGCCGAGCGCTAAGCCGCCGAAGGCAATCAGAATCAGTTCCTTTAATAGTCCGAACTCGATATGGAGCTGATCGAAGGCGCCAATGAAGGTCATCAGTGCCAGCACATAGTACACGCCGTTGGCCAGATTCTCGGCATAGCTGATGCCGACGCGATCGGCGCTGGTGGCCACCACGCCTCGCAAAAAGCCGGCAACCAGCAACCCGACGACGACCACGACCGTGGCGACCAGCAGGTTAGGAATATAAGCCACGATCTTTTCCATCGCAGCGGAAACGGCTTGTAGACCGAGGATGTTGAACGCTGCGGTGACAAAGACGCACATGGTCAGCCAGAACACGATCTGTCCGACAATCGAGGGTACGGATCGGCGGATGCCGACTTGCTTCATGGACGTCATCAGCCCGCTTCGCTCGGCGGCGGTCTCCAACCCGAGCGATTGGCTCAAGGCGGTCGCAAACCGATCGAGTACGTGCGCCACGATATAACCGACGACAAGCACCACGAGCATCGCCACCACGTTCGGCAACAGTCCGATGATCTGACCGAAGGCGTGATTGAAGCTGGCGGCAATGGCCTCCTGCCAGGTGCTGAACTCCTCAAAATTGAACGTAGACATCATAAGTTCTCCCTGAGTGGATTATCGATCTTGAGTTGACGGACCGGTCGGGAAACGTCCCGACAGCGTCAACGCTGCCAATCCGAATAAAGCCTGCGCCATGTGCACAAGGGCGTAAGGCAAGACTCGCAATCCCAATTCTGCGACGTGCCCCAGCAACAGAGCATGGTTAACTCGCTGGTGCACGTCGCGGTCGAAGTCGGCCGGAACAGGCGGAATTTCAGTCGCTGCAAGTTGTTCCAACAGATCCTGGTTCATACCGAGCGCCTTGTTACGGGCCAAACATTAGTTGCCGCAGCCGGCGACCGGGTCACGGCCGGTCGCCAAATTTTTGTTGAATTCGCTCTCGCGCCCGGCTGATTCGCATCTTGCAGGCGCTCACCGAGAGGCCGAAGATTTCAGCCAGTTCC
>JAICIG010000063.1 GCA_025924495.1 Pirellulales bacterium | reverse complement strand
GGGGGAACCAGGTGCAGATCGTCGACATCGCAGACGTGCAGCAAATGCAATTGCGCGCCGGCCGCCAGGGCAAGGGAGGCTGCAATCGATAAAGCTTTTTCGCTCACCGGCGAAAAATCGACCGGTACAAGGATAGATCGGAGTTCGGACGCCTGTTTCGGACGAACGATCCAGGTCGGACAGGGGCAGACCCGCGCCAAACGAGTCGCGGTGCTGCCCACGAGCATTCGTTTCAGCGCCGAGTGTCCGCGCGTCCCAGCAATCACTAGATCAGAGCCAAGCCGGTCCGCGGCGCGAACGATTTCTTCGTAAGGCGTGCCGACAACAACTTCGCTCTTCACCTCGAGGCCATTCAGACGCTGCGAAGCAAGCAGAGAGCTCAAGTGGCGCTCTCCGTCGCGGCGATATTCATCCTGCAGGGTCATCATCTCTTCGAGCGTCGGCTGCCAGCTATCGCCGTAACCGACGACCGCCAGCGAGGCGGCGACGTCGCGAACCACGTGGACGAGGTTAAGGCTGGCGTGGCAGCGTCGAGCCGTGGCAATGGCTGTTTTTAATGCGGTCTTGGCCGACGGCGAGAAGTCGGTCGCGACCAGGATATTACGGAAGACGGGCCATGGCGCGTCCATATGCGACTCCATCATGTATCTGCATGGTGCGGACATGGCTCGCAGATGGTGCGAGCCCAGGTTGCTGATTTAAGAGGGCATGTTGCGTGCCAAAGCGCAGGAGTAGCAAGCACGTCGTGTTTGCCGAGCAGAGTTGCGCGCGAAGCATTGGGCTGAGCGGCTAAACAGCTTAAAAGTGTGCTGTGTGGCGCATGTCACCGCACACTTTGCACAGTCGCGGGCTTGCGGTTCGCTCGTTGCCCCAACCAATTCGCTGATTCAGGCCATTTACCAGCAAGCAAGAACTGCAACCGCTCGCCTAGGAAGGTTGGCCTGCCGCCGAACTGGAAAGTTGCACGGCATGATTGCTTGTCGTTGCGACTTCGCTGAGAAAATCCCGAGCATCCTCGGGCAGTACGGTGTTGATCGACATGCCGCTGCCCATTTCGAATCCGGCCGGAGTCGTCAGCCGCGGCAGGATTCTTAGATGCCATAGAAAGTATTCCTTTTCTTCATCGCCGCGAGACACGGTGTCGATCGTCAGATTGAAACTGGGGTTGTCAAGCGCCGTATACAGTTTGAGCAGGACCAATCGCAGGAGTTCTGCGAGCGGCCGCAATTCTTCGGTGGGAACCGAAGTGAAGGCGGCCCGGGCGCGCCGCGGCACGATCCAGGTTTCAAACGGCACGTGCGAGGCATAGGGCAAAAGCGCGGTATATGCGGGATTCGCGGCCAGAATGCGTTTGCCGGACGCCATTTCATCGGCGAGCGTTACGCAATACAGGCAATCGCCGGTGCGGTCGAAGTATTCCGCCGCCACCGCATGTTTCTGCCGAAGGAGACGGGGAACGACCGGCGTTGCAATCATCTGCCAGTGCGGATGTTCGAGCGATGTTCCCGCGGCCATACCGTGATTCTTGAAAGCGATCAACGCCTGAAATCGCCGGTCGCGCATCAAGTCTTGCTGTCGCAGTTGCACGGTGCGCAGCACCAGCTCAATTTGCTCGACCGACTGTTGCGCGAGAAATACTGTATGCTCGGGCGACTCGACGATTACTTCGTGGGCGCCGCAGCCGCCCATGGAATGAAACGACGGTCCCTCTTCGATGCGACGCGTATCGGCCTCGATCTGCAACGCAGGGAACTTATTTGGTATCACGCGGACCAGCCAGCCGTTATCGCCGCGTGAGGAACGCACGGTGTAAATTTCCGGCGGAGTAAAGGCCTCATTGCCGGGGCAAAAAGGACACTGCGCGGGATGCGCGTCGTGCGGACGCGTTTCCGCAGGGGCATGCTGCGGGCGCAAGGCGCGCGAAGGTGCAAAAACTACCCAGTCCCCGGTGGAAACGTCAAATCGTAATTGCGACATCGTGATGAAGTTGAGAGAGTGAATTGAACCCTTCCGGCGTACGTGGAGCAATTTACGCGCCACGCCGCACCCCCAATCTCTCAGCCTGATACGGCGGCGCCGGAACGCCGATTTTCGCGCAGATCCGCGCAGGCGTCCAGACGCGCAGTTGAAATCAGCGGATGATGCCGCGGAGACGATTGGTGCGAGCAATCGAGCGACGATATTGTATCTTGAATCGCGGCGGACTCAGGCGAAATCAGGGCGCGAGCTCAAATCCGCAAACGAATTGGCTGGAAAGACCGATGACGATGGATCCCGCTGTTGGGCTGACTGGAATCTTGCGCGTCGCCGTGGCGTTTGACTGGGGGGACGAGGTTAACTTGGAGCACGCCCGGCAATTGGCGCCGTCGCAGTTTCGTCCGCTGGCGCGCCGCCCGCGCACCCCTTCATCCATTGCGTATCGTCCGGCTCCGCTCCGCTTTACTCTGCCCAAGGCGTCGCTTTCGCTGGCGCCGTTGGGCGCCATCGAAGTCGAAGCGGAAGCCACGGTATTCGATTTCGCCGCGGTCAATGTGGCGTTGCATGTTCCCTTCTGCCTCAACCCGGCTGGCTTGACCGGACTCGCGAATTCGCTGAGCGACGCGGAGCCTATCGTGCTGGCCGCGCGCCGCGCCAGCGAGTCGCTCTATCAGCATCTGCTCCCCGCCATCCAAGGACCTGCCTGGAGCGCGCTGAGCGAGGAGTACTTCGTCTTCGTCCTTCCGACCGACGGCTCGTTGCCGCCGCCCGCCCAACTAATGCGCGATTCGGCCGATTGGCTGGCGGGCCTGTTGCGTCTCGAGGCGGAGCCGCTCAGCCAGGAAGAGGTTACGGAATCGCTGCGGCTCCGCCTCAGCTACAGCCCGAAGGATCTGCTGATTCTCGAATGGTCCGCGGCTGTGCTTGTCGATCGCGATTGCGAGGAAACGCTGCAAACGATTGAATTTGCCAATCTGCAACTATTGGAGTTTCGGCACACGGATACTCGGCTCGACGATCAACTGGCGGCCGCTTACTCCTTGGTGCATCGATCGCCCCGTGCCTGGCTCTTTCCCTGGCGAACTCACGTGCGACCCATGCGCGACCTGGGCGACTTGAAGATCGAGGCCAACGCGGTCGTGGAACGGACAAGTAATGTACTGAAGTTGATGGGCGATCAGTATCTGGCGCGCACGTACCGGCTGCTGGCAGCCAAGTTTCATCTTGAGGAATGGACGAACAGCATTCACCGGTCGCTGCAAGTTGCGGAGAGCGTCTACCAGGTGTTGTCGGACCAGGCCTCCCGGCACCGCACCGAGCTCTTGGAGTTGACGGTCATCCTGCTGATCGCGTTCGAGATCATCATGGCGTGGGTCAGGAATTACTGATCTCTCACCGGCAATCGAACCGCGTTGTCCTAATCGACGAGCAGCACGGCCGCGCCGCGAACTTCGCCGTTTCGCAGATCGCCGAGGGCCTGATTGGCCTTCTCGAGCGGATAGATTTGCACTTCAGTGCGGATGGGAACCTCACGCAATAACTCCATGAACTCGGCGCCGTCTTGCCGCGACAGGTTCGCCACCGATCGAATTACGCGCTCACCCCACAGGATGTCATAGGGAAACGAGGGGATGTCGCTCATGTGAATGCCGGCGCAGACCACCACGCCCCCTTTGCGCACAGCGCGCAGCGCCGCGGGAACCAAAGCGCCGACGGGTGCGAACAGGATGGCCGCGTCAAGCGACTGCGGCGGACAGACGTCCGAGTCGCCGGCCCACACGGCTCCAAGCGATCTGGCGAACTCCTGTGCCTCGAGGTCGCCCGGTCGCACAAACGCAAAGACTTCGCGTTGCTGAAACGTCGCGACCTGAATCAAGATGTGCGCTGCCGCCCCGAACCCATAGAAGCCCAGACGCTTCGCTTCGCCCGTCATTCGTAGCGAGCGATAGCCGATCAAGCCCGCGCACAAGAGCGGAGCCGCGTTCGCATCGGAGTAGCCGTCGGGAATGGGAAAACAGAACCGGCGATCGGCGACGATATACTCGGCATAGCCGCCATCCAGTTGATAGCCTGTGAAGCGGGCGCGGTCGCACAGGTTTTCCTCGCCGCGCCGGCAAAAAAAGCACTCGCCGCATGTCCAGCCGAGCCACGGCACTCCCATGCGCGCGCCAAGCGCTACGTCGGTCGCGCCTTCGCCCGCGGCTTCCACGACCCCCACGACTTCGTGGCCGGGGACTAACGGCAGCTTGGGCTGGGGCAACTCTCCGTCGACCACGTGCAAATCGGTGCGGCAGACCCCGCATGCCTTGACGCGCAGCAGCAATTGTCCGGCGCCGGGCTTTGGCTGGGGAAGATCCGCGGCTCTCAAGGGCCGCCGGGCCGAATCAAGTAACATGGCTTTCATAATCTTGATCCTAGCCTCGCCAGCAATGCCGGATAGATCAATGTTGTCAAAAGCTTTGCCGCGCGACGGGAGGGTTCTTGAATCCACGGCGTTCAATGCGATGCGTCGACATGAGATGCACAAAAGAGCTATCAAGCACACCTGCGCGCCGATCCGCACGCCCTCGCGGTGCTAGCGATCGGCAATTCCAGCGGTTATTCGCCGGCCGAGCGCGGGCATGCGTTTTGCATCTGCCAGCAAAAAGTTGCCAGTAAACCAGCCACTCCAGTTTGGGACGGCAGATACATTCAGTTCCTATGCTTTAGGACGTTACTCAATTCTAGGAGGCACAAGACATGATTCGCTCGTTGGTTCCACAAGCAGAAAGACTGCCCCGCCCGTTCGAAGGTTTTGCCCGAGAAATGGAAAACTTGATGCAACGGTTCTTCGGAGCGGGCGATGGCGAATGGCAAGGATTGGACGCCTACCTTCCGCAGGTCAACGTTGCGGAAACGGACGCTCAGTACGAGGTGAACGTCGACCTGCCCGGCATGAAAGCGGAAGACGTGAAGGTTGAATTGCAAAAACAGAATCTGATCGTTTCCGGCGAACGGAAGGAAGAGAAGGAAGAAAAAGGCAAGACCTTCCATCGACTCGAGTCGAGCTTTGGAAGCTTTTATCGATCGATTCCGCTGCCCGGCGTCGTGGAAGAAGCCAAGATCGAAGCGCGCTGCACTGACGGCGTGCTCAAGATCGTGCTGCCCAAAAGCGAAAAGACCAAGCCGAAACAGATCAAGGTTGGCGTCTGAGTTGACCTTAACGGATCCGCTACGTTCACGTGCCGGGACGCCGCGGCAGTTTGCGGGCGTCCCGGCCGGTGCGTAGCTGCCCGGCTCAAGATAATTCCCGCCTGTTATTCTTCCCGCCATCGCACCGAGAATTCCGACTCATGGTAGCCTTCGGACCCGCTCAAAACTCGCCCTTTCAGAACCGCACCTGTGATGATTCCGCCGAACCCGGGCAACGTCCCTCGGATAAACATCTGCAACGTCGCGTGCTCAGTTACCTGGCTCTGCGGAACATTGACGGCTTGGAATGCATACGCTTCACGATCATGAACGGCAATGTCCTTTTGCGCGGGATGGTCGCCTCGGCATCCATCAAATGGCGTATCTGCGAAGGCTGCCGACATGTCGCGGGCGTGCTGAACGTGATTGACCGGTTGATCGTAACGCCCGGATTGCAGCCGTCGCTTATCGCCGTCCGATAGCCAGAAGCAACTCGGCAGGCGGCTACTCGCCTGACGTCGCCAAGGCGGTAAGTCTTTGGGCTGATTTCTTCCAGCGCTCCGGCGTTAAACCAAAGGCCGTTCTTGACTGTCGTGATGAGATAGGGCGAGCCAAGCTGGCGCTCAGCCAGTAGAATGGTTACTGGCCGAGGCTCGAGGGCGTTCGCATTCGATAGCAGCCAATTCGCTCGCTGTTGCCTTAAGCACGCAAGCCAAAATGGAACGCACCTGACAAGCTGGCCAACGACGCAAGGTTTGCAGATCAAACGGCGCCTCCGATCACTGTTCTGATGTATTCGTCCGGTGAAAAGACTGAGCACGATGTTCCGCCGGAGGTTCACCGGCCGGCGGTCTTTGTCGCCCGCGGACTGACGAAAACTTACCAGATGGGCGAGGTCGAAGTGCAGGCCTTGCGCGGGGTCGATCTGGAACTGTATGCGGGAGAATTCGTCGTGCTGCTGGGGCCTTCGGGCAGCGGCAAGTCGACGCTGCTCAACATCCTCGGCGGGCTTGACGTGCCGACCAGCGGGCACGTCAATTTTCGCGATCATGATCTGACGATTGAAGATGATCGCCAACTGACTCGCTACCGCCGAGACCACGTCGGTTTCGTGTTCCAGTTCTATAACCTGATTCCGAGCTTGACCGCGCGCGAGAACGTGGCGCTGGTCACCGACATCGCTCGCAAACCAATGAAGGCGGAAGAGGCCTTGGAACTGGTAGGCCTGACCGATCGAATGGACCATTTTCCCGCTCAGCTCTCGGGCGGCGAACAGCAGCGCGTGGCAATCGCGCGCGCCATCGCCAAGCGACCTGAAGTGTTGCTCTGCGACGAACCGACCGGTGCACTCGACGTCAAGACGGGCATCAAAGTTCTGGAGGCGATCGATCGCGTGAATCGCGAACTGGGCGCAACGACCGCGGTCATCACGCACAACGCATCCATCGCGGGCATGGCCGACCGCGTGATTTCGCTCTTCGACGGCCGAATTTCCGGCGTCAGGAGCAACGCGCAGCGAAAGCCGGCATCCCAGTTGGAATGGTGAGTTGCCGATGACCGCACTCGACCGCAAGCTCATGCGCGACGTCTGGCAACTGCGAGGCCAGTTCACAGCCATCGGCGCCGTGATCGCCTGCGGCATCGGCACGTTTGTGATGTCGCTGAGCACGCTCGAATCGCTGGAGATGACGCAAGCGACGTACTATGAGCGTTATCGGTTCGCGCACGTATTCGCTCATCTGAAACGGGCGCCTGTTGCTTTGCGTCCGCGGCTCGAGGCGATTCCCGGAGTCGCCCAGGTGCAAACTCGCGTCGTCGCCGACGTCGTGCTCGACGTGCCGGGTCTGGACCAGCCAGCCGTGGGCCGCTTGATCTCGATTCCTGAAGGCCGCCTGCCGGCGATGAATGCGTTGTATTTGCGCAGCGGGCGGTACATCGAACCGGGCCGCGCGGGCGAAGCCTTGGTTGCCGAGGCTTTTGCGTCGGCGAACGGACTCGAGCCGGGCGATCGCGTATCCGCGGTGATCAATGGCCGCCGAGAGGTGCTGTCGATCGTGGGCGTCGTGCTTTCGCCCGAATATGTTTACCAGATTCGAGGCAGCGAGGTATTTCCCAACGACCGAACATTCGGCGTGTTCTGGATGGCAGAGACCGAGCTGGCAGCGGCGTTCGACATGCGAAGCTCGTTCAATGACTTGTCGTGCTACCTCTCGCCCGAAGCCTCCGAGCCGGAAGTGCTGGCGCGGATCGACCGTCTGATCGATGCGTACGGCGGTCTGAGCGCCTACGGACGGGAAGACCAGGTTTCGCACCGTTACTTGAGCAACGAAATTCGCGAGCTGCGCAATATGGGCTTGTTCGCGCCGGTAATCTTCCTGCTGGTCGCGGCGTTCTTATTGAATGTGGTGTTGTCGCGAATCACTAGCGCCCAACGCGAGCAGATTGCCGCACTTAAGGCTTTCGGCTATACGCGCCGCGAGATCGCACTGCACTACCTGAAGATGGTGTTGACGGTCGTTGCGGCCGGTTCCTTGCTCGGCGCCGGCTTGGGGGCCTGGCTAGGAAGCGGTTTGACGAATATGTACACCCGATTTTTTCACTTCCCGCTGCTCGAGTACCACCTTAGCGCTTCGGTCGTAATCTGGGCGTTGGCGACAAGTAGCGCGGCCGCCATGCTAGGAACATTAGGCGCCGTGCGCCGCGCGGTGCGACTGCCTCCTGCCGAGGCGATGCGCCCTGAACCGCCGGCTCAATACCGGCCGACGCTGCTCGAGCGCTGGGGAATGGGATGGCTATTCTCCCATTCGATGCGAATCATCGTTCGCAATCTCGAGCGGCGCTGGATCCCTGCTGCTCTCTCGGTCGCTGGAATTGCGATGGCTGTGGCGATTCTCGTGTTGGGGAATTTTATCGGCGACGCTTTGGATGATCTGATCCACATGGAGTTCGATGTCATGCATCGGCAGGACGTGACGCTGGCGCTCGTCGAACCGACCTCGCAGGGCGTGTTGCATGATATCGAGCATTTGCCGGGAGTTTTAGGCAGCGAGGCGTTCCGCGCCGTTCCCGTCCGCTTGCGCAACGGACATCGGCGCCGGCGCAGCGAAATACTCGGGCTGGCGGAGCATTCACAAATGCTGCGCGTGCTCGACGAAACTCGCTCGCCGCTGCGGTTGCCGCCTGGCGGCATCGTGCTGAGCGCGAAGCTGGCCGAAGTGTTGCGGGTAGCCGAGGGAGAACCGCTGACCGTTGAAGTCCTCGAGGCCGAGCGCCCCGTGCGCGCCATGCTGGTGACCGCCGTCATTTCTGACTTTGTCGGGACTGGCGCCTACATGGATTTGCAGGCGTTGCACCGCCTGATGCGCGAGGACGGCTGCATTTCAGGGGCGTTTCTCCGCGTCGACTCTCAGGTTTTGCCCAGGCTGTATGCGGCGGTCAAGGTCACGCCGCAAATCGCCGCCGCCACCGTAAAAGACGCGGCCCGACGGAGCCTCCAGGAGACGCTGGCCGATAGTCTGCTGCGGATGAAGGCCGTCAATGTGGCGTTTGCCGCCATTATCGCCTTTGGCGTAGTCTATAATAGCGCGCGCATCTCGGTGGCCGAACGCAGCCGCGAACTGGCCAGCCTGCGCGTGCTGGGCTTTACGCGCGCCGAGATCTCGTTCATTCTGTTAGGCGAATTGGCCATCCTGACACTGGCGGCCGTTCCGCCGGGTTTGGCGTTGGGTTACGGCCTGGCTTGGTTTATGACCTGGGGATACGACACGGAAATGTTCCGCATTCCGCTGGTAATCTTGCCCGCGACCTACGCCATGGCGGCGAGCGTTGTGATCTCCGCAGCCATCGTTTCGGGGCTCGCGGTGCGGCGGCGGCTCGATCATCTCGACCTCGTCGCCGTGTTGAAAACCAGGGAGTGACCGGTTGTGACGGCGTGGATCAAGCGCGTGTTACTCTTGCTCGCGATTGCCGCGGGGTGCGGCGCGCTTGTTTATGGCTTCCGGCCGCAACCCGTCGAGGTCGACTTGGGCAAGGCGACGCGCGGCCCGCTTGAGATCACGGTTGATGAGGACGGCAAGACGCGAATCAAGGACCGCTACGTCGTTTCTTCCCCTGCGGCGGGCCAGCTCTTGCGCGTCGATCTCCGCGCCGGCGACGTCGTGCGAGCCGGAAAGACCTTGCTGACCAGCCTGGAACCGGCCGATCCGTCGTTGCTCGACGCGCGTCAGCAGGCCGAGGCCCAAGCGCGAGTGAAGGCCGCCGAAGCGTCGCGGCGCCGAGCCGAAACGCAGATCGAGCATGCCGATGCGGCCGCCGAGCACGCCGAGGCCGACTATCGCCGCTTTCAGGAATTAGCCAAGAAGGGGACCATCACGCTCGACCAGTTCGAACAGTCCGAAGTCGATCGACGCAGCCGCAAAGAAGAACTTCGAGCGGCGGAGTTTGCCTTGCAGGTGGCCGATTTCGAACTCGAGCAGGCCCAAGCCGCGCTGATGCGCTCATTTCCCTCGGAAAAATCGAGCGCCGATGCCTGGCGGATGGACATCCTCTCGCCCATCGACGGTCGCGTGTTGCGAGTATTTCAGGAAAGCGCCGCCGTCGTTCAACCCGGCACGCAGATTCTGGAATTGGGCGATCCTGCAAACCTCGAAGTCGTAATTGACGTGCTCTCCACGGACGCCGTCAAGATCAAGCCCGGGGCCAAAGTCTGGTTAGAGCACTGGGGCGGCGACCATCGCTTGCGCGGACGCGTGCGATTGGTCGAGCCGGCGGGTTTCACTAAAGTGTCTGCACTGGGCGTTGAGGAGCAGCGAGTCAACGTCATCGCCGACCTGGTCGATGCTGCGGCGACGCGCGGCATATTGGGCGATGCATTCCGGGTCGAGGCTCGCATTGTCGTCTGGGAACAGCCGGATGTCCTGAAAGTCCCGGCGAGCGCGCTATTTCGCCACGCCGGCCAGTGGGCCGTGTTTGTCGTTGACGACGGCCAAGCCGCGCTGCGCACCGTGCAAATTGGCGAGCGCAACGATCTTGAAGCCCAAGTGCTAGGCGGCCTCGAAGAACAGGACCAGGTCATCCTGCATCCCAGCGATCGAGTCGCCGACAGCGTCAGGGTGGCGGCGCGAGCGCCGTGAGGATGCCGTCCGGCGCCGCGACGCTTATTTCGCACGCTAGTACGCTTTTTCGGCCAACGCCGGGGCGATGGCCTCGCCCAGATTGGAAAGCTCTTTCGTGAGCAGGCCGACAAGATCGTCCAAAGCGACGATGCCCACCAGTTCATTCTGGCGATTGACAATCGGCAGCCGGCGAACCTGATGACCTTGCATGGCTTGCGTAGCGTCGAAGATGCCTTGGTCATCCCAGATCGTTACTACTTTGCGCGACATGGTTTCGCTGACGGTGCTATCGGGCGTCGCTGTGCCGAGCACGACTGCCAGGGCGACATCGCGGTCGGTGAGGATACCCGCGACCTCTTTCCGATCGACCTCTTTCCGATCAATGACGACGACCGCGCCCACGTTGTGCTGCTGCATCAGGCTGATGGCCATCGTGAGCGTGTCGTCCAGCCCGACCGTCACGACATTGCTGTGGAACATTTCGCCAAGATTCATGATTGCTTCTCCGACGACGAACGCGTGAATGATGGTTGACATTAGCTCTGCGAAAGACATCAGCTCTGCGAAAGACATCAACAGATATGCACGTTAGATATGCACGTTGCGTGCCAGACAAAGGAGGCTCTGCCGATGTAGCGGCGAAGATGGGCCTCTAGCCTCTTGTGAATTGCATGCTGCGGGTCAAGCAGTGCAAAAAAGACGGCAGTAGGCGCCGGGACGCGGCGAGGGCGCGAACCTAATCGGGTGTATCGTGCGAATGGGCGCGCGAAAGTGTGCCTGTGGGGAACAGATCTCTGGAGAAGTTAACAATGCCACCGAGCGTTCTATGAATTGGTGTGACCAGGAATCTGAAGGCGCCTGCGCGTGGCCACGATGGGCCGACAACGTGTAATTACCCGCAGGTTTGCTCTGAAGCGTTCGCTTGCTGAGCGACTCGCCGTGCTCTCGGTCGATCGAGCGAGCCGTTCAGGTTTGCCGGCCTTGCCCAAGTGCCGGCACGCCGTTTGCGAACTGAGGCCCGCAGGCCGCGCCCGGCGCAGCGATGAGCGCTGCGGAACTGGCTGACACGAGCAACTCGGGCGAACTCTCATGCGAAAGGAGAACGAATCATGGCCACGGCAACGGAAGAAAAAGAAACGCGAACTCGCCCCTGGTATCGCCGAGATCCCTGGCTTGATCGGCTGCCGAAACCTCTGGCCCGTCTGGAACGCGATTTCGAGCAGCTCATGGAACGTTTCTTCGGCAGCGCTGCAGAACGGTACGTGGGCGCCGCCTGTTTCGTTCCCTCAGCTAGTCTGGCGGAAACGGAGCACGAGTATGAAGTTACGCTGGAACTGCCCGGCGTGAAGCGCGAAGACGTGCGCGTCGAGCTGCGTCACGGAGATCTATGGATCTCCGGCGAAAAAAAGGAGGAGACGAAGCAGAGAGGCAAGACCTGGCACCGCGTCGAGCACTGCTACGGGGATTTCCATCGCGTCATTCCCCTGCCGGGAACCGTCGACGAAGACCGGATCGAGGCCCGTTATCAAGACGGACTGCTCAAGATCATTCTGCCCAAGACGGAGGAGGCTCAGCCGAAGCAGATTGAAATCAAATCTTAATGGGGCGCGTCAGTCCGCCCGTTTGGCGTCGTCAACATGGAGAGCATGGCTCGCAAACGCTGTCAGCGCTCACAAGTTGACAAACAAGCGGGTTGTCAACGGCGCCATGGCAACGTCAGATTGACGCAGTTGGGCAGTCTGGGCAGGAGAAGATTTGACGAATGGGGTAAGAGTTGTTAACGTACGTCTGTTTTTGGCAAAAAGCTTGCTCGGATCGGAATCGCTCGTCTGCAGAATGCAGAAAGTTTTGGGCCGTTACGGCTGGGTTGGTTGAGGGGATTCTTTTCTCATTCTTGAGAAGCAATGCGTTCGCGACGGACGCATTTGCACGTTTCGGCGAACATAGCTCGGCCCGAGTACTTGAGTCTGCCGAGAGCTTGTGAAGTCTCGTCTTGAGGCTGATGTCGTCGGGCGCCAGTTGGCGTGCGCTGACCGGCCTTCTTATTGAATCGTTTCCTGTTGGCATCGTGGCGAGCGTTCGCCTAATCGGCCTGCGCGCGCCGTGCTTTCAGGGAGCGCTAGGGGCGGTTGTTATTGAATCAAAATTCGACAAACCGAGGTGAGATCATGAGGCGATTCACGGATTGGGCGGGTTGGAGCAGCGGTGCGACACGATCAGGCAAAAAGCGGGGTCGGAAGACGCGGAACCGGTGGTCTGGACGCAAGTTAGCGTTTGGCAGCCGACTCGAGACGCTGGAAAAACGATCGCTATTGTCGGCAACCGTGACCAGCATCGGCACGAATACTGACCATTCGGGCGCACATGACTTGTCCATTACGGTTCCCGCCGCCGGAGTGCCAGTTAACGACTCCGTCATTGTAGAGGTTGCGGCTGACCCGACTGGCGGCCCAGTAACGGTGACCGACGACAAAGGGAACGTGTATACGCAGGATGAGAATGTTACGAACCCGGGCAGCGGCCTTTTCACCACGGGCGTAGAGACTTGGATCTTTTCGGCGCCGGTAACCACCGCTTTAGTAGCAGGCGATCATATCATCGTGCATTTCCCCGCCGGTGGAACCCCATCCGCCGAAGCCATCAGCGCATTAGGAGTCAATGGCCTGGTGCTTTCAAACAAGTTGGACGATGCTCATTCCGCGATCGGCAGCAGCACGGCTCCCAATTCCGGTGCGACCGCAACGACGCACCATCCTGACGAACTGTTGATCGGCGCCATCGGCGTTCAAGGGCACAGCACCGACTCGTTTGCTGCGGGGAGCGGCTTCACGGCCATCGGACGGGCCGGCACGAACGACGGTGGATTTCTTGCATCCAACGTCACAATCAATCCGGAATTTCAAACGGTGAGCGCAACAGGCGCATACAGCGCCACTGGCACGATTCCCGACCGCGATTGGGGCGCGGCGATCGCCACCTATGTCATCGATACGGTCCCCGTCGTCACGCAGCCCAGCAATCAGTTCAACACCGAAGGCGACGCGGTGAACTTGCAGATTGTCGCCAGCGATAGCGATGGCGATCCATTAACGTACTCGCAGACCGGCCTGCCGCCGGGCTTGACGTTGAATCCGGGAAGCGGCCTGATCACGGGAAATGTCAACACCCTGTTCGCCGATCACGGGCCATACACCGTCAACGTGACCGCGACGGACCCCGCAGGCCACCTCGATACCAAGACTTTCACCTGGACCGTGGCGAACGTCATCCCGACCGTCATCGATCATTCTTACGGCGTGACCGAGGCCGTGCTTATGAACCTGCCGGCTCCGGGCGTACTGTCCGGAGCCGTCGACCCCGGCAAGGAGGCGCTGCAGGCCGTGCTCGACGCCAACGTGAGCCACGGCGTGTTGACCTTGAATCCGGACGGCTCTTTTTCGTACACGTCGACTGCCGGCTTCCACGGCGTTGACACGTTCACATATCACGCTACAGACGGCCTGGCAAACAGCAACATCGCCACGGTCAGCCTGAATATCAACGACGCAACGACCCCGGTGATCACGCCGATCGTGGACCAGACCAACAACGAAAACGACACGGTCAATCTTCCGGTCATCGCCAGCGATTCAGATGGCGATACACTACTCTACAGCGCCACGGGTCTGCCTGACGGATTGAGCATCAATTCAAGCACCGGCGTGATCAGCGGGACGATCGCTGGCACGGCCGCCGACCACGCGCCGTTCAATGTGGTGGTGTCGGTGACCGATGGCGTCAATCTTGAGACGGAGTCGTTCACATGGACGGTCAACAATGTCGCCCCCGTGGTCACGGCGAATAACTTGACGTTGGCCGAAGGCATTCCGTCGGGCGTGGTGACGGTCGCCACCTTCACTGACGTGGGCGGGCCCGAACCGATGGGCAACTACACGGCTACGATCGATTGGGGCGATGGTGCGACGACGAGCGGGGCTGCGATCACAGAGTCGGGCGGGACCTTCACCGTGCAGGGAAGCCATACCTACGCGGAAGAAAGCACGCCTGACCACACGCCGGGCGGACTAAATCATTATGTTGTCACGGTAACGATCGACGACAATAACATCTTCACGCTTGTCTCGGGAACGGCAACAAGCGACGCGACAGTCTCCGATCCGCCCGTGGCTGCTGACGGCGGCTTCACCGTCGCCGCGACCGAGGGCGCCGCTTCCGGACTGCAAACCGTGGCTACCTTTGCTGATCCTGGCGGCGCCGAATTGGTCGGCGACTACTCGGCCACGATCGACTGGGGCGACGGCACCGCTGCCACTGCGGGCACGATCACGCTCGATTCGCTGACGGGCATCTTCACGGCGCAAGGCAACCATACCTACTCGGAAGAGAGCGGCGCCGAACATGCCGGATCAAACCCGTATCAGATCAGCGTGACGATCAGTCATGAAGCTGCGACGCCAGACGCCACCGTCACCAGCGTGGCGACCGTGGCGAACCCGCCTGTCGTTGCGACCGGCGGCTTCACCGTCACTGCGACCGAAGGCGCTGCTTCCAGCCTGCAGACGGTGGCCACGTTCACCGACCCGGGTGGGCCAGAAGTTGTGGGCGATTATGCGGCCACGATCGATTGGGGTGACGGCACGACGACCACCTCGGGTGTGATCACTGAGGTCGGCGGCACATTCACCGTGCAAGGCAGCCATACGTACGCCGAGGAAAGCGCCGCGGAACATGCGGGCTCGAACCCATATCAAATTACCGTGACGGTGCACCATGAAAATGCAACGCCCGATGCCACTGTCACGAGCGAGGCGCACGTGGTCGACCCGGAGGTGGTCGCCACCGGCGGCTTTACGGTCAGCTCGACCGAGGGTCACAGCAGCGGCTTGCAGACGGTGGCCACCTTCACCGATCCGGGCGGCCCCGAGGTGACTGGTGATTACTCGGCCAGCATCGACTGGGGCGATAGCACAAGCGACGCAGGAACGATCACCGAAGCAGGCGGCACGTTCACCGTGCAAGGCTCTCATACCTATGCGGAGCACGTTTCGTCGCCGATCAAGGTGACGATTTCGCATGAAAGCGCGCCCAATGTCACGGTCGACAGCGTCTCCGACGTGGTGGAAGACGGAATCACCGCCACAACGGTCGCCATCAACGGTTTCGAGTTCACGCCGCTGGCTGATGTCAAGCTCGCCACGTTCACGCACGCTGGAGGCATCGAGTCGGCGAGCGACTTCACCGCGACGATCGAGTGGGGCGATGGCCTGACGTCGGCCGGCACGGTCTCGCTTGCCGCCGGCGTATATACCGTATCGGGATCGCACACCTACACGGATGAGAAGGACTTCCCGGTGAAGGTCTCCATCCAGGATGTCGGCGCCGGAGATACTGCCTCGGCGACGGTCAATACCACCGCGACGATTTTGGAGGAATTGCTACCGGGCGGAGTTCGCGGCACGGCGGACCAGCGCTGGATTTCGGAAGTCTATCGCGATCTGCTCAACCGGCAAGTTGATCCCGAAGGACTTTCGCACTGGGGCGCCCAGTTAACCGCCGGGGAATCTCGCGACTCGATCGTGACGCAGATCGAACATACGCGCGAGTTTGCCGATGTGACGGTCGAACAGCTTTATCAGCGGTATCTGCACCGCAGCGCCGATGGCGGCGGCTTGGACTTCTTCTCAGCCCAGTTGGAAGGAGGCAAGACGATCGAGCAGATCTCGGCCGAGCTGGCGGGTTCTGACGAGTTCTTCAGCGCTCAGGGGGGCGGCACGAACGACGGCTTCTTGAATGCCGTCTACGAAGACGCGCTGGAACGCCCGATCGATCCGACCGGCCTGGCGTGGTGGAACTCGGTGTTGGCCGGCGGCGCGACTCGCACGCAGGTCGTAGACCAGATTCTGACCACGCAGGAGTATCGCCAAGACGTGGTGAAGCTGGCGTACGAACACCTACTCGAACGCCAGGCCGACACCGGCGGACTCGACGCCTGGGTGGCCAGCCTGAATTCGGGCGCGACCGATCAGCAGATGTTTGCCGGCATCGCTTCGTCCCAGGAGTACTTCAACAAAACGGCGCCGTAGTCACATGAACCGGCGGCGATTCACTGCCGCCAGCAAGGTTGAAGCAGCAGCTCGGCACGCCGCCATGCCTTTGGCTGGGCGGCGATGCCGAGCTGCTTTTTATTTGTGCGAGTCGGGCCATTGTCGAATCGATGAGATCAACGTGCGGCGCTAGCGGAGCCTCCCGATCCATCTGCTCATGTTTTTCTATTTGAATTCGCTCTTTCGCTTTAGGGTTCGACGGAGACTGCGTGTCGCCGACCTTCGACGCATCGCCTCTGCGGATTAACTTGCAGCAGGACGAGGCGCCAGGCGCCGCAAGCGATGTCGTCAAGAGAGACTAGCTTCGTAAGCTCCGGCAGTCACTTTGCTTCAATGGGTATGTTGGGCGATGCGACGGCGACCGGACGTATTCAGCGGCACAAAGCTTCAACGGCACAACGCGTTGAAGCAGCTTTGCTGCCATTGCAGAAAGACGGGGGAAATAAGCCGCTGAGTACTTGCAGGACGCCGACGCCCGATCAAGCGAGGTCATGCGTGAATTAAGACGAGGAGGTGCATGCATGCCCGCTTGCCGATGCGCAGAAAAAGGGGGCCGTCAGCGAGACGGGAGAATCCGTCTCGGACGGCCCCGGGGAAAAACCGCAGGGGTTGGAATGCTTAGACGGTCTTACTTACGTAAGGCGACCGGCCTCGCGTTCGAACGCGGAGCCGCGGCGCTCGGCGCGGGAGCCGGAGCGGGGGGAGCGGCCGGCGCCGCTTCCGGCGCAGCCGGCGCGGGTTGCATTGGGGCGCCTTGCGTCCCATCGCAGCCATTGCCGCCGTAGCATCCATTGCAGCTATATCCCCCATTGCAGCCACAGCAGTTCGAGTAGCCATAGCACCCGCGGCAACCGCGCCGTCCGCGACAACCATAGCACCCGCCGCCGTAGCAGCCCGAGCAGTCGCAACCATAGCACCCCGAGCAGGCGCACCCGCGCCGGCCATGACCGGCTTGAGCGACGTTGTCGGTCGAAATCAGCGAGATCGCGACCACGGCAAAGAACAGAGCAACAGCCAATGCAAGTACACGATTCATAGCAACACCCTTTCCACAAAGGAGCCTTAGAGAGGAAACGACGCACAGCCTCCTGCCGCCTGCTGCAAACCATCGAATTTCGCGTTTGTCGCCCGCCCTGTTCGTGCGTGCTTCCGTGCCCGCCGCGTAGCGACCGATCCTCCCTCGCTCGCCAGGTTGCTAAAGCAGATCGCGCATGAGCCGCGCACGATGAAAGCAACTCACATACCGAACCCCATCGAGTTTGAGGCCTGGACAAACTTTGTCGACTTGCGGTGGCCCGAGTGCGTACTTGACTGGGGGAGATTGTCCGCGCCTTTCCAGGTCGTGCCGTTGAGCACGCTAGCTGTGCCGCTCAGCCGCGATAGCCCAAAGGCGCGACGCAGCGTTAACACCGCCATTCGGTCGCAGCGCGAAACGCCACATTGCCCGCGCGGAGACGTTCGCTTGCATGATATGCCAGCGTTGACGTTTGGCGATACCATTGACATCGAGCATCTGTTATCAGGCGAGACTTTTCGCAGATCATGCAATCTGCGCCAGTTGAACCGGCAATCTGCGACGCCAAAAAAAAATTGCGCATCTATGCAGATGTCCGCAGGCAGCTGCCTTTCAGCGGCGGCGAGTAATTGCGATACAGCGGTTTTGGCCCTTCGCCGCGCGGAGCGGCGCCGCCGCACCAATTTTAGAAGCCTCGGCCGTTGCCCGAAATGCGGGGAGTCCGCCAATTCTGGGCCGGAGAAAATGGTATGGGGAGCGCTGCTCTAGGAACAGCTGGGCAAGATTCGGCCGCGAGCGCCTGTTGGAACTGAGCGCGCAGAGCGACTCGTGTTTTCGCAGAAAACCACTGGTGGAAGGCCCATCGCGCCCCAGCGAGCTGCAGATCCTGCTGCACGTAGCGTCGCCGCAATTCAAGCCGCCGTTTTCGTTTCAGCCGGCGATCCAGGCGAAGTTTCAATCGTGCCTGCGCCGCGGCTAAATCGTTAACAGGGCCAAGCTTTTCCTGAATCGCCTCGATCATCGGATAAAGCTGCTCCTTGAATGCAGGCGGGAAGGCGTCGGCCAGCAACTCCATGGCATAGCGTAGGTCTTTGCCGCGAATGCGGAAGCGGTGCAACTGCTCCAGTTCGGCATCGTCTGGCGGAACGGCGGCGAAGAATCGCTCCACAATCGGCTTCAGCCGCGCCCGCGCCCAGACCCCAAACTGCGGCTCTTCCTCCGGCAGACGCCTCCGTGTCCGTCTTAGCAATTCTCCGATTCGGCGCTCGAAGCGCCGCTTGCGCGTGAAACGCCCGTAGGCCAGGCGAATCGGCGTTTGAGCTTTGGCGCGTTCTCGGCGGACCTGCTTCAGCCAGTCCCTGGTTTGCGGCGAATGCGGTTCCGACGAAAGAATCTGTATCAACACGTCGCAATCACGCGCCTGGTTTGCCGCTTTGCGCAAATTCTTGAGTTGCCTTTTCAACCGCGCAATCCGGCGCGGCGGCAGGAATTCTGCGTACAGTTCCAATGCCGCTACGGCGCGCCGCGACCAAACTCGCAGGTCGTGAACGTGTTCCACGTCTTCGTCCGCACGCTCGGCGGCCAGGGGCAAGGCGATTTGGACTGCAGCCAGGCGAATGGCCAATGTGGCGCGCGCCACATCGCTCGGTCGGTCTATCGCCGTAGCGCCTCGAATGAACCGGTCGGACATTGAGATTGCCATCGTGGAATTCTCCTCGCGACGGAGTAATGCAATTGCCATTCCGCCGAGAGAAAGAACCGACAGACCGCACCGTCAGGAATGAATATTCGTCAGAACTCGACGTCATGTGCGGAAAGGGCTCACAGATCTGGCACATATTGTGACAGAAAGGATCGCCGATCGTTAAGCAGGGCAACCTTCGTCTATTTCTGCCGCAGCGCGTCGACAGGTCGCAGGCTGGCGCTCCACCAGGCAGGATACGCCGCACCGAACAAGCCGATTGCCAGAGCCAAGAGAAAGCCCTGCAAGATGACAATCGGGGCCACGCGACCTTCGATCAGGCCGGCCGTCGTATGGAACCGGCCCAGCGCTTGGGCGAGCGCCACTCCGCTTGCCGAGCCGATTGCCGCTCCAGACAGCGTGAGCAGGACCGACTCTGACAGTATCATCCGCACGATTCGCTGCCGCGACCAGCCCAGCGCGCGTAGCACCCCCAGTTCGCGAGTCCGTTCGAACACCGACATGATCATGGTGTTCAGCACTCCGATTCCTCCCAAAACCACTGCTACTGCCGACGTCAGCCAGGCCATGGCGCGAGCCATGCGAATTTGGGCGACGCTGTTGACGAATTCGACCGTGGAAAGCACGGTGAGCTCGGGCGCAAGTCGCTCAATGCTGCGCTTTAAGGCGGAGATCGCCGCCGCGTTTGCTGTCGGTTCGGCCTCGACGGTGAAGCCGCTGACTTCGTTTCGTCTATCGGTTAACTGCTGCATCTCGCCGAGCAGCATGGCGATTGAACCGTTTTCGTAAACGTTAAAGCTCTCGAAAATGCCTGCTATGTGAAAATGTTGACCGTATAAATCAATGACATCGCCGACGCGTTTGCCGAGATTGGCGGCCAAGACCTTACCGAGCAATAGTTGCCTGTGATCGGAGTTTTTCAGCTTCCGACCGGAGACGATCTTCAATCGATCGAAGATCGAGGAGTCGGCATCCCAGCCGTTGACGAGCACCACGAACAAATCCGCCTGTTCGAAGGAAACCACGTCAACCAGCCCGCCAATAACGTCGCGCACGCCGGGCAGGCGCCGGATACGATCACCCAGCGCTTGGTCCAGGCCGCTCGAGAGTTGTTGGCTGCGTCCGGCATGGTGGACGACCAGATCGATGCCTCTGCCCGAATAGAGCTCGTAGTATGATCGTTCGAAACCATCGGAAATTCCCAGCAGCGAGACGACGGCGGCGACGGCCAAGGCAATGCCGACGAGCGTGAGCGCTGAGCGCGCCGGGCGGCGCAGCAGGTTCTTCGCCGCAAAGGTCAAGAATCTCATGGCATTGCTCCAAGCGGACCAGGCATATTCCCAACCGGTGCGGGGTCGTCGGGATCGCCACGGCGGGCACAACAGGCAGTCTTGGCCGCCGATCGCAATCCGCTCGATCGCAAGTTATTCATAGCGCAGCGCCTCGGTCGGCTGCAGTGCTGCGCCCCGATACGCCGGGTAGGTTGCGCCCAACAGTCCGACCACGGTCGCTACCAGCAGCCCAACCGCGATGATGGTCGGCGAGGTATCTCCGCGCACCAGGCCGCGAGCCGCGGGAAATCGGCCTAGGCCGGCGGTCAGCAAGATGCCGCCGGCGATTCCGAGCGAGGCTCCGACCAGGCTAAGCAAGCACGACTCGCAAACGATCATGCCGATGATTCGGCGCCTGCGCCAGCCGATCGCTCGCAAAACGCCGATTTCCTGAGTTCGCTCCAGGACCGCCATCAGCATGGTATTCAGCACGCTTACCGAACCGATCAATAGCGCGATGGATGACACGGCCCATGCCATGTCACGTGCCAGCCGCAATTCCAAGTTATGGCTGACGTATTGCTCGGTAGGCATGGCGGTCAGGCCGAGCGAAAGGCCTCTCTCGTCAGTCATGACGTCTATCTCGCGTTTTAACAGTGCGACGGTCGAGGCAGGATCTGGCAGCCCTTGCTTGAGCGACACCATGAATTCCGACACCTGGCCATTACGGTCCATGAGCTGCTGCAAGTCGGGCAGCAGCACGGTCGCCGCGCCGCTTTCATAAAGGTTCGAACTTTCGTAGATGCCGACCACGCGGAACCGCCTCGTCTCGATCTCGATGACATCGCTCACGTCCTTGCCTAGCGTTTGTGCCAACGAGTCGCCGAGAATTGCGGAATGGGCGTCCCCGGAGCGCAGCGTCCGCCCGCGGACGATATGGAGAGTCTTCCAAAGACGGGACTCGAGCGGCCACCCGTGGATCGGAACGCCGATCGGCCCCGCTCCTTCCAGCGCGACCATGTCGGTCAAGGCAGGGATGACTTCGGCGACGCCTGGCAACCGCGCGAGCCGGCCGCTCAGTTGTTCATGCAGACTGCTCGACATCCGCTGCATGGCGCCGGCGCGCACGACGATCAGGTCGACGCCATGGCTGCGGAATGCCTCGACGGCCGACTGCGTCAAACCTTGCGAGATGCCGACGAGGGTAATAACCGTCGCGATGGCCACGGCCACGCCTATGGCCGTAAGCGACGAACGCAATTTCCGCCGCACGAGATTGCGAAAAACCAGCTCAAAAAACGTCATGACGTCCGATCAGGGGCGATTGAAGCATCGTTCCAGCCCCTTTTCAATCGCACCGCGATTGTCGGCGGCTGCCGGCGGTTGGAGGTTTCGCTCATTTGGCGATTGATTTTAAAATTCTGTGGGCGCCAAGCCGAACGCCCATTCTATCTTCGCAGCTGAGACGCTCCTAGGACGGGCAGGCGCCCCGGCCGCAGCAGATAATCAAATGGCCGGTGCGATTTTGGCGAGCGCAGTTCAATCAACACTAGAAAAAACTGGCCGCCCGGAATGGCACGCGGAAAGCAAACGCTCGGCACGAGCTTTGCGACTTTGTAGACGACCTTATTTCGGGCCTTTCCTCGCGCTGCCGCTCTAATCGTCCCATATATCGCCGTGCGAGCGATGGTCAGTCGAGGCGAAGCGATTTGCCGTGCTCGGGCGCTTTTGTCCATGTACGAAGACAACTGCCAACCATTCCCCGAGGCAGAGGCTTTCTCGGTGTTTGCCGAACAGATCGCAGAGATCTGCCGTTTGGCATCGCCGGATTGCTCGCCGCGCTTCAGCTTCGCAGATGCGTTCCAAAAAGGTAGTCGCGTCGGGCGGATTAAGTTTGCCGCGCTCTGTCGCGGTTTATTATTGCCAGGCAGCGGCGTGGCAGGCCTCGAACGTTTGTCGCAACTCGTCAAGCTGGCTGAAAAACGACACTCCTGCTTGTTGTGCATGAACCACCAATCAAACTTTGATGTTCCCACGCTTTATGCATTGCTTGAGGATCACGGGGCCGCGGAAATCTTCGAGCGCATTCTGTGGGTCTCGGGCAGAAAGCTCGATGAAGATGTCGGCCCAACTCGGCTGTTGGCAAACTGCTTTCCGCGCGTCGTTCTGACACCGAAGTCGTGGTTTCTCAGTCCGCACGACGAGCTGGAAAGGAGCGAGGCGCTTCGCATGAATATGCGGGCCTACCGCGCGATTCACCAGCTGCGACGCCGCGGCTGGCTGTTAGCTCTCTTTCCCGCCGGAACCAGGACTCGGCTGGGACAGGAGACGATGCCGCGAGCAATCGAAGAAATCGACAGCTATCTGAAGTATTCCGACTTTGTCGTGATGGGGCGGATCGACGGCTGCACCTTGCCGGCTGTGCGAGATCACGACTTGGCGCGCGAGATACCTCGCCGCGACCGCGTCCGTTACAGCTTTGGGCCAATCATGAACGCCGCGGAGTGGCGAGCCAGCGCCGCGCAGCGTTTTCCGGAGTTGAGCCAGCGTCAAGCATCGGCGCGCGCAGTGATGGAAGATATTGCCTTGGTCTCCTCCGGCGAGCCTCCCCATCTCGGAGCTGGCATGGGAACGGGCCCGCCCGTCGGCGAACCGCTGAATGAATAGAAACCGTTTGTGAAATTCCGAGGCGAGCGAGGACAACTGGGTTCCATTTGGCAAACTTTGCACGAAATTCCTAACGAATTATCCGGTCAAACTGCCTGCTGAAGTTTTTTATTAAAAGCCGCTTGCACGAATCGTTTCCGCGGCTAAACTTCTGATGTCAGCCTCGTGCTGACGGGCCTCGGTAAGGTACCTGCCCCGCCTTGCCGGGGTCTTTTTTTGCGCTAAGCCCTTTCCTGTTTGGCGGATGTTGACCGCCGGCTCGCGCCCAATGCCACTTACTTTTACTCGTTAAGGGGCGAACGGCTCGCTATCGGCGGTGGCTGTCTTGCGTTGAGCTTTCACAAATTTCGTGGACTTTTGTCGCCTGGTGTGCGCCTTTCTTGGGTAAGTGCGAGGTTGGCTGC
>JAICIG010000062.1 GCA_025924495.1 Pirellulales bacterium | reverse complement strand
GTCTTTCCGCAGTGCACGAGCCCGGCGACGGGAAACAGGCGCTGGAAGTGAAGTCCGCCATCCTCTTGGAGAAACCCAAATGAGCTCCCCGTGCCTTGCGCGATGACCGCCGCCAAGGCTTGACCGAAAGAGAGCAGATTTTCCTCGGCGGTCGACGATGGTCGATCAGAGATCGGCAGGCCATTCCAAATCACGATGCCGCCCCTTGCCAGATGCTCGCGCACCTTGCTCAGTCGCGAATCGCCAAAGGCCTCACGAGCAATGACTCGCGACTCTTGTCGCACGCAGAGCTGCGCCTGTAAAACCGAAGGCGAGCGATTGGCGCCCTTGAGCGCAAGCTTGAGCTTTGCTCGCAGTTTCTCGCAGGACGGCGCATCGAGAGAAATTGTCGACAGAGCCGGTTGCAACGCGTCCTCTTCTTGCCCCAATTCGGTGAACGCCAACATATTGCGCTAAGAATCCTAGCTTGGATAACGTTGCGGCGGGCCGGCGAGAAGTGATAATTCCATTACGCTTCGCGACTGCAACGCCGTCAATAGCTCGATCGATAAATGATTTGTTATGGACAATTTGCGCCGGCACCGCGCAGCCAAACACTTACTGGACTGGACGCCTTCTCGCCGGCGAGTCGCGGCCGGTTACACCGGTAATGCCGTTGCTAAGGTGCTTGCCATCATCGAGGGTTATCACGCCTATTCGGTCAGTTTTCGGCCCTTCGGGTTCAGATGCGCAAGGGCCGGCCGCTGATCTAGGGAAAGATTGCTTGCTGCAGGGCGGCCCGCCGAGGAATTAACGGTAACGTTCGCATAGGAGCATGCGATTGGCCCCGAGGGCGTAATACTCGTAGAATGGGCCATTGCGTTTGGACAAGAACGGTGCAACTATTGGCCCGCCCTGCCGCATGCCATAGCCGCAAATACGAACTCCTGTTAAGGACGCAGACCTGCAGGCCGTCGCAGGCCAGGTCGCAGGCGGTGCCCGAGGGTGCTATAGTTGACCAAGGTAAAAGCATAGATTTAAGCGCCCACGCTTGTTCGCCTCGCCGTTCTCCGAGGCGGTCAATAGGACAAACACCCGCCGGAACTCAGAACAGGGTGTTTCCTCTCGGAAGGCGACATCGGATCGGAATGAGCAGCGCTCCACTTCTCTGGCAACCGACGGCCGATCAGGTCGCCCGCTCGAACCTCGTGAGCTTCATGCGGTTCCTGGCCGATCGCGGCCATGCCCTCAAGCAGGAATATGCCGCGCTCTATCAGTGGTCCATCGACCAACCGGAAGCGTTTTGGGCCGCGATTTGGGACTTTTGCGGCGTGGTTGCCAGCCGCCGCTATGACGCCGTCGTCGAGCACGTCGACCGGATGCCCGGCGCCGAATGGTTTCCCGGGGCGCGAATGAACTATGCCGAAAACCTGCTTCGCTTCGGAGACGATCGTACCGCCCTGGTCTCGGTGAACGACCGCGGTCGCCGTTCGACCTTGAGTTACAAACAACTGGCCCTCATCGTGGGGCGCGCGGCGCGCGCTCTGAAAGCGGCGGGGATCAAGCCAGGCGATCGCGTGGCGGGATACCTGCCCAACATTCCCGAGGCAGTCGTCGGTCTGCTTGCCTGCGCCAGTCTCGGGGCGATCTGGACTTCGTGTTCGCCCGACTTCGGCGCGTTGGGCGTGTTGGATCGTTTTGGGCAGATTGAGCCCAAGACGCTCATTTCCGTCGACGGATACATTGACAACGGACGCCGCATCGACATCCTGTCGCGCGTGCAAAAGCTGCGCGAAGAGATCCGCTCGATTGAGACGCTGGTCGTGGTTCCCAACCTCGAGCCCCCGCAGGTCGACCTGGGCGCGCTGGCCGGCGCCATTGCGTGGGACGAATTTCTGGAGAGCGTTCCGGCCGGCCCGCCTGAATTCGCGCAGCTTCCGGCCAACCATCCGCTTTACATTCTCTACTCATCGGGCACCACGGGGCGGCCCAAGTGCATCGTCCACAAGGCCGGCGGCATTCTACTCAAGCACCTTTCGGAGCACGTGCTACACGGCGATCTGACGCGCGACGACCGGCTCTTCTATTTTACCTCGACCGGCTGGATGATGTGGAACTGGCTCGTCGGAGGCCTGGGCTGTGGTTGCACGGTGGTGCTGTACGATGGTGCGCCTCTGGGCCCGAAGGTCGACGTGCTGTTCGATCTCGCCGAACGCGAGCGTCTTACCGTCTTCGGGACCAGCCCCAAGTATCTCTCGACGATCGAAAAGGTACGGCTGGAGCCGGCCAAGACGCACGATTTATCGGCGCTCCGGGCCATCCTTTCAACTGGAGCTCCGCTGCACGGCGAGAGCTTCGATTACGTCTATCGAGCGATCAAGCGCGACGTGCGGCTGTCGAGCATTTCAGGCGGCACCGAGTTGTGCGGCTTCTTCGTCAGCGACGATCCGATCGGACCGGTCTATCGCGGAGAGCTGCAATGCCGGACCTTGGGAACGAACGTGCAAGTGTTTGACGAGGCAGGCCAGCCGGTCGTCAATGAAAAGGGCGAATTGGTCTGTACCGCCCCGTTCCCTTCGATGCCCATCGGTTTTTGGAATGATCCGGACGACGCTGCGTATCGACAAGCATATTTCGAGCGGTTCCCTGGCGTCTGGCGGCATGGCGATCTGGCCGAATTGAACGAGCATGGGGGAATGGTGATTTACGGCCGCACCGACGCGACCTTGAATCCCGGCGGCGTGCGAATCGGCACCGCCGAAATCTATCGCCTGGTCGAGCAAGTGCCGGAAGTGCTGGAGAGCATCGTCGTCGGGCAGGAATGGGACGGGGACATGCGCATCGTGCTGTTTGTCAAACTGCGCGAGGGCGTGTCGCTCGACGATAAACTCGCTCGCCGCATCCGCGACGAAGTGCGCCGCAACGCGACGCCCCGGCACGTGCCGGCCAAGGTGCTGCAGGTAGCCGATATTCCTCGCACTCGTAGCGGCAAGCTCGTCGAGTTGGCCGTGCGCGCCGTAATTCATGGCCGACCGGTGCGCAACGCCGAGGCGCTGGTCAACCCAGAGGCGTTGGAGCTCTTCAAGAACCGTCCCGAGCTGGCGAACTAGCAGGCGGCGCTTGCAGTTGGTCGGCCACCAACTTCGACAATCGCTCTGCGCCGGCTCGGGAAAGATGCACCTGGTCGGTGAAAAGCTGGTCGGGCATCGCCTCTTCCAGGTCGATGACCGGCGGCGGCGCTTCCGGAAAGGCACGGTCCAAAGCCTCGAAAATACACGGCTTCGCGTTGGGCGGAACAATTTTCCGCAACGTGGATCGCAGCGGCATAATGACCACGTAAACCTTGGCGCCGATCTTTCGATAGGCGCGAATCATGCGGACCAGCGAGCGCGCCTGCTCGCCTTCGGGATTGTAGTTTTTCGGCTGGAAGTGCCCTCGCTTCGACCAGAACTCGGCCTGATCGTGCGCGAACTGGTCCTCCGCATCGTCCATGTACCACAGCCACAGAGGATTTTCGTCCCAGGGTTCCGTGATCGGCGGATAGAGAGATTCCGCGGTGACGCCGGCTAGGTAAAAGAAATAGATGCGAACGGCGTAGATTTGGGTGCGCAAAAAGGCCGCTACCATGGCGCGCTGCTTGATCGCCCAGTGCTCGCGGAGTCGGCTCAAGACGTCGAACCCGGCGAATTGCGATTTTTTCGCTCGGCGGCGCCGTCCGACCACTCGTTCCGGATCGACTGTCGGCTCATCCCCGAGATAGCTTTCGCCCACGAGCATCTGCGGATGGACGCCCAGCACTACGACACTCGGCTTGAGGCTGCAGAAAAACACGGGGTGCATCACGTTTTCGATATTTTCCAAGCTCATGCCGGCGCCGCTCAGCACAATCCAGCGGTCAGCCGCCGTGGCCCGTTCATCCAAGAACTGACGCTCGATGCCGGTGGCGGACGTCGATACGCCGATGAACATGCCCAACCGCGTGTCGCGCGGCAGCTGGCCGCTGCGGTACAGATGGTCCAGGGCGGAGACCCTGCCCCAAATCCTTTCATACATGGGCCAGCCAAGCGGCCGTTGTCGCGGGTGAAGCGCGGCGGCATCGGCGCCAAACGCCAAGCTTAACACGAAGTGCATCGCCGCGAAGATGGCCGCGCCGCCGCCGATGACGACCAACGGGCCGCGCAGTCGCGAGAAATCGAAAGCTGCCGGCTTGAGCTGCTTAAAAGCCCTGGTAAAGAAATTGGACGCCACTTTCACCTAGCCAATAGACAAGCAGGAGTTGAACTATCACCCAGACCAACCTTAGGGAAAACTGCCAAGCCGGAATGGGACCGTCTTTTGAGATGAGACCGCTCATGGGCATTTTACCGATCAATTCTGCGGCCAGCTCGCTACTAACAGCGTGGTCGCGACGAAAACCTGCGTCAAAATAATCGCTGCCGCTCGGATGCCGCGGTGAGCGCGGTAGCGAGTTAATGCCTCGCGGCTCAGCCGTTTTTGTAGCCAAGCGCGGTACGCGTTGACTATGACCAGACCTGCAGCGTGCATGGCGCCCCACAACAACCAGCGAAGATTCAGTTCGTGCCAGAGACCGCAGAGCAAGAAGGATATGGAAAAGGCCGCCGTGGCGCACCACAGCGCCGCCTGCGGCCCGGTACGGCGAACGAGCGCGAGCTGCACCGGGATAAACAGGTTCCGATAGATGAACCGCGATAGTGACATGTGCCAGCGGTCCCAGAAATCGATCAGGTTCCGTGCGACATAGGGCCGATTGAAGTTTTCCGGCGTGGCCACCCCCATCAGCCGGCCGGCCCCCACGGTAATGTCGGAGTAGGCGCTGAAATCGAGGTAGACCCACAGGTAATAGAAGAGCGGTTCGACGGCCATGTATGGAAGCGGCGCGACGAAACTCGTAAGAAAGTCTTGCTTCACGATTGCAGCCAGCACGTACTTCTTGAACAACCCGTGAGCGATCCGCTCGACGCTGCGTAAGGCGTCCGAAGCGCTCAATGGCGGCGGGATGGCGGGCTGGGCCACGAAGTCTGCATACCCTTGTATCGGTCCCGCCGCCAGCATGTGGAACGGCAGCAGATAGTTGATTGTCGATGGCAAGTCGGGAGCCGGATGCGTTCCTTCGTACGTCAACCGCAACACTTCGACCAACCGCAAGGCGACGTACGAAAAGCCGATCGCCTCGAGCAGCGACTCGAGCGGCTGCAGACGGGCGTTGGAGAGCCCGATTGCCTCGCGCACCAGTCTCAAACGGTCCCAATCATAGAGCGTTTGCGCTTGTAGCTTATGGATGAGGAACAAAACCAGAATTGCCGAGCCGCTCAGAACCAGCGGCAAGATTCCCAGCCGGCGCCATTGGACCGCTTGCAACACGCACCAGGCGATCAGCACGCCCGCGCACGCAAAACCTAGCCGGGAGCCGGCCAGCAGCGCCAGGGCGTCGCCGATGTCGTAACGTTGGAGCAAATCCCACACCCGCTGAGGGCTGGGAAAGCCCAACAACAAGCCAAGAAAAGCCAGGTTGATGCCTGCCCAGGCCCGCTTGCGCAAGCCAGGAGATACCGTCGAGACCAGTACCGCCACAGCGACCGCCAGGACGTACCAGAAGTCTGGCTTAAAGAAGTCTACTGTGGATCGGTCCATGGAATATCAACATCCACTTCGCTCGAACTTAGAGAATGTCTTGCTTAGCCCGCCGGCGGAATCGCACCGGCCAGCGGTCCTCCGCTTGCTCTGTTCGATGACTCGCGGTCAGCTTTTTTGTCGCAGGCGGCCTTCGATCAATTGGGCCAGTTCGCCGACGTTCTGCCATCCGGAGATTTCAGAACTCGTGAATTGGATGCCGAACGCTTGCTCGACGTGCACCATGACGGTCACGTGCGTGAGCGAGTCCCAGGCCTCGAAATCTTTCCCGCTCGTCTCGGGCGTGAGCGTCAAGGAGTCGTCCAGCAGGACGGCGCGAAAGATCTCCTGCAATCGAGCGTAGATCTCATTCATCCTTTTATTATGCAACGCCAATCGTTGGCTGGCAACGCAAAGACTGCGGTTACGCCGGCAACCAACCCCGGCCGCCGGGGAAGATGAATCCGGTCGAGTCTGGTTATAGCGGTGGCGCCGGTAGTCCCGGCGGCACTCAGAGTTCGGAGCGTTAAAAGAGAGTGTAAATGAACGGCGCCGCCGCACTGCCCCCCAGGGCGATTACGACGCCGAGCAGCCCCAGTGCAACTACCACTGGCATGAGCCACCAGCTCTTATTCTCCCAAAGCAGCATGCCCAGTTCAGCCCACACGCTGCTGGATTGCTCCTCGAGCGCGGCCCGCTCAAGGTCGCTCATTGGCTCGTTGGTCATGACAGCACCTCGCCGCCTCGGCAGACATTGGTTAAAACTGGCGAAAATAACGACGCACATCCCGCGACTCGTCCAAGGGAGACCAATTCGAGAGTTCGTCGGCTCTGCGCCGCAGCGACAAACGATCGCGCCCCAGCAAGCGAGAGGCGATGGCTAGCGGTGTTACGACTAGATAATACACAACCGCCAGGCAAATATGCGACACCAGCCAGCCCAGCGGGAATGCGGCCATCAGCCAACCTACATAGATCGGGCGGATCAGGCGCGGTCGCCAGATGCCGAGCGGGCCAATGATCAGCGCCAAGGCGACGAGCGCTATCGAGACGGCCTGCCGATTTCCAAACAATAATTCCCATCCGGCCAGGATTCCGAAAAACAGAATCCAAAGCCCGGCAAATTGACGCAGCGTCCGGGGCGACGGGTTCAGCGGCAGATCGGTCCATTTCATAACAACCACGCTAAGCAAGATTCAGTCCAATTGGAACTGGGAAAGATATTCCTCGCGCTTCGTTTGCGCGGCAGGCAAGCTACAATCGCTCTTGTTGACCACGAACTCTTCGAGTACGAGCACATCCATTTCGGTTGCCAGAAAACATCGGTATGCTTCCTGCGGAGTGCAAACGATCGGCTCGCCTCGGACATTGAAGCTCGTGTTCACAAGCACAGGGCAGCCCGTCAGACGGTCAAATGCTTCGAGCAGACGATGCAGCCGCGGGTTGCGCTGCTGATCGACGGTCTGCAGCCGAGCGCTGTAGTCAACATGCGTTACGGCTGGGATTTGAGAGCGAACAACGTTGACCCGCTTCCGCAAATCAGGATCGCTAAGCATCACTTGACGATTCTCGGGCGTAAGCTCTTGGCGACGAGATTCGCGCACTTTCGCGGTGAGCAGCATATAAGGGCTTTCTTGGCCGGCAGGGACCTCGAACCACTCATGCGCCTTCTCTTCAAGCACGCAGGGGGCGAAGGGGCGGAAGCTCTCGCGAAACTTGATCTTCAGGTTCAGCCTGGCTTGCATTTCGCCCGAGCGAGGATCTGCCAGAATGCTGCGCGCTCCTAAGGCGCGCGGTCCGAATTCCATGCGGCCTTGAAACCACCCGACGACTTTGCCCTCGGCAATCAGTTGCGCCACATAGCTGGCTAACTCGTCCTCTTCATCAAGGCGGCGAAAGGGAATGGTCTCTGCTCGTAAGAATTGCTCGATGTCGCTGCATTTAAAGCTGGGACCCAATAAGCTCCCCTGTTGGGAATCGCTCGCCGAGGCGCGCCGCGGATTCCCGAGCAATTGATGCCAGACGAACAGCGCGGAGCCCAGCGCCCCGCCGGCATCGCCGGCGGCCGGTTGGATCCAGATCGACTCGAACGGTCCCTCGCGCAGCAAGCGGCCGTTTGCCACGCAGTTGAGCGCCACGCCGCCGGCCATGACGAGGTTTCGGTCTCCGGTTCGCGCGTGAAGCGATTCGGTCATTCGCAACAGGACGTCTTCGGTCACGGCCTGGATGCTGGCCGCCAGATCCATATGCCGCTCGACCAACGTCCCCTCCGGCTTGCGCGGCGGCGCCCCGAAGAGTCGGTGGAAACGGCCGTTAGTCATGGCCAGCCCTTGGCAATAGTTGAAATACGCCATATTCAACAAGAAACTGCCGTCGGGCATCACCTTGAGCAGGCGCTCGTAGATCAAATCGACATACTTAGGCTGTCCGTAGGGGGCCAGCCCCATCAACTTGTATTCGCCGCTATTAACCTTGAAGCCGCAATAATAGGTAAACGCGGAATACAGCAAACCGAGAGAGTGCGGAAAGCGAAGCTCATCGGTCAATTGAATTCTATTGCCGCGGCCAATCCCGCGTGCCGCCGTACTCCATTCGCCCACGCCATCCACCGTCAGAATGGCTGCGTCATCGTAAGGGCTAGGAAAAAAGGCGCTGGCGGCATGGCTCTCATGATGGCCGGTGAATAACAGCTTTCCGCGAAAGTCGGCCCCCAGCGACTGTCGCACCGTGCGACCGATATAGAGCTTGTCTTTCAGCCATTGCGGCATGGCTTGGCTGAAACTGCGCAGCCCGCGCGGGGCGAAGGCAAGATACGTTTCCAGTAAGCGTTCGAACTTAAGGAGCGGCTTTTCATAGAAAACTGCGTAATCGACTTCGCGAGCCGTCAAGCCTCCTGCGCGAAGGCAATACTGCGCGGCATTTGCAGGGAACGCGGCATCATGTTTCCTGCGGGTGAAGCGTTCTTCCTGCGCCGCGGCGACTATGCGGCCGTCGACGACGAGCGCCGCAGCGCTATCATGGTAAAATGCAGAGATGCCAAGAATTACAGCCAAGACGTTCTGCTATCGGAAGGAATCGATCTCTGCGGCTGGCCGCAGGCCCTTCACGGAAGCGTCTCCGTGGTCGTCTCTGCTCTGGTTTCGTTGCGGCGCTGTTCCATCACGCGTTCGACGATTTTCGAGTCGATAATTCTGTCGGCCAGGGCGTTTCCGATTAACTCGTTGCCGGCTCTTGTATAGTGCACGTCGTCATAGAGATAGGCGGTCGTCTTGGCCATCTGCTGTTCCAGGTCGACAAAATCAACGTCAAAGTCTTTTGCCAAGCGCCGCGTTGCGTCGTTAAAACGGCGCATGCCCTCGACCATCGAATGCAGCGAAGCGCGTTCGCCCTGGAAGTAATGGGTCGCCGGAAACAGCAGCAGTTGCTGTTCGGCGGGCGTGAGATCGTCGCGATAGAGCGAAGGCTGGGTTCCCAGCAGCACGTGAATGCCTTTCGAGCGAGCAATGGCAACGAAGTCGCGTTGGTTGCGCTGGTATGCCGGCAGGCTCTTCCACTCGGTAACATCCACCGGGTAAGTCTTCGGCACAAAGTAGCTGCGCAGTCCGTCGACGCCTAATCCCTCAGGTCCGTTGATGCGCACCTGATCGAACCGCAGGTCGGAAAACCAGTGGCCCGCGGCGCCGGCGGCAAATAAGGGAAACTTGCGTCCTTCCGTGGCGAGTATGGCCGTGGCGCCAAGGTAGTGCCGGTAATCCGCCCAATAACGCCCATCCGCGAACATGTCCGATCGAAAACTTCGCACTAAATCATTAATGCCATGAAAGGTAATCACGAGATCCGGCGCAAAGTCTTGGGCGAAAAACAGCAGCTTGATTGTGTCGTGTTCGGTCGCATGCCAATCGGTTCCAAGATTCTGAACTTCGACGCGATGCTCTGGATAAGCCTGGCGCAGCCGCGTCTCCAGAATGGAGCAATGAGTTTGTTCGTAAGGCACCGTGGCGCAGTAGACGGTCGAGCCGCCGAACACGAAGACCCGAAAGACATCGTCGCTCTTCGCTTGTTGGATGTCGTCGCCTCGGAAACCCCAACGATTGATGTGCATCGACACATCATCTGGTATGGGCGTATTTTGTAGATAGGGGTGATACATCGTGCCGTTAAAGGCCATGATGCGCCTGCTGGCGAGGTGCTTGCTGATAGCGCTCGCGGGCGGATAAATCACGCACGCGACAATCAAGAGCGCCGCCAGCTTATGCCGCGGCCGCACCACGAACGTTCGTCCCGAGCGCGACTTCAATACATGCTCGGCGGCGCAAAACGTGGCCAGGTAATGAAATGCGGGCAGGATGATGAGGAACACCACTGCCAGAAAAGCCGCGTACGACGCGTCGTACTTGCCAAAAAAAACCGGCTCGAGAGAAGTGTGAAATAAGAACCCAAGCGCGATAACGAAAGCGCCGGATGAAGCCAACCGGGGGAGCCAGACGGCAAGCGACGACGCTTTGGCTGAAGACCGTTGATTCATGCGGCTGCTCAGGCTACGAACGTGGCGTGCCGTGAATTCTCCCCGCCAAGACTGAAAGTTGTAAACTTTGGCTATGGGGATTGTTCGATTATGAGCGGGAAGGGGCCCGCTTGTGCCGCTTGTTTCGCCCGGGAAACGATGGTCGGCGAGGGTTCCCTGTTATTCTACGACGGTTTACTTACCATGCCAATCGATCTCGCTCCCTGGCGCGGACCCGAATTGCGCCAAGCCGACGGGCGCCGGACCCCAACGTCCGGCTGTAGCGATGAAACAGAAGATGCAAGGGATGCGGTTCCTACCTGAAGAGAACGTCTGGCGTGCGATGCGCACCAGATATTGCGCCGCTCTGGCGGGCGCCTGATCTCAAAGCAAGATACAATAATGCACGATGAGCGAATTAAACGTAGTTGGTAAGGAATTGACGATGGTCGCTTCGGTGGCCCTGCGATCAGGTCGGGGAATGTGTGTCGCTGCTGTTAGTTTGGTCGCGGCCATGGCGGTCCTTACCAGCTGTAGCCAAGAATCTAAAACGCAGCCCCAAATCGTAAAACGCGAACTGCCGCAAACGGCCTCGGAACTCCTTGATCAGGTCGTTGAGGCCTATCATCAGGCCGACAGCTATCAAGACGCCGGTCGGCTGCTGGTGCGATACTCTCACGACGGCAAAGACGTCAATCAGTCCAGTGAATTTTCGCTGGCGCTCGCCGGCCCGAGCCGATTGCGCATGCGGGCCTACCACGCGCTGGTCGTGTGCGACGGCGAGACCTTCTACGCCACGATTGACGAGGCGCCGGGGGAAGTCCTCAGCGTTCCCGCGCCGGAAGAATTGTCGCCTTCGTTTGTCTATAAAGACCCTGTGCTGGCAAACGCGCTTAATCAGACGGCCGGTTCTGTGCCGCTATCACTGTATCTGGATCCTGATCCCTTGCCGGCGCTGCTGCTGAATGCTCACACGCCGCAGTTCGATCCGCCCCAGAAGATCGGCGATGACAATTGCTACCGCGTGCGAATCGAGAAGCGAGAAGGTCCATTTGTGCTTTGGATCGACCAACAGACGTTGGTGGTGCGCCGCGTCGAATATCCGACCAGCGGATATCGCCGACTGATCGAACCCTATATTGGCCCGATCGCCGACCTGACGATTACCGCCGAACTCGATGGGGCCCGGCTCGACCCGCCCATCGACGATGCCGCGTTCCGTTTCGAGCCGCCAAGCGACGCCGAGCCCGTCCAATGGTTCGAGATTGTGCGCGCTGGCGCTCGGGTGCCTAAATTCAAAATGCGGATGCTTGACGGCCGGCTCATCACCCGCGATTCGCTCGCCGGAAAAATCGCGGTCATCAAGTTCTGGCAAAAAGACGACGTCTTCAAGTACTACAACGACCTGTCCGGGTTCGAGGAAATCCAAAGTCGCTACAAAGACCAGGACTCAATCGTGTTTCTGGCGGTCAGCGCCGACCTTGAGCAGGTTTCTGACGACGATTTAAAAGCCGCGCTGGCGAGAGCCGAGTTGTCGCTGCCGATTGCCCGCGTTGATCGCAAGATTGCCTTCCGTTCGCTCGGCCTGCAAATCGTGCCCAGCACGGTGATTCTTGGTCGCGATGGCACTTTGCAAGACTTTGTGGCGGGAGTCTATGCGAATGAAGCGACGGCGCTTGCCAAGAAGCTCGACACGCTCTTGTCCGGCGGTAATCTGGCCTTGGAAGCGCCGGAGAAAGCCCCGGATTACTTGTTCTATTCCGGGTTTGCCTGGCAAAACACGCAGAAACCCGAGCCGGAGCAATCGGCTGAGCTGGCGGCGGCTTTGGCCAAGGCGGGTATTGCGCCGGCCAGCGAGCCGCAGGTTCTGCGGCGGAAACGACTGTGGCGAAGTACCGAACTGAGGAACCCGGGCAATATACTCGCCGTCCCTGACGATTCGGCCAGTGACAAGGTGTTCGTGATCGAGGGACTGCCCAGCGTGGCTGAAGTCGGCGCTGATGGTAAGGTGTTGGCGAAGCACCGGCTCGACCTTCCGGAGCGTGACGACTCCGCAGTTACATTTCTGCGAACGGCCGCCGACGAGGCCGGCCATCGCTATTTCCTAGGCTCCAAGATCGGCGTCCAGCAAGTCCATCTTTTCGATGCGGATTGGAAGCGGCTACTTAGTTTTCCGGAATCCGGCGATCATCCCGGGATTTCCGACGCCACTTTGGCCGATCTGGATGGAGACGGCAAATTGGAAATGGAGATCGGTTACGTGCAGGCGGTCGGCGTACACTGCGTTGCGTTGGATGGAGAGCGGCTGTGGCGGAACCGCGCCGCCGAATATGTTTTCCGGCTGGGAGTGACCGGGCCGGATCGGCGCAACCAGCGGCAGTTGCTGGTCGCGCAAGGCTGGGTGCAGCCGATCGACGCCGCCGGGCGCGAACAAGCTCCGATTGTCTTGCCTGACGCCTTCGTGCGACTCATCTTCACCGCCGACCTGGATGGCGACGAGAACTCGGAATGGTGCGCGATTGCGATGAAATCGCTGGAACCGGGCCAGCCGCCTCGTGATATCGCCGTGGGCTTATCGCCTCAGGGTTTCGAACTTTGGAGATATCCCTTGCCCGAAGGGACGCACCAGAACGCGGCGTTCGAGATGGTCGCGGCAGGCAACCTGTTAAACGGCGATACCGGCCAGTGGGTAATTGCAGGGGCCGACGGATCGATTCATATCTTGGGAATCGATGGCAGCTTGATCGACCACTTTAATTTGGGGGCCGTGCCAAACGGCATGGCGATCGCCCGTCTCGATGGACGCCCGGCCTTGCTTGTATCCGCGAGCGACTCGGTGCAAGCCTGGCAGTTCGAACGGCCGCCGCAAGAAGGGGCCAAAAACGAGTAGCTCGGGGCTTCTTTCGTCTACCGGGGAGCGCCGACTCTTGCCGGCGCGGCGGGCAAGAGCAAGGGCGGGCCGTCGAGCCGGCGCGTGTTGGCCAGTAGATACTCGGCGAATTCGCCGTCGACCGCCTGCAGAGCGTCCTGCGTGGCAACGCCGTGCCGCATCGCCGACTGCAACTGTTTCGGGTCGACGTTGAGCCCCAAGCTCTTCACTAATTTGAGGGCTTCAGCGATTTGAGGATCTTCTTGAAGCTTTTTCTCTTCGCCCGGTTGCGGCTGACTGGCGTCAATTGTCGAGGCGAACTGCCAAACCGCCCGCCACGAGCCGTCAGGCATCTTCGCCCAGAAACTATCCGAGACGGTCACCCGATGCCGGACGATGTCCTGTTCCAACTGGGTAATTCGCGCGCCGATCAAGCCATCGGCGTTGGCTTCGCGAGTCGCCTGATCAATGGCTTTCCGGCGTTGGTCGCTCTGGCGGGCGCCGCCTTTGCCAGGCCCCAGTAAATCGCCGAGTGCATCCTCGAGTTGCGATTTGGCCATGTCGGCGACCAAGGCGCCAAGATCGGGCCTGCCCTGGCCGCTGTCCTCTCGCATCAGAGGTCCGCCCGCGCCTTGAAAATGCGGTTTGCCCAAAATCGCATACTCGGCCAGCGCCATCTTGGCCGCCCACTGCTGATCATCGAGCGGCATAATTTCGATTCGGTCGGACAGGTCTGGCCGTGCGTGCTCTACGTCGACTTGCCGAGCCTTAAGCTGGTCGATAAGCTCGCTGGCCGCGAGGTCTTCAGCGTCGTCGACTTCGGCCTCCCAGGCTAAGCCCAGCAGCCGTCTTTTCTCGGGGGGCTGCGCATAATTCTTGCGAATTTGCGCCACAGGAATGGAAACTAAGAGCAAGGGCTCCGGCTCGGCAGGCTGTTTATCATCAGCCAAGCCGCGCAGCTGTTCTTCGGTTTCTTGGATGCTGCGGTCCAAAAACGATGCGAGCAATTTGGGCTCATTACGGCGCTCGCGCCAGGCGACCAGGCGATCCCTTAGTTGCTCGATGGTCGTCCGACGGCGGTCTTCCTCACCCGCAGTCGCCCGGCGATAGATATTGGGTGCGTGCGTGCGAAGCCACGCCCGCCGAATGAGCATTTTTACTTCGCCATCCGCCGCCTTTGCGACAAACATGCCGAACAGTCGCTCGCCACCTACGAGCGCCAGCATGTCGACGGTCCGCTCTTGCACCGTCGCCGCCGGGCGAGCGGCGGCTGTGCCGACCGGCAGTTGCAAGCCCGCCAGGAGCATCGCCAGAGTCGCGGCGGAGTGTTTCATGCTCGAAGAGCCGCAGCAGATGCGCGCCAGTTCATACGCTTCCAGCGCGCCTGCTGCCTCCCAAGACGGAACGTTGATCGAAAGGAACCGTTATGCTTCCCCGCAACATCGGCCAGCAAAACATGCCGGCTTTACTGCCGCAAGTTACGAACGGCTTGCGGTTTGCAAAAGGGACGGTTGCATTATACCACTCCAGCGCTCGCTTATTCGTCGCCGGACTGATCTTTGTCTTTTGGCTCGCCGTTGGGGAATGGATCGTCTTCGGGCTGCGGCTCGGCCGTCGGGGCAGCGGCGCCAGCAGGTTTCGATCCCTTGATCGTCTTCTTGACCGCTCGAGCGACCGAGTTGGTCAGGCCTTTGAACACCCCGCCCGAACTTGCCTTGGCAGACTTTTCGGCTTCCGGCTTGTCTTTGGCCGTTTCCGATTCTTCGGCCGGCGGAGGAGCTGAATTGGCGGCTTCTTCGGCCGGCTTCTCCGCGGGCGTCGCCGGCTCTTCAACCGGGGCCGCCTCTTCCTTCATTCCCTCGGCGGGCGCTTCCTTCTCGCCTTCGGCCGGCGCCGCCGTTTCTTCGCTGGCCGCTTCATCGCTGTTGGCAGGAGCGGTATCCGTTGGCGGCGCGACGGCTGGGGCGGGCGCAGGAGGGGTCTTCGCTTCGCAACCCAGCGCCAAGCTAAAAGCGACCAAAATGGCGAGCAGACTCATTCTTGACATCGATGCACTCCTTGGCTTCGCAGAAGTCTGAATTCTGGAATGTCGGTGAAGGTGGGACGATCGGGGAGGGACTATCTGCCCTGCTTGGCGAATTCTCGCATGAAATCAGCCAGCGATTCAACTCCTTCGAGCGGCATGGCATTATAAATCGAGGCGCGGATGCCGCCGACCGAGCGGTGTCCCTTCAATTCCGCCAAGCCGCGCGCCTTGGCGCCGCTGAGGAATTTGGACTGTGTTTCGTCATCGGGCAAACGGAAAGTGACGTTCATGAGCGAACGGCTGTCGGGTTGTGCGTGCCCTTGATATAGCTCGCGATGCGCATCGACCACATCATAAAGCAGTTTGGCCTTGCGCTGGTTGCGTTCGAGCATCTTGGCCAGGCCGCCGATGTCGTTCAGTAACCATCGCGTAACAAGCATCACAATATAAATGGCAAACACGGGCGGCGTGTTCGGCATCAGCTTTTCTTTGACGTAAGTGCGGTAGTCGAGCATCGAGCCAAGCCCTTCGGGCGCCCGCTCCAGCAAGTCGTCGCGGGCGATAACGACGGTCACGCCCGCCGGGCCGGCGTTCTTTTGCGCACACGCATAGATCAATCCATATCGCTCAATCGGCAGCGGGCGGCACATGAAGTCCGACGAGGCATCGCAAACCAGCGGCACGGCGCCGGTGTCCGGCTCGCTGAGGAACTGCACCCCCTGGATCGTTTCGTTGGAGGTTACGTGCACATAAGCGGCCTGCGGGTCGAGTTTCAACTCATTGGGTTTTGGCAACCGATCGAAGTTGGTCGCCTTGCCGTCGTAGGCCACCCGCACCGTTCCTTCGCGGACGGCTTCCTGCTGGGCCGTCTTACCCCAGGTTCCCGTAATCACATAGTCCGCGCTGCGGCCGGATCCGCGCAGGAAATTCATCGGCACCATAGAGAACTGAAGCCGCGAACCGCCCTGCAGAAACAAGACCCGGTAGTTGTCGGGGATCGATAGCAGTTTGCGCAAATTGGCTTCGGTTTCGGCCAGCACCCCCTCGAACCAGGGCGAGCGGTGGCTGATTTCCAACGGCGAAATGCCGACACCGGGCAATGACAGCAGATCTCGCTGAGCCTCTTCCAGAACTTTAAGGGGCAGGACGGCGGGACCGGGGGAAAAGTTGTAAACTCGCGGTTCCATGATACTTTCGTGAGGCGGCTCGCAGCCGCAAAGCGTGTGCAGCAATTTGCCAGCGGTCAGGCTCCCAAGGCGCCATCGCCGGCCTTACCCGAAAGTTTGATGATAAACTTTGCGGACCGTGCCGGAAAGGGCGGCGAGAGCTGGGTTCCTCTGCTTCGCGCAGCGCAACAGCCGAAGCGGCGATTATAATGGCGGCATTATCTTATTTATTTGACTTCGCGCGGTTGCCAATCGGCTTGCCGGACGCGCCGCCCGCCTAAGACTTGTAACTAGAGCACTGGCTAACGCGAGCTACATGCCGGAAATTTTCCATTGCCCTGAATGCGGGAAGGAGTATCCGCGAGAGAACCGCCTTATCGGCAAGGCGGTGGCGTGCGAATGCGGTCACCGTTTTCTCGTGCCGCCGAGAGAGCCGGCGGCGACGCCATTATCCGGCGTTTCGCTCGGGCCCGGGCCGCGGCCCGTTTCGCCAGCGCAGCCCACGCGGCCCAACCAGGTCGCCGGGCAAAAACCTGCTCGCTGGGCCGATCCGTTGCCGCCAAATGAGCCTGCGGGCGAGCCCACCCCGTTGACGGAGGCGGACCTGATTGACGAGACGCCCGAACGGCCTGCGCCTCCAAGGCAGGCTTATGTTGCGACGCCCGCCGTCGTCGTTCCGTACCACGGAAATGCCGTCGGGCCTCCTTCGCCGGGCGCCGCCTTGCCTGCAACGCCGCAGCAATCGCCGCCTGGAACACATCGACCAGTGAGCAAGCCGACGACAGGCGGCGCAACGACGATGGGGGCTTGGGTTTTTCGGATTGTTGTGTTCGTGTTCTTGCCCACCGCGGTTGTTTGCTCGGCGCTGGCGTTCTATCTCTATTCGCGACATGGCCGGACTGGCGCGCCGACGGCAGTGTCGTCGCCGGCCGGGGCAAGTCCTGCTGCCGCGAACGCTGGTGGAGCAAAAGGCGAACCCTTTCCCGCCGGGAAGCTCGTCACTATTTGGGACGGCAAAAAAATCAGCAGGGGCGGACTGCTCGAGTTTTCGCTCGAGTATCGACTCGATGGCCTCAGTACGTCGCCGGAAACCAAATACTTCTGGGTCGTCGTCGATCGCTCGGACTCGAAGGTCGAATTCCCCATTCCAGCCGACCTGCTGAAGCCGCGAGATCGCCTTTCGGGCCAACCCAAGGGCATCAGCGAAGCGCAGTTCCCGGCGCCCTATAATACGCATTTGGAAAGGCAGTCGCCTGGGATGAGCCAAAGAGAGATCATCTCGAACGAGATCCAGATCTCCGGCAGTTAATTTTGCGCGAAATAAACGTGCGCAAAGCAGTTTCGAAGTTCTTCACGCATCCTCTGGCCAGTCAGGCGTTTTGCCGGTGCTCCGCCGGCCCTCCCGCCGACGATAAGTTCAGGGCGGTATTGACCAGACTGACATGCGTAAACGCCTGGGGAAAATTGCCGACCTGCCGCCCGTCTTGCGGCGAGTACTCTTCTGAGAGTAATCCGACGTCATTGCGCAGAGTGAGCAGCCGCTCGAAGAGTTCGACCGCCTCTTGTCTGCGGCCGAGCAGATTAAGATTGTCGGCCAACCAGAAAGTGCAGGGCAGAAACACGCCTTCGCCCGGCGGCAGGCCATCCAATTGCGACTGCGTGTTGTATCGCCGTACGAAGCCGTCGACCAGAAGCTCGCGCTCGATGGCTTCGACCGTGCCGCGCACGCGAGGATCGCTGGGCGGCAGAAACCCTACCAACGGAATCATTAGCAAGCTGGCGTCGAGGTCCTTGGCGCCGTAACGCTGGACGAACGAATTCTGTTCAGAGTCGAAGCCCTCTCTGCAGACCTGGTCGTGAATCGCGGCGCGCAGGCCGCGCCAGTGGTCCACCGGTCCTGGGCAATTGAATTGCTCCGCGGAGCGGATCATGCGATCGACCGCTACCCAGGCCATCACGCGCGAATGCGTAAAGTGTTGCCTCGGCCCTCGGATTTCCCAGATGCCTTCATCGGGTTCTTGCCAGACTTGCTCCAGTTGCTCGACTAAGTGCAATTGCAAATCCCAGGCGTCCTGCTCCATGGCTAGCCCATATCGGCGGCCGAGGTGCAACGCGTCCATGATTTCGCCGAACACGTCCAATTGAAATTGCTTATATGCGGCGTTTCCGGCCCGGACTGGGCGCGAATTTTCGTAACCCGGCAGCCAGTCGAGCTCGTTCTCAGTCAAGCGCCGTTCGCCAGCCAGGCCATACATGATGTTCATTTGCGAAGCTTGACCTGCCACGGCTCTCAACAGCCATTGGCGCCAGGCGGCGGCTTCGTCGATATACCCGCCGCCCATTAACGCGTAAAGCGTGAACGTTGCGTCGCGCAACCAGCAATAGCGGTAGTCCCAGTTTCGCTTGCCGCCGACCTTTTCGGGCAGCGACGTCGTGGGCGCCGCCACCATGCCCCCTGTGGGCGCGTAGATCAGCGCCTTCAACGCAATCAGCGAATTTTTTGCCGCGGCGCACCATCGTCCTTCACAACGACAGCGATCCGACCACTCGCGCCACCAGCGTTCCGTCTCTTCCACCGCTTTCACGGCTTCGATTTCTTCTGGCGTCGGATCATAAGACGCGTGCCACGTGAGCACGAACGGCAGACAATCGCCCGAGGAAACATCAAAGTCGGCGACCGTAGTGAACTCTTCGCCGCGGACCTCGACTCCGTCGCTCGACAGGCAGACTCGATCTGGGCCGGCGATCGCCCGGAGACCATTGCCGTGATGTTTTACCCAGGGGACGATCGAACCGTAGTCGAACCGCAGGATGAGCTGCATGTTCATCGGCACTCGTCCGCGCCGACCCTTGACGAGACGTACGAGGGCCGGATTTTCGCGCCGCGGCGGCATGCAATCGACAACGGTTACCGCCCCATCTTCGGTTTCGAAATCGGTCTCCAGCACGAGCGTTCCGGGCCGGTAACGCCGCGTGATTTTCGCCTTGCCTTTGGGCCGAATCTGCCAGCGGCCATGCTCTTCGTTGCCCAACAGGGCGGCGAAACACGCCGGGGAATCAAACCTGGGCAGGCACAGCCAATCGATCGAACCTTCGCGAGAAACCAGCGCAGCCGTGTGCAGGTCGCCGATCATGGCATAATCTTCGATTCGCGCTGACATGCTTGCTCCTGCGCACCAACCGCCAGCGCCGAACCGAAATCGGCCGCTGCATGGAGTTACGTATTCAATTAGGCCCCCTCGAAGGGCAGGGTCGCGTCAGATCTCGCAAGCAAATACAATGCCGTCCGGTTCTACGGCATTAATCGCCGAGGCGACGCAAGACTTTAAGTGCATCGCCGCGTTGGCAGGCGAAGCTTGGCGGCCGCTGTGGATGGGTTGATGACGACCAGCAGGAGTCTTTTTGTTCATGCGAAATCTGTCGCACAAACGCGTTTTGATCACCGGCGCCGGGCATGGTCTAGGCCGCGCATTGGCGTTAGCCTTCGCCGGGACCGGTGCGGAGGTAATCGCGACCGATCTACATCTTGCCGGCGCCGAGGAAACAGAGGACCTGATCCGGCAAGCCGGCGGCCAGGCGGAATCTTATGCGCTGGATGTGACCGCGTTAGAGATGATCGGCGATTTGCGCCGGCGGTTGCATGAAGGCGGTCCGATCGATCTCTTAATCAATAACGCGGGCATCGCCCACGGCGGGCCATTTCTTGACGTGGCGATCGATAAACATCTGGCCACCTACCGCGTCAACACTTTGGGCATGGTGTCGATGACCCACGCTTTTCTGCCCGACCTGATCGCCCGACCGGAGGCTCACCTGGTCAACATCGCCAGCGCTTCGGGACTGATTGCGCTGCCTTACGCGTCGACGTATGCTTCCAGTAAATGGGCGACGCTCGGCTTTACGGAATCAATTCGCGAAGAGCTGCGGATTCTCGGGCATCGCCACGTGAGAGTGACGGCAGTCGCCCCCAGCTATATCGACACGGGGATGGCGGCCGGCGTCAAGCTGCCGCGATTCACTCGCATGCTTCGCGCGGCGGACGTGGCGAAAATGGCCTTGCGTGCGGTGCAACGAGATCGCGAGTTGGTGCTCACGCCCTGGCTGGTCTATGTGACTCCCTTCACCAAGGCCATGCTGCCACCGTTCCTGTTCCGAAAAGTCAACGACTGGTTTGGCATTACCAACGGCATGGCCAGCTGGTACGGCCACGAATCGCCGAAAAAGTCGTCCTAACGGCGCGGCGGCAGATTTCGGTTTGACTAGATTTGCCCGAATTCCTTGATGTATCGATTCCAGATCAGCTGCGAATATCGGATCGCATATCGCTCGGCGTAATCTTCGCCGCGGCAAGCCTGACGCTGCGAGCGGGTGGTCATGCGGTCGTGATGATGTCCCAGCTCATGGAGCAGCACGTCGGTTAATTGAAACGCTCGTGTGGTCCATTCTGTCCATTGCAGCAGCACGCGACCATCCTCTGTCGCTTCGCTGACGACGGCAATCCGTTCTAATGTCTCGCGATTGTGCGCGTACCACGCAGGTCCGGTTTCTGACCACAATTCCCTCTCCCAGGCACAAATCGCCACGATGCCGGGGCGATGCCAGCCATAGCAAGACGTCTCGCCGGGTGCCAACAGAATGGCATTCAGTCCGCGCGAAAGCTCAGCCCAATCGGGCAACAGGCCAAGAAAGCGTTCGATATCCGCTTGTCGCAGCAGGTGTCGGTAGCCGCAGCCAGGCTTATGACGCTCGATGATCGGTTGATGCCGCGAAGTGTTGTAACAGTTAGGCGTCGGCGCGCTTCGGTTCTTGCGTTGGACTTTGCCTCGTTGGACGCGGGGCGTCGTTCGTCGGTGGAATCCTCGCATGGCCGGCGTCTCCTCTTAGGCAACTACTCTTCTTCAGCGGCCAAGCTCTCGTGGTGCAATCGCGGGTTATGCACAGCAGACAATCGATGGTGCGGGAAGGTTCGCCGCCTGGATTTTTACTCGGCAGACCCAGACAGACGGCCCGGGCGGTTCGCAACGCGAGGCGCCAAACAGTAGGGACGCAGACTGCGTTATAAGTCATTCGCATGCAGGTGCTTCGAACGAGATCAAGAACCTCGACGATTCTCAACTCCACATGGCTCGCGCTTCGCGGCGGATATTTTCGCGAATCGCGGAGGAGGAAGCTGCATCTGCCCCTTCGACGCGATCTTCGGCGAGCATGGCAGCCACCGTACAGCGGAAATAGTCTTTTAAGCTCGTCGGCAAGAATCGCGTGAGCTGCACATAGCCGAACTGATCGCTCGATTTGCCGCGATAGGCGTGATAGTAACGCTGCGGAAAGCAGACATACAGCCAGTCTTTAGCTCGCGTCAGAGCCACGTAGAAAAGCCGCAGCTCTTCGTCAATCTGGGCGGGCGAACGGGTCGCCATGTCGGAAGGAATGTTGCCGTCAGCGGCGTGGATCACGTACACCGCGTCCCATTCCAGTCCCTTAGCCGAATGGATTGTGCTGAGAATCAAAAAGTCCTCGTCCAGCGTCGGCGGTCCGGCAAAATCGCCGGACGTAGTTGGCGGTTCGAGAGCGATCTCAGCCAGCATGGTGGCACGGTCTTTGAACCGCGGCGCCAACTGCTCCAACTGTTCCAGATCGCGCAAGCGGGCGGTCGTGTTGTCATACTTCTCTTCGACGAGCGGGGCGTAGAATTGCCTCGCGGCGTGGAGTTGAGCGGCCACTTCATTGTCGCCCGTCTTGCCGAGCCGCAGCATCAGTTCGATGAACGCCTTCCAGCGAGGTTCGGCCGCCGTCGGAACCTTGACCTTGGTCCAACGACTGAAATCGCCTGTTCCTTCGAGCAAATCCATGAGCTGACGCGCTTTCTTGGGCCCGATGCCGGGCAGCAAGGTCAGAATGCGCAGCCCTGCGGCCAAATCGCGAGGGTTTTCCGCCAGTCTTAAGACCGACATCAAATCTTTGACGTGGGCCGTCTCCATGAACTTCAGCCCGCCGTACTTGACGAACGGAATGTTGTGCCGCGACAGCTCTGCTTCGAGCACCATGCTATGGTGTGACGCACGGAACAGCACCGCCTGCTTGCGCAAGTCGATGCCCTCCTCGCGATGTTCGAGCACACGGCGGACGACATAATCGGCCTGCTCATTCTCGTCGTAACAAGCGACCAGGGCAGGCCGCTCTCCCCCTTGGCGCGCCGACCAGAGATTTTTGGCGAATCGCTCAGAGCTCTGGGCGATGACCCGATTCGTCGCCTCGAGGATCGGCGCATAGCTGCGATAGTTCTGCTCCAGCGTGACGATGGTCGTGCCGGGATATTGCTGGGGAAAATCTAGGATGTTGCGGACCGTGGCGGCTCGGAAGGAGTAAATCGACTGAGCATCGTCCCCCACCACCGTCAGGCCCGAACCATCCGGACGCAGCAGTTTGAGGATCTCGCTCTGCAGGCAATTGGTGTCTTGATATTCATCGACCAGCACGCCATCGAAAGCGCCTCGGACTTTCTCGCCCGTCTTTGGTTCGGCCATCAAGCCGCGCCAGAACAGCAGCAGATCGTCATAGTCGAGTACCGAACCTGCTTCCTTGCGGTCGACATAGGCTTGAAACAGCCGCTTCAGATCGTCGGCGTCGTCCTTGCACCAGGGAAAGTCGTCGGCCAGCACGTCGGCCAAAGGACGGCGCGAGTTGACGCAATTGCTGTAAATCGACAGGCAAGTTCCCTTCTTGGGAAAACGCTTATTCGTCTTTGCCAACCCCAGTTCGCTGCGGACGACGTCGAGCAGGTCTTCCGAATCGCTGCGATCGTGGATCGTAAAGCCCGATTCCAGGCCGATTGCCTTGCCGTGGACGCGCAACAATCGCGTCGCAACCGAATGGAACGTGCCGCCCCACAGCCGGGCGCTGGCCAGGCGAGTGCGTGACTTCGAATCGCCCGCCATCTCTCGCAGGACGCCATCGACGCGGCGCAGCATTTCCGCGGCCGCCCGGCGCGTGAAGGTAAGCAGCATGATCCGGCCGGGGTCGACGCCGCGGTCAATCAGATGAGCGACGCGGTGAACAAGAGTACGGGTTTTGCCTGACCCGGCGCCCGCGATGATCAGGAGCGGCCCATCGCCATGCGCCGCGGCGGCCGCCTGCTGGGTGTTCAGGCCGCGGAGAATCGTATTGTCCATCGAACCGGCGGCCATCCGTGCGGCGCTCCTGGCGTGTTCATCCGTTTAGGCCTTCATTCTAACGCCGACCAGTGCAGAAAGCAGGCGGGTTTTGGCGCACTCGGCACGGATATCTTGCTCGTGCGGCACAAAGAAGGCGCCGAAGCCACGGTTTTGTCGCCATTTAAGCAAGCGAGACGCTTGCTCTACGGGGCATTCAAATGATCTGGGAGATTGGCTT
>JAICIG010000061.1 GCA_025924495.1 Pirellulales bacterium | reverse complement strand
TGCATTTCGAAGAGGCGAATCCCAAAACGATCGAAGCCGTGCAGTCGGGCCAGATCGGCGATCCTCGCTTCTTCATCTCGGCCTTCGGCCAGCAAGTGGCAGAGGGCAACGTTCGCTTGAAGCGCGACCTCGGCGGCGGAACGCTCTACGACTTGGGCGTGTATTGCATCAATGCCGCCCGCTACTTGTTCCGCGATGAGCCGACCGAAGTCTTCGCTTACAGCGCCAACAATGGCGAACAGCGCTTCGCCGATATCGACGAAATGACGACGGCGACGCTGCGATTCCCGGGAGAACGCTTGGCAACGTTCACCTGCAGCTTTGGAGCGGCGGATGTCTCGTGGTTCCAAGTGCTCGGATCGAAAGGCGCGGCGCGGCTCGATCCGGCTTACGATTTCAACGCGAAGCTCAAACAGCTAATTACCGACGAGCGGGGCCGCAAAGTCGCGTCGCATACATTTTCGAAGCGCGACCACGTGGCGGCCGAACTCGTCTATTTCTCTCGCTGCATTCAGCAGAACGAGCAGCCGGAGCCGTGCGGACGCGAAGGCTTGGCCGACGTGCGGATCGTCCGCGCCCTGTATCGTTCTTCCGACACTGGCCAGCCGATCAAGCTCGAGCCGTTCGAGAAAAAGCGGCGGCCGGGGCCGGAACAAGAAATCGACCGCCGAGCTTCCTGGATGAAGCCGAGCCTGGTCGACGCAGCCAGTCCTTCGGGCGGCTAGCTGACACGAACAGGGGACGCGCCGCAGACTTGACTGCGGCGCCACGGACCTTCGATCACAAACGTTCTTTTTTGCTAGGCTGCATCCTTGCCCTGCCTGCCGAGAAGCTGATAATTTCAACTGAGGCTGGAACAAGCGAAGACAAACTTTCCGATTTCATCGGTTTCGTCCCTTCCCTCTGCGTCGATGCCCAAAGCGACTGCCGGCTCTTGGAACAGAGCAAATAAGAGCGTCGTAGCGGTCGTCATCTAAGTCAGGGTATTTGGCGGCGGCGCCCTCGTCGGAGACCAGTCCCTAGCGGGACCAGCGCGCACCCCATGGCGGGGCCCGAGCAAGCAATCGCTTTAAGTCCGATTGACTCGCCTCGGATGCATTACCAGAATCTCCACCTTCGTTTCATGATCGGAACGGGGAAACAGGCCAAATGAAACCGGGCGAACTCGGCCGCGCGATGCGGCTCTCGATTACCGAAGGCGCGCTTGCTTGCGCCATGGGCACCTTGACGGGCGGAATCTTTCTTACTGGATTCGCCCTGGCGCTGGGGGCCAGCGAGTTTCAAATCGGCCTGATGGCCGCCATGCCCACGCTCGCGAATCTGGCCCAGCTCGCCGGCTCCTACTTGATCGAACGCGGCGGCAAACGAAAGCAACTCTGCGTACGATCGCTTGCGGCCAGCCGCTTCCTCTGGCTCCTGGTGTTTCTGGCGCCAGCCGCCCTGCTGGTCCTCCCCAGCCAGGCCATCGTCTGGTCGCTCGTTGCGCTAATAGCCGTGTCAAGCGTTTTGAATTCCGTTGGCGGGGTCGGCTGGTTGACTTGGATCAAAGATCTGGTGCCGGAGGAAATCCGCATCGGCTTTCTCAGCCGGCGCAATCAGGTAGACACCGTGCTCGCGCTGTCCCTGGGAATTGCGGGGGGCGCCTTCATCGACTGGTGGACTGCAAATCACCCGGGCTCGACGTTCGGCTTCATGGGCGTTTTCGCGCTGGCGATGCTCTGCGGACTTGTCGGGCTCCCGTTGCTGGCCTCGATTCCTGAACCTCCTGCAGAGCCCGAAGCGGCCAAGCCGCCGTTCTTCAGCCTGCTCAAGTCGCCGCTGAAAGACTGCAATTTCCGTAAGGTGCTCGGTTTCTATGTCTATTGGAACCTGGCGGTGAACATGGCGACGCCGTTTTTCTGCGTTTACATGCTCAACGAACTCAAACTCCCCTTCTGGCAGGTGACGGTGCTGTTCACGCTGTCGAGCGTCGCCGGCCTGATCGCCAATCCCTTCTGGACGCGCTTGAGCGAAAAATTCGGCCACCGACCGATTGTGTTTCTCGCCACGCTGGGGGACGCCTTGTACCCGCTGTGGTGGCTTTTCGTGACGCCAAAGACCGCTTGGTTGTTGTTGCCGATCCATTGCTCCGGCCTGTTCGGCGCTCCGCTGGCGGTCGGTCCGAATAATCTCGTGCTCAAGCTGTCTCCTCGCCGCAATGCGTCGCCTTACCTCGCGGTGTTCAGCGCGATTGTGGGTCCGATGACGGCCATTGCCGCCGTCGGCGGGGGTTGCCTGGCCGGCATCTTTGACGGCATGAGCGTTTCGTTCGGCGCTGCGTCGCTCGGCGGATTACAACTGCTGTTTGCTCTCTCCCTGCTTGGGCGATTAAGCAGTTTGGTGCTACTCTGGCGGATCGTCGAACCGCGTTCTGAAGCCGTTTCACACGTGGTGCGCGTTTTATGGCGCGTGCACGTTCGCCGGCCTGCGAGCCTGCTTCCTGCTCTCGGCTGGTCGGGAATGGCGGCAAGCCGCAGCCCGCGAGTCGCGGTCGCATTTGCTACAACGAATGAAACGAATGAGATGCCTGATGATGTGATGGCGGCGCCCCTCGCGCCGACTCTCGCCTTTCTCGACAGTCGATCGTTGCTCGGCGAACCATTGACGCCGGTCGATGCCATCACCGTGTTGCCGACCGCGCCTGTGGCAGATGCATCTTTAGCCGCCTAGGGAACGCGGCCGCGCATCGGTGTCGCTCAGCTATCAATGCGAGAATGCGAGAGGCCCTCGTATCGCGATCGGCCTTCACCTTAGATTCGCTTTGTCCCCCGCTGCCGTGTTAATCGGGCAAAAATAGCAAAAAAAGGTCTGGCTCGACCGCGCTCATCTTGGCTCATTGAACGCCAACCTCTCGCTTCACCATGAGAGGGCCGCTCTGTCGGGGAGAGAAGCGTTTCTTCCCTTGGTTACTGCCTCGAAGCAGTGACTTCTCTCACTTCGTTCGTTCTCGCTCGAGGTGGAATGGCATTTGCCATTGCACCACGCCGCGCTGATCGCCACTCGATCAGACGCGCAGTCAGTCTGCCGGTTGTCCTGCAAAGCGCACGTTGAATTGGATTGCGTCTTTGCCAACCGGCGGGGGCACGCAGGCAGGTTCGAAGGTCCCGAAAGCGAGCACATTCATGGAAGGACAATCGCCGCTTTTCTGGCGACTTGGCGACGTTCCCATCAAGAAGGTAGCCATCCTCCGAGCCTTGCAAGTGGGCGATCTGCTGTGCGCCATTCCTGCGATCCGCGCGCTGCGCCAGAGCCTGCCGCATACCGAGATCGTGCTGATTGGGCTGCCTTGGGCGCAATGCCTGGTCGAGCGATACCCGAACTATTTCGATGGCTTTTTGGAATTTCCTGGTTTTCCGGGTTTGCCCGAGCGCTCCTTTGCGGCGCAGCAGGTCGCTGAGTTTCTCGTCCGTGCACAGCAAGAGAAGTTCGATCTGGCAATCCAGATGCACGGCAGCGGCGCCTTCGTCAATCCATTGATCGCGTTGCTTGGCGCGCGGATGCAAGCTGGCTTCTATACGGCTAGCGACTGGCGTCCCGATGCCGAACGCTTCCTGATTTATCCCGAAGGCGAACACGAGATTCATCGGCATCTGCGACTCGTCGAATTTCTCGGTGTGCGCACCGCTGGCGACGAGTTGGAGTTCCCGGTTTACCAGCGCGATTACGAGGAGCTGGCGTCGATCTCTGAGGCCAACCAACTGCAGACCGGAAATTACGTCTGCATCCATCCCGGAGCTCGCTATCTTAGCCGGCGCTGGCCGGTGGAACGGTATGCGGCGGCGGCGAACTGGCTGGCGCGTCAGGGGCTGCAGGTCGTCATCACCGGTATGGAGAAAGAAGCGGCGCTCGCTGAGGAACTCAGCAACGCAATCGAGGCGCCGGCCGTGAATCTCGCCGGGCGGACGAGCCTCGGTTCGCTCGCGGCTCTGATCAGCGGCGCGCGGCTACAAATATCGAACGATACGGGCGTGGCCCATCTCGCGGCGGCCTTGCAAACGCCGAGCGTCGTCGTCGTCACTGGCTCTGATCCCACGCGCTGGGCGCCTCTGAATCGTGCTCGGCACCGTGTCGTCAGTCATCGCGTCGAGTGCCAGCCTTGCGAGTACGTCATCTGTCCGATCGGCCACCCTTGCGCTACCGGCCTGTCGGCGGCGACGGTGCTCGAAGCAGCCCGCGAATTGCTGGATCAGTTCTCGCTCGACGGCACGGCCCAACAGGGCGTGCCGCGCGATCTTGCGGCGTTGCAAAACTCAATTTCGATAACTTCCCCGCCTTTGGAGTAATGACGAACATGCGGCGACTCAGGATTCTGACCTGGCATATTCACGGCAACTATCTCTGGTACCTGTCCCAGGTCGATCACGATTTCTATCTGCCTGTAAAAATCGGCCGGGCCGAAGGCTATGGCGGACGCGGCAAGACATTTCCGTTTGCGGGCAACGTTCACGATGTGCCGGCCGAGGAAGTCTGCAATCTGGAATTCGATTGCATCCTGTTCCAGCACAAGAACAACTATCTGCGCGACCAGCACGAGATTCTGGCGCCTTGGCAGCGCCGTTTGCCGCGAGTTTATCTGGAGCACGATCCGCCGCAAGAGCATCCCACCGATACGCGGCATTGGGTCGATGATCCGAACGTGCTCATCGTTCATGTCACGCCGTTCAACCAGTTGATGTGGGACTGCGGCGACGTGCCGAACCGCGTGATCGAGCATGGCGTTGTCGTGCCGCCGCAGGTGCGTTACTCCGGCGAGATCGAACGAGGACTGGTGGTCATCAACCACCTGCAGACGCGGGGCCGCCGCCTGGGCGTCGATGTTTTCGAAGCAGCTCGCCGGCATGTGCCGCTCGATCTGGTCGGCATGGCTTCCGAAGAGCTCGATGGTCTGGGCGAAGTCCAGCCGCCCGAACTGCCGGCGTTCGAGAGTCGTTATCGATTCTTGTTCAATCCGATCCGCTACACCAGTCTCGGGCTGGCGGTGATCGAAGCGATGACGATCGGCATGCCGATCGTCGGCCTGGCGACGACGGAAATGGCGACGGCCATTCAAAACGGCGTCTCCGGCTACGTCGACACCGACCTCAACAAGCTCGTTCCGCTGATGGAAGGATTGTTGCAAGATCCGGATGAAGCCAGGCGATTGGGCGAAGGCGCCCGGCGCTATGCCAAAGAGCGATTCGACATTCGCCGCTTCGTCAGGGACTGGAATGCAACCTTCCTGGAAGTGGCGGAGCGAGTTCGAACTACCCGACTTCCGGCAATTACCGTGCGATGACGAAGAGGAGTACTTCCATTGATTAAGCGCATTGCACTCATCAGCGAACACGCATCGCCCTTGGGTTGTTTGGGCGGAGTCGATAACGGCGGCCAGAACGTCTACGTCGCGCAAGTCGCCAGGCGCCTTGCCGAAATGGGACACGAGGTCGACGTCTTTACCCGTCGAACGTCCGCCAGTCTGCCGCAAACCGTGACCTTGGCGAGCGGTTTCCGCGTCGTTCACATTGCAGCCGGACCGGCCGTCCAGATTCCGAAGGAGGACCTGCTGCCGTTCATGCCCGAGTTCGCCGAGCGGATGGAGGCGTTCTGCCGGCGCAACGCCGGCTATGATCTGCTGCACGCCAACTTCTGGATGTCGGGCCTGGTCGCGTCCTTACTCAAGAAACGCTGCGGCATTCCGTTTGTCATCACTTTCCACGCTTTGGGCCGCGTCAGACGACTGCACCAAGGCAGTGCCGACCGATTCCCCGCGGAGCGGCTTTCGATTGAAACCGCGCTCATGCGCGAAGCCGATCGAATCATCGCCGAATGCCCGCAAGACGAAGAAGACCAGGTTCAGCTCTACGGCGCCCAGCGCAGCTCCATTCGCATCGTACCTTGTGGCTTCGACGCCGATGAGCTCTGGCCGGTGGACAAGCAGCAGGCGCGCGGCACGGTCGGTCTCGATGCCGAAGAACGAATTGTCTTGCATGTCGGCCGCATGGTGCCCCGCAAAGGGGTCGACAATTTAATCGAAGGTTTTGCCCGACTCACGCATGGGCATGGCGTGTCGGCGCGGCTCGTGATTGTCGGCGGAGAGACCGACGATCCCGATCCTCGAGCAACGCCCGAGATCGGTCGCCTGCAGCAACTGGCCGCGGCCGAAGGCGTGACCGATCGCGTAACTTTTACCGGTCGGCGCGGCCGGCAGGCGCTGAAGTATTACTATAGCGCGGCCGATGTCTTTGTCACGACGCCCTGGTACGAACCGTTCGGCATCACGCCCGTGGAGGCGATGGCGTGCGGGGCGCCGGTGATCGGGTCGAACGTGGGCGGCATCAAGTACACCGTGCGCGATGGCCGCACCGGCTTTCTCGTGCCGCCGCGAGATCCCGAGGCGCTCGGTGAGCGGCTCGCCCAACTGTTGACACGGCCCAAACTGGCCGCTCGCTTCTCTCGCGAGTCGATCCGCCGCGTGAATCAGCACTTCACCTGGCAACAGGTCGCCTGCCAGATCGCGGCTGTCTACGACGAGGTTTTGGCGGAAAGCCAGACCGTGAGTATTCGCGGCTCGCTCGCTCCCTCGGGCTTGTCGCCGGCCGTTTCGGTGGCGAGGCAATAGGTGCGCCCAGCGATGAATCCAAGAGCTGTTTTCCTCGACAAAGATGGCACGCTTATCGAAAACGTGCCATACAACGTCGATCCAGACAAGATCGTGCTGGCGCCCAGAGCCATCGAGGCCTTGGGGCTGTTGCACGCTCATGGTTTTCGGCTCTGCGTGATCTCGAACCAGGCCGGCGCGGCCTTCGGCTACTTCGCCCTCGAGGCGCTGGATGCAGTCGAGGCGAGATTGCGCGAGTTGCTCGGCCGACATGCCATCCCCTTGGCAGGCTTCTATTACTGCCCGCATCACCCTCAAGGCACGGTGGCCAGCTTGAGTGTCGAATGCCAGTGCCGCAAACCGGCGCCGGGACTGATTCTCCGCGCCGCGGACGAACATCGCCTCGACCTGCACGACTCGTGGTTCGTTGGCGACATTCTCGACGACGTCGAGGCGGGCAATCGCGCGGGCTGCCGGACGATTCTCGTCGATCGTGGCGGCGAAACCGAATGGCGACTCACGCCGCTGCGCCGGCCGAACTATATCGTCCGCGATTTATATGCCGCGGCAAAACGGATCGTCGCCGCTGCAGCCAGAACAAATTCGCTCGCTTGCGCCCGAGCATGATCGCACCAGGAGCATGATATGAGTCAGTACGCCCACGAGTTGATCGACCGGTTCTCTCGATTGAGAGCGCTGGTGATCGGCGAAGCCATTCTCGACAGCTATTCCATCGGCCAGGCCGCCAGGTTATGCCCCGACGCTCCGGCGCCCGTGGTCGATGTTCGCTGCCGGCGCGATTTCTGCGGGGGCGCCGCGAACGCCAGCGCGAACCTGGCGGCACTCGGCGTCAAGACGACTTTGCTTTCGGCGATCGGGGACGATCCCGAAGGCGCTTTGCTCGCACAAATCGTCAGCGATGCGGGCGTGGCGACCGACCGCCTGATACGGCATCCGGCGCGCAAGACGCTGGCCAAACATCGCGTGGTTGCCGGCTCGCAGGTGCTCGTGCGCTTTGATCAGGGAGATACCGACGCGATTGATCCATCATTGGAGGAAGAATTGCTCGGCGCGCTCGATGCCTTAGCGCCGCAATGCGACCTCATCGTTATTTCCGATTACGACTATGGCATCCTGACGCCGCGAATCATCCATCGGCTGAGGGAATTGGCGCGTCGATTCGAGCCCGTGCTGGCGGTCGACTCGAAATGTCTGCCTCGGTTCCGAGAACTGCAGCCGACCGTGGCCAAACCGAACTATCGCGAGGCGTGGGAGCTCGTGGATCGTTCGAACGGCGTCGTGGCGTCGGCGTCAAACCCGTCCGATCGGTTTGCGGCAATTGCGGCTCATGCAGCCTCGCTCACCAATAGCATCGGCGCACGGATTGTGGCCGTCACGCTCGATCAGGACGGCGCCGCGATTTTCGAGCAGGGCCGACCTCCCTATCGCACCCATGCTCGCCAGGCGGCTCCGCCTTTCCCATCGGGAGCCGGCGACACTTACCTGGCGACCTTCGCTGCCACGCTCGCAGCGGGCGGCGTTACATCGACCGCCGCCGAACTAGCCTCAGCGGCCGCGGGGGTCGTCGTCGCCAAAGAGCATACAGCGACCTGCACCGCCGCAGAGCTGCTAGATGCTTTGACGGAAGACGACCGTCCGAACGTCGATTTGCACCGACTGGCCGGCATTGCGGCCTTCTATCGACGCCAAGGGCGCCGCATTGTGCTCACCAACGGCTGCTTCGACATCTTGCACCGCGGGCATATCACGTATCTGCGCCGAGCGAAAATGCTGGGCGACGTGCTGATCGTAGGGGTCAACTCCGACGAAAGCATTCGACGCCTGAAAGGCCCGACGCGCCCGATCAACTGCCTGGACGATCGGTTACGAGTATTGGCAGCACTCAGTTGCGTCGACCACGTCGTGGTGTTCGGCGAGGAAACGCCGCATGAGTTGGTCCGCGCGATTCGTCCCGACGTGTTCGTCAAAGGAGGCGATTACACGCGCGAGACGCTGCCGGAGGCCGAGTTGGTCGAGCAGTTTGGCGGCCGCGTGGAGATTTTGCCCTTCGTGGCCGACCGCTCGACCACGCGATTGATTGATCGGATCATCGAGACGCGCGTCGCCGACGCGCATTCGCCCCTTTGTTCTCCTGGAGCCGCAGAGCATGGCCATCGATCGCTGGGCCGACGCCAAGAACCTGTTGTGCGTTAGGCTCGACACGCTCGGCGACGTGCTGCTGACGACGCCCGCGCTGCGCGCTTTGAAGGAATCGGCGCCCGACCGCCGCATCACGCTGTTGACGTCTCCCTCGGGCGCGGCGGCCGCAGAGCTCGTTCCGCACGTCGATCGCGTCTTGACGTACGATGCGCCTTGGATGAAAGCCACGGCGCCGCGCACGAGCGCCCAGGCCGAGTTCAAATTGATTGAGCAATTGCGCGCCGAGCAATTTGATGGCGCGGTAGTGTTTACCGTTTACAGTCAGAATCCGCTGCCCGCCGCCTTCGCCTGCTACCTGGCGGGCATTCCGCGCCGGTTGGCCCATTGCCGCGAAAACCCTTATCAATTGCTCAGCGATTGGATTCCGGAGATCGAGCCGGAGCAAACCATTCGGCACGAGGTGCGCCGCCAGCTCGACCTGGTCGCGGCCATCGGCTGCCGCGCGAGCGATGAAAGCTTGGCGCTCTCCATACCTGCCGGCGCTCGCGCGCGGGTCAGCGCGGCTCTTCGCCGCTTGCGGGTCGACTGCTCGGCGCCTTGGCTGCTGATTCATCCCGGCGCCACGGCCGCGTCGCGCAGGTATCCGCCCGAACATTTCGCCCGCGTCGCCGATCTGCTGTTCGAGGAGCATGGGCTCCAAACCGTGTTCACGGGCACGGCTTCGGAACGCGAGTTGATTGATTCCATTCGAGACTCCATGCAGGCCCCCGCATATTCCTTGGCCGGCCAGCTTAATCTGGGCGAACTGGCTGCGGCTCTGCAAATGGCGCTGCTCTTGATTGCGAACAATACCGGGCCGGTGCATGTCGCCGCCGCGGTTGGCGCCCCGATCGTCGATTTGTACGCCTTGACCAATCCGCAGCATACGCCGTGGCTGGTTCCCCATCGCGTGCTCTCCTTCGATGTGCCTTGCAAATACTGCTACAAGAGCGTCTGTCCGCAAGGACATCATGCCTGTCTGCGCGAAATCTCGCCCGAATCGGTGGTCGCAGCGGCGGTGGAGCTGTTGGAAGAATCGTCCTGGATGCGCCGCGCCCGTACTGCGGCGATAGCCTCTCTAGAAGGAACGTCTTGATGTACACGCTCGGCATCAACGCAGCGTACCATGATCAGGCTGCTTGTCTCGTTCGGGACGGCGTCGTTCTGTCGGCCGCAGAAGAAGAACGCTTCACCCATGTGAAACACGGCAAACGACCGGTTCCCTTTTCCACGTGGGAGCTGCCGTTTCATGCGATCGATTTTTGCCTGCGCGAGGCCGGCATCCGCCTGGCCGACGTCGATCACGTGGCTTATTCCTACGATCCCTATTTGCTGCTCGGTCGGCATGCCCAGGAGACGCAGGTCTCCATGCCGCTCGAACCCAGCGCACATCCGACGCCGGGCGAGTGGGAGTCAGCCTGGGACCCGTTGTTTCTTTCCTCCATTGTCAACGCCCCGCGGCAATTGGCGGACGGCGCGCCGCACCATTTGCGCGAGCGTTTCCACGGCGTACGCGGCGACGGGCCGTACGAGTGGCATTTCGTCAAGCATCATCTAGCGCACGCGGCCAGTGCGTTCCTGGCAGCGCCGTTCGAACGCTGCGCTGTGATGACGCTCGACGGCCGCGGCGAAAAAGCGACCACCTGTTACGGCGCCGCGCAAGGCGTCGAGTTCGAAATCCTCGGCCAGGTTAATATGCCGCACTCGCTTGGCCTGCTGTATGAGGAACTCACCGATTACTTGGGCTTCCTGCGGTCGTCGGACGAGTACAAGGTGATGGCCTTGGCCTCGTTCGGTCAGCCGCGGTATCTCGAAGAATTCCGCGACATCGTCCGGCTGGAACAAGACGGGCAGTACAAGATCATGCCCTTGCGTCTGGTGGAACGCTTTGGGCCGGCGCGTGAGCGCGGCGGACCGGTCGAACAGCGGCATTACGACATCGCCAGCTCGCTGCAAGTCGTCCTGGAAGACACAGTGGTCGAGTTATCGCGCTGGCTGCATGGCGTGACGCAAGAGAAAGATCTCTGCATGGCCGGCGGCGTAGCGCTGAACTGTGTGATGAATGCGCGAATCCGCGATCGCGGGCCGTTCCGCTCCGTCTGGGTGCAACCGGCCGCAGGCGATGCGGGCACGGCGCTGGGGGCCGCGTTGTGGGTCGACAGCCGCAAACGCTCGCCCCAGAAACGCGATTACTCGATGACTCACGCTTTCCTGGGGCCAAATTACGCCGACGCCGAAATCGAACAGTTTCTGCGCTGGTCGAAACTGCCTTACCGCAGGCTCGAGAATGTGGCCGAAGAGGCCGCAGCGCTATTGGCCGAGGACAAGGTGATCGGCTGGTTTCAGGGACGGATGGAATTTGGGCCACGGGCTTTAGGCGCTCGCTCGATTCTCGCCTCGCCGATCCATGCCTCGATGCAGGCGCAGTTGAACGAAATCAAAGACCGCGAAGATTTTCGCCCAGTCGCGCCGGTCGTGCTCGAAGAAGAGGCTGACCGATGGTTCGTCAACGCCGGCGTTTCGCCGTTCATGCTGTTCATCTTCGACGTCCGTCCGGAAAAGGCCGACCAGATTCCAGCGGTGCGCCATGTCGACGGCACAGCCCGCGTGCAAACCATCAACCGCCAGCAGAATCCGGCCTACTACGATCTGCTGCAGGCGTTCCATCGTCGCACGGGGGTCCCGGTGTTGGTGAATACCTCATTCAACACGCGCGGCGAACCGATCGTCTGTACGCCGCGAGACGCCGTGGAAAGCTTCTGGACCTCGCCGCTCGATGCACTGGTGATTGGTTCGTTCCTGTTAGAAAAGCGCGGAGCCGCCGCATGAGCGTGCGAGTTAGCATCGTAGTCCCTACGTACCGGCGCCGCGATCTGCTGTTGCGCTGCCTCGAGGCGCTCGCCGGGCAGGATTACGACGCCCAGAACTATGAAATCATCGTCGCCGACGACGAAAACAGCGCCGAAACGCGACGCACCGTCGAACTTTGGGCGGCCACAGTCCGGCCCCTCGTTCGCTACCTGCCGATTGCGGATAGCCATGGCCCGGCCGCGGCGCGCAATGCAGGCTGGCGAGCGGCGGCCGGCGAGATCATCGCCTTTACCGATGACGACTGCATCCCTCAGCCAGGTTGGCTTAGCGCGGGCATTGCCGCCATTGACGCGGGCGCCGATGCGGCATGGGGAAAGCTCGAGATGCCGTTGCCCCCCTCGCCGACCGACTACGAGCTCGATGCATCGGGGCTCGCTCGCAGCGTGTTCGTGACCGCCAACTGCTTTTGCCGCCCCGACGCGTTGGAAATGGTCGGCGGATTCGACGAGCGGTTTACGGCCGCTTGGCGGGAGGATAGCGACCTGTACTTTTCGCTGCTTGAACGCGAGCGCGCCGTGGTCGAAGCGCCCGACGCCTTGGTGGTGCATCCGATTCGTCCCGCCCCCTGGGGCATCAGCGTGAAGCAACAGGCGAAATCCAGGTTCGACGTATTGCTGGCGAGGAAACACCCCGCGCTCTATGCGCAACGAATCGCGCCGTTTCCTGCGCTGTACTACGCCATCGCCGCGTCGCTGGTGGCGACGGCTGTCGGCGTTGTGATCCTTCAACCGGCTGTTGGCCTGGCAGGCGCGGCGGTATGGAGCGGACTGACTTTGTACTTCTGCTGCCAGCGGCTGCGGCCGACCTCAAAAGCGCCGTCGCATGTGGCAGAGATGGCCGTAACCTCGGCCGTGATACCGCCGCTGTCGTTGTATTGGCGCCTGCGCGGCCTGCTGCAGTACGGCACGGTTAAAAGCAAGTGGGGCAACCGGTCCCTGGGGCGGCTTGTCAACGCCCCGGCGGCTCGGGCCGAAACGATTGGACTTTTTGAACATGAAACTGCCTGAGTACGTGCAACTCGAGCCTGTCGGCCAATGCAATTTACGTTGCGAAATGTGCGCCATTCAATTCCGGCAAGACGGGCCGCCCCATGGAGCGCCGGCTTTCATGGAATTCGAAACGTTTACGCGGATCATCGAACAGTTTCCCGAGCTGAAGCACTTGCATCTTCAAGGGCTGGGCGAACCGATGATGCATCCGCGGTTTTTCGAGATGGCCTCCCACGCCGCAGACCGCGGAGTGCGCGTGACGACGAACAGCAACATGACGCTGCTCTTGAACAAGCGACGTGCGGCGCTGTGCGCGAATTGCGGCCTGGATTGCATTCACGTCTCGATCGATGGCGCCACTCCCGAAACCTACGGGCGGATTCGCCGACGCGGCCGGCTCGACCGCGTGTTTCGCAATCTGGATCTGCTGCTCGAGGCGCGCGCCGCCGCATCAGCCGCTAAGCCCGACTTGCGGTTGGTGACGGTGGTCATGCGGCAGAACCTGCACGAGCTGGCCGATCTGGTCCGCATCGCTCATCGCTTTCAAATCCCGGCGATGTTCGTGCAACATTTGTGTCACGACTTCAGCGAGTCGGCGCTGCCTGAACAGTATTTGCCGATGCGCCGCTTTGTCGATCAACAGACCTTGCTCGGCGAGGACGAGCAAGTGGTCGACCGGCACTTTGCCGCGGCCCGCCGGACCGCGAGCGAGCTGGGAATTGAACTGCGCCTGCCCACCCTCGGGCGAGGTCCCAGTCCGGCGTCTCCGGGCCGCAGGCGCTGCGACTGGCCTTTTTCGGGCGCTTACGTCACGTACGAAGGCAGTGCGATGCCCTGCTGCATGATCTCCACGCCCGACCGGCTGAACTTCGGAAATTTTAAAGAGCGCGACGCGCTTGCCATCTGGAATAGCGGCGAATACGTGCAATTTCGCAACCAGCTTGAATCAGGCGCCCCCCACGAAGTCTGCCAGTCGTGCTCGGTTTATCGCGGCGTCTTTTGACGGCGGCGCCGCCTAGCGCACCGGCAGTTCGTTGTTTTTGGCGGCGGCCTGCTCACTGAGCGACGTGATCCAGGAGGGCGAAAGCGACGACTGGCTTTCGCGGCCTTTACGGCGAATGGGCTTGCCACCGTCGGACGAAGGCAGTAGCAGATTGACCAGCGCCAGCAAGTCCGAGCTTAGCCCCGGAAATAGCCCATGCAGCCGTGCCGCAATCGTGGCGGGTAAGGAGAGAATGCGTTCCGCGTCCCCCTGTTCACACGCATCGACGATCTGCCGAGCGGCGCGCTCCGCGTTCATGGAAACGAGCGGCAGCGAATCGCTGATGCTGAACCAGGCATACTCGGCTTGGTGCCGCCCTTTGAAGTCGGCGTTTCGTGCGCTTCCGGTTCGCATCAATCCCGGGCAGATCGTGGTCACGACAATTCCATCTTGCGCCAATTCTGCGCGCAGCCCTTCGGACAGCCCTACCAGCGCGAACTTGCTCGCGCTGTACGGCAACAAATGCGGGACGCTGATTTTTCCGCCAATTGACGAGATATTCACAATCCGCCCTTCGCCGCGAAGCTTCATTTCCGGCAGCACCGCGAGAATCGCGTAGAGCGGCCCCCAGAAATGCACGTTCATCATCTCGGCATAATCCTCGAGCCGCATGGTATCGACCGGCCCAACCTGGATCACGCCCGCATTGTTAACCAACACATCGATCGTGCCCCAATGGTCGTAGGCGGTCCGGACCATGGCTTCGACTTGCTCTCGGTTGGTTACATCGCATGGAATGGCTAACACGCCGACGCCGGCTTGCAGCAATTCGTTTTCCGCCTGGCGCAATGTTTTCTCGTCGCGCCCGCAGATGGTTAAACGGGCGCCGCGACGGGCGAACTCTCGGGCCAGTTCCAACCCGAGGCCGCGCGATCCGCCCACAATCAGCACGCTCTTATTACAAAGCCTGAATGTTCTGCGCGCCTTGAGCGCCACCCGTCCCAAAATCGCCGTCCCGCATAGCGCCGCGGCTTTCATCCAGTTCCTTCGCATAGCCATTCCTTGTCGCTGTTGCGACCATCAATAAGGTTTGTCCGGCGTTCGCCCTTAAGCCACTGCCCGCACGCTTGAACTCCGGACTTTGACGAGCAAGGCTTGTGCCGCAAAAAGCCAAATCGCCCCGCCAAGGGGCCGTGCTCCGCAAGGGGGTGTGGTCAGAGAAAGCATCGCCCGGCTGCAGTCGAGCTTCACGGCATTCGCCACGGGAACCGCCGTGCTGGCGACTTTTTGCCTGAGCGGTCTTCATCTCGGCACGCGGGTTGCTAGGAGCCTGGATGCAAAGCGGGAAATTTCAAGACTTTCTCTCGCTCAACGAAATGCCATGGTCAAAGTAGCCATCACTCGCGCTGACGACATTGCCGTAGCCATCGGCCAGGCTTTGGAGCATGTTCCGTTAGAACAGCTCGTACGGGGCAAGCTGGTCGCGGTGAAACCCAACGACACCTGGGCTTCGGCCGAAGAGCTGACTGCGGTGACGCAAGCCGATACGCTGCAAGCCGTCTTGCGCGAAGTCAAGCGATATTCGCCGCGAGCCTTGGTAGTGACGGGGGGCGCCGGGGCTGCAGAGACGGAAGAGGTGTTCCGCTTTGCCGGATTGATGGACGTCATTGAAGCGGAAGGCGCCGAGTTCTTCGATCACAACCGGCCGCCATTTCAGGAAGTCGAGCTGGACTACTCGCCATCGAACGACGTGAACGGGCCGCAACAATCGGTCATGGTTAACCCCCGCGTTCTCGAGTACGAGACGCTGATTGCACTCAATCAACTCAAGGTACACCGGACGGCGACCGTCACCATGGCGCTAAAAAACATTGCCATGTCGTTCCCGGCGGCCGATTATTATGGGCATCCTCGGTCGGAAGAAAAGCACAAGCACTCGTTTTTCGCCGACATGCACTCGTTCATTGCCGCCATGGCGAGGCGATTTCCCGTTCATCTCGCGGTGACCGTCGGCCATCCCGCGATGATCGGCCTCGGGCCGTTGCATGGGCATGCGATCGAAACGGGCCTGGCGATCGCCAGCACTGACGCGGTGGCGGCCGATGCGGTCGGAGCAAAGTTGCTTGGTTTCGACAGCCAGGCGGTCCGACATCTCTGGGAGGCCGGCCGCATGGGGCTGGGCGAAACGGAGGTGGAAAACATGGAGTTCCCCGGCCTCTCCTTCGAGCAGGCCTGGGAGGCTTTCACCAACGCCGCCTACGGCGAATCCCTGATGCTGAAGCAAGGCTAACCAACCGTGATCAACAGCGTTGACGTTTCTCGCCTTCGTCGCCCGCGCAACCGCGCTGGTCGAACGGCGGACAGACAGCACGAGTCGGTGCTGCGAATCAGTGAGAAGACCATCCGCGCCGTGGCGCAGCGCCGCGGGCCGCAATGCACACTTGCTTCGATCTGCCTCAAATATGCGGTCGCCGCGGCCAAGATTCGCTGGAAGCGGATCGTCTTTCGTGAAAACCGCAACCATCTGGCGTGCGCGGCATACAGCCGCATGCAGTTGGCCGAATTCCAGGCAGTGAACGCGCGCCAGGCCTGGGCTAACTGGCGGACCATTCCCCGTAATCTCGCCGGGCGGTTACCGCTGCGGCCGCTGTTCGTGCTCGATCTCTGTTGCGGGATTGGCGAATCAACGGAAGTCTTGGCGTATTACTGTGCTCCCGGCTCGTTGATTCTTGGGTTCGAGTTCAATCGCGCGTTCGTTGAGGCGGCGCGCCAGCGGCAATATTACGATCGATCCGGCCAGGCTGCCGACGTCGGCTTCGTGGTTCAAAACGTCTTGGAGACTTTTCGCGACGGCTCGGGACAATCCGTGGCGCCGAAGAGCGTCGATCTGATCAATGCCAGCGGTGCGATTGGCTGCCATTTCGATGGCGATGCCACAGCAATTCTCGCGCGCCAGTGCGCCCGCGTGCTGAAGGATGGCGGGCTGGCGCTAATCGATGCAGGCCGCGAAGGAACGTGCGATCGAGAGCTCATCCGTTTGTTCGCCGAGCAGGGCTTCCAACCCGTTCACAAGGCGCGGAGCTGCATGTTCGATCGCTATTGGCAACTCTGCTTGCAGAAGGGTTGCTGATGATTCGCAAGGCGCGCCGTGCAACCAACGCCCGTTCGCGACGTTCCGCGCCTCGCGAATTGCCTTCGCTCAATGGCGCTCCGCTGGCGCCCGTCGAGTCGGCGAAAGCGGCCGGGTTGCGCTATGTAACGGACGAATCCGCCGGCATCCGGCGGCAGCGCCGCGGCGCCGGCTTTCGTTATGTCGGCCCCGACGGCAAGGCGATACGCGACCGCGAGACCTTGGCCAGAATCAAGTCGCTCGTCATTCCGCCGGCCTGGGAAAATGTCTGGATTTGTCCTCACCCGAACGGCCATCTGCAAGCAACCGGGCGTGACGCGCGGGGTCGCAAGCAATACCGTTATCATCCGCGCTGGCGCGAGGTGCGAGACGAGGTGAAGTATGATCGGCTCGTGACCTTTGCCAGCGTGTTGCCGAAGCTGCGCCGCCGCGTCCGCCGCGATTTGAAGCGACGCGGCCTTCCTCGCGAAAAAGTGCTGGCGGCGGTCGTGCAGTTGCTGGAGTCCACTTTGATTCGGGTCGGCAACGAAGAGTACGCTCAAACGAACGAGTCTTTCGGCTTGACGACCATGCGCAACCGACATGCGCAGGTCAATGGATCCAAGATCCGCTTCAGCTTTCGCGGCAAAAGCGGGATCAAGCACGAAATCGAATTTCACGATCCTCGCCTGGCGAAAATCGTGAACAAGTGCCAGGACCTGCCAGGTCAGGAACTGTTCGGCTATCTCGACGATGAGGGACAGCCGCGCGACATCGGCTCCGCGGATGTGAATGAGTACTTGCGCGAAGTTACAGGACAGGATTTCACCGCCAAGGATTTTCGCACTTGGGCGGGCACGGCGCTAGCCGCCCAAGCGTTGCGCGAATTCGAGGATTTCGATTCCAAGGCCGCGGCAAAACGCAACGTCACGCAGGCAATCGAACGCGTGGCGGCTCGCCTGGGCAATACGAAGGCTGTCTGCCGCAAGTGTTACATTCATCCGGCGGTGATCGACGCTTACATGGACCGGTCGCTGATAGAAGTTGTGCAGCAGCGAACGGAAGAAGAGTTGCGTACCTCGCTCCCTGCCCTGCCTGCCGAAGAGGCCGCGGTGCTGGCTCTATTGCAGCAGCGCATGGAAAAACAGCTCCGCGGCCAGGGCTGATGCGTTAGCCGGGAGAACTAAGGTTCTCGCCCCAAACGCGGCTCTTCATTCAAAGGTTGCGAAGGGTCCATGCCTTCGGTTCCCAATTCACCGACGCCGCGAGGCCAATCGGTGCGAGCTTCAGGCGGCGGCGTCATCGGATTCGACGCCCCCTGCGAGCTATCTGCTGCCCCAGGGTGGTGCGGCGGATGGAGCGCGCTTCCTACGTCTTCCTGCATGCCCGTCCCCGGGTGAGACATCTTCCGCTGCCGCTCCTGCTCAGCAGGAGAAACGCCCACGTTTCCGCCGTCTCCGGCTCTTTTGTGAGGAGTTTCAATCATGTTCGTGCTCCTTGATACGCATAATGGCGGTTCGTCGCCGGCTTCACGGATCGACGCCAATTCTTCAACTCGGCGTTTCGGTGCAACTTATATGCCTTTGTCGCAGCAGAGGCCGCGCCTCCAATCGGTTAAAAGCATGGCGCCGCCTGACGGGCGGTCATGATGATCTTGACTGAGCCAGAAGAGAAAGCGCTGCGGAGTTTCCTGTCACGGGCATAGAGAACAGGCAGAGCCGAGCAACGGGCACACGACAACGCGCCGACGGCCGCAGAGAACCGGCCAGACTTCATGCTTGCATCCGCCGGTTGGCGGTCGGGTTGAAACTCGGCTGCGGCTCGCTATCGCTTTTGATTCGCGAGCCGTTTATAGCGCAGCGAAGATTTTTTGCGCACCCTTGGCTTCAAAATTGCACCACGTGGCGCCGTTAGTTTCACCGTGGAGCAAACGCGGGGCCCCTAGTGGCGCCGAGGAGAGAACCATGAGGAATTTCATGATTAATGCGGCTCGAGCTCTCGTGCTTGGCCTCTGTTTGGCGGCCACGCCCGCAGGCGCTCAGGATGGGTCTCAACCGCCGCCGCCCGACAACCAACCGGCCGCGACGAACAATTCGCGACTCGAATGGGGACTGGCCGGCCTGTTGGGCTTCGCGGCGCTCTTGGCACTATTGAATCGCACGCGCGGCGGCCATCGAGCTTCGGCCATCGACGAGACCCAAGCTCCGCGCCCGGCGGCATAGACGGCTTTCTCGTCGTTCATGCGTCTGGTGCGTCGAAAATTGAAAACCTACGTACTTTGCCATTAAACCATCTCGAAGAGAAAGGCTGCAGAACCTACATCATGGATCACGCACAAGCACAAAAGTTCCGTTCGAAGCTATTGGAAATGCGCGAGCGCTTGTTCACCGCCGTCGACCATGTTCAGGCCGCACTGACTGAAAACGGCGCGGCGACCGGCGAGATTTCGGCCGTCCGCACCCATCTGGCCGACATGGACAGCGAAGGCGAAGACGCCGACCTGGCCGTGGCGCAGAACGAGCATGAAATCCTGGAAGCTGTCGACGGCGCACTGGAACGCATCGAGGCTGGAACCTTTGGAACATGCCAAGAGTGCGGGCAAGAAATCTCCGAAACGCGCTTGAACGCGCTGCCTTACACGCCTCATTGCATTGCCTGCGCGGAACGCCAACAGGGCCTGACCTGAAGTCCGCACGCGCACGAGCCAGCCCGGCGAGCAAGTCGGGCGCGGCGTGCATGAGCAATCGCAAGACGGGCGCCGGCAGGCGATGAGAATGAATGAGGACCGACCATGCGTATCGACAAAGGAGTCATGGTAGCGCTAGGGTACGGCAAGTTCTTTCGCTCCGACAGCATCGTCGGCCTCGAGCCCATCGAAGAAGACCGCGGTCCAGGCAGGCGCACCCATGTCTACGTCGAGAGTATCGATCAGCCGTTCATCGCCTCCCGCTCCGAAAACGCGATCCTGCGAGATCTGACCGGCGTGCCTCGGTCGGAGTCGAAGGGGCAAGAGCAATACGAGTTGCTAAGCGACATTCTCGACACCATCGGCGAGATCAATCCGCTGCTTCGATCGATCATTCGCGACCAGGGCAAGTGGGATCTCGACCGGCTGGAAGAGCGGATCAAGGAGATCCTGGGCGAGGAGAGCGAACACGACGGTCGGCAGGAACGACCGGTCGGCTAACCGCGGTTTAAGAGGTCGATTCTTTTGATCGGATGCGGTGCAAGGAGCAAGTCTCATGACCGACGTATTACAAACATGGAAGGAGTTGGCCGCTCAGTTGCGCGTCGACAGTATCCGTTGTTCGACAGCGGCTGGTTCCGGACATCCCACCTCGTCTCTCTCGGCCGCCGATCTGATGGCCGTGCTGATCAGCCGCTACCTGCAATACGATGGGCAGGAACCCCACAACCCGAACAACGATCGGCTGATTTTCAGCAAAGGGCACGCGTCGCCGCTGCTGTATGCCATTTATAAGGCGGTCGGCGTCATTGGCGACGAAGAATTGCTGACTTTCCGCAAGTTCGGCAGCCGGCTGCAAGGCCACCCGAATCCGCGCGTGTTGCCGTGGGTCGAAGCGGCGACCGGTTCGTTGGGGCAAGGCATTGGCATCGGCGTCGGCATGGCGCTCAACGGCAAATATCTCGACGAGCTGCCCTACCGCACCTGGGTGCTGCTCGGCGACAGCGAAATGGCCGAAGGCTCGGTCTGGGAAGCCTTCGATAAAGCGTCCTACTATAAGCTCAACCACTTGATCGCCATCATCGACATGAACCGGCTCGGCCAGCGCGGCGAAACCGAACTGGGTTGGGATAGCGCAGCCTACGCCAACCGTGCTCGGGCGTTCGGCTGGAATACCGTCGAGCTTGATGGGCACGATCTGCCGGCCATCGATCTGGCTTTCGCCGAAGCGATTGCGCAGCAAGATATGCCGACGTGCTTGATTGCTAAGACCATCAAAGGTCGGGGCGTTAAGTCGTTGGAGAACGTCAACGGCTGGCACGGCAAAGCCTTGCCCCCCGATGAAGCCAAAGCAGCCATCGCAGAGTTAGGCGGCGAGCGACAGATACGGGTCTCCGTCGCTTTGCCCGAGCGACGAGAACCGGCGCGCACCGTCGCCGAAAAGCCGCTCAAGCTTCCCGTCTACAAGGCGGGCGCCAAAGAAGCGACCCGCAAAGCTTATGGCGACGCGCTCGTTGCACTCGGCGCAAGCCTAAGCGACATGGTCGTGCTCGATGGCGAGGTCTCGAATTCGACCCACTCTGACGAATTTCAAAAGGCGTTTCCGAACCGATTTTTCGAGATGTTTATTGCCGAGCAACAACTGATTGCCTCGACCGTTGGCCTAGGGCTGCGCGGCAAAAAGGCCTTCGCCTCCACCTTCGCCGCGTTCCTCACTCGGGCCTACGATCAGATTCGCATGGCCGCCATCAGCGACGCCAACATTCGCTTGTGCGGCTCGCATGCGGGCGTCAGTATCGGCGAGGATGGGCCCTCGCAGATGGCGCTCGAGGATCTGACGATGATGCGCGCTGTGTTTGGCAGCACCGTACTTTACCCCTGCGACGCCAATCAAACCGCAAGGCTGGTCGAGCTGATGGCCGAAACGCGCGGCATCTCTTACCTGCGCACCACAAGGGCCAAGACCGAGATTATCTACGACGAGCACGAGCCCTTCGAAGTCGGCGGCAGCAAAGTGCTGAGACGATCGGAGCATGACGACGTGGCCGTGGTCGCAGCCGGCATTACCGTGCACGAGGCGCTGAAGGCCTACGAACAACTCGCGGCGGAAGGCATCCGCCTGCGCATCATCGACGCCTACTCGGTCAAACCGATCGATCGCGAAACGTTGCTGCAAGCGGATCGCGACACGGGCGGCCGCTTGCTCGTCGTCGAAGATCATTGGGTCGAAGGCGGATTGGGCGCTGCCGTCATGGAAGCGTTCGCTGCCGGCGAATCGGCGGCCGATAGCTCGCCACAACCGGTAATTGTGCAACTGGCGGTCCGCCAGATGCCAGGTTCGGGTACGCCGGAAGAACTGCTGGCCGCCGCCGGCATCGACGCCGAGCACATTGCCGCGGCAGCCAAGGCGCTGGCCGGCCGCAGCTTCGAAAGCGCCGGCGCGGCCGGGCTGCGTCGCTTCGACCACCCCTCCGGACTGCGGCCATGAGCATCGGAGCCGACGATCGCGCGCCTGCGTTTGCCGCTGCGCTGAGCGAGTCGATCGACCAAAATGCTCTGCAACCAGCGCCGCCGCCTAAGTTGGCCGAAGGCCTGCCCGACTACACGCGGTATCAGGCGGCTTACCATCGCGCGTTTCGCGCCGAATTGCAGCAGTTGCTGGCCGATGTTTTCCCAAACGCAGCGAGCTTAGGGCTCGATATCGCTTGTGGCGATGGCACCTACGCGGGCTGGCTGTCGAAGTTGTTTGGCGCCGAAGCGGTCGTCATCGCCATGGATACGAATTTATCGTACTTGCGAGCGGCGAGCCGCCCGCCGGTCTCGCCAGGCCTTCACGGCGGCTCTCATGTCGCTGCATTGGCGTCCAACGCCCTCAAGCTTCCGTTCCCAGACAATTCGTTCGACGTCGTGTGGTGCGCACAGAGTTTATACAGCCTGCCCAACTCGACGGCGGTGCTCCAGGAAATGCGTCGCGTGACGCGTCCCGGCGGTCGTGCGGCCGTGCTCGAAAACGACAGCTTGCACGAGGTGGTATTACCCTGGCCCCCCGCTCTGGAACTCGCGATCCGTCAGGCGGAACTGGCCGCCTTTCGGCGCGAGAGTGCAGAGCCGGACAAGTACTACATGGGTCGCTTTCTGCCGCAGGAGTTTCACGCCGCCGGGTTTACGTCGTGCTCTGTCAGGACCTACGCGATCAGCCGCACGGGCCTGGCCGATCCGGACGTTCGAGAGTTTCTCGTGGGTTATCTGGCCCACTTGCGGGAGCGCGTCGAGCCCTATCTGACAAAGCGGCAGTTGGCCTTATTCCATCGTCTGCTATCACCCGGCGAACCGACCTTTCTGCTCGACCGCACCGACTTCACGTTGACCTGCCTGAACTATGCGGCCTGGGCAGTCAAGTAGCGTTGACAACAGGAACTGCGTCGATGACCGCAAAACGTTCAAGCTCGAAGGCTGCGGCGGCCAAGGCGCCGGCGGCAAAAACTTCGGCCGCCGATTATCTGCCCGAGAAACGCACGATCCCCGCATTGCGCAAAGCGGCGCGGGAGTGCCACGGCTGCCCTTTGTACATGAATGCGACGCAAACGGTATTCGGCGAAGGCGATGTCCACGCGCGAATCCTGATGGCCGGCGAACAACCGGGGGACCAGGAAGATCTGCAAGGCCGCCCCTTCGTCGGCCCGGCAGGGAAACTGCTCGCCGCCGCACTCGAAGAGGCCGGCATCGAGCGAGACGAGGTTTACATTACCAACGCCGTGAAGCACTTCAAATGGACGCCGCAAGGCAAGCGGCGCCTGCATGGGAAGCCCTCGTCGCGCGAAGTCGCAGCCTGCCGGCCTTGGCTGGCCGCCGAGATCGAGGCGATTGGACCAGAGGCGATTGTCTGCCTGGGCGCAACGGCGGCCCAGTCGTTGTTGGGTCCGGCGTTCCGCATCACGCGCGAGCGCGGCCAGATACTCGCGAGCGATTGGGCGCCGGCGCTCGTCGCCACCTATCATCCTTCCGCCATTTTACGAGCGCCCGATCACGCGCAGCGAGAGGAAATGCATGCGCAATTCGTGAGCGACCTGAAGCTGGCTGCCGCGGCGATCTCGAATCGCCGGCCGCGCCGGTCGAAATAAGAACCAGCCCGCCATCGCTTATCGGGCGACGTCGCGTCGGATCTTCCAATACTTTTCAATCCGTTGACGCAGGCGTTTGGGTTTCTCGGCGAAACTCAACTCTCCGAGCGGCTTGAATTCCTCAAACAGTTCCGCTCGCCGCCGGTCGATCGCTTCCAGACAGACGTCCAATTCCGCTTCCT
>JAICIG010000060.1 GCA_025924495.1 Pirellulales bacterium | reverse complement strand
ATTATCGATATCTCGATTGAAGAGAAAGGCGCCGCATGCAAAACGCAGACCGCTGGCTCGCAGAAGCTCGCTTCGCTCGGGCGCCTATCACGCGCCGCGACGCCCTTCAGCGCGCCGCCTGCGGATTCGGCGGTCTGGCGCTGGCGGCAATGTTAGGCGAGCGCGCGCGAGGCGCAGAAAACCCGCTCGCGGCGAAATCGCCCCATCACCAGCCCAAGGCGAAGCGGGTGATCTTCATCTTCATGCAGGGCGGACCAAGTCAAGTCGACACGTTCGATTATAAGCCGGCGCTAGCGGCGCAAGACGGCAAGCAACTCTCGTTCGCGGATGCTCGCGTGCTGGCCAACACGGGACAAAGCCAGTCGACGCACCGCGTGCTCAAGTCGCCGTGGAAATTCGGGCAGTATGGCGAGTCGGGCCGCTGGGCCTCGGAGTTGTTCGCCGAGACGGCCAGGCACGCTGATGATTTGAGCTTCATCCATTCGTTGCATACCGAGGGGGTGGCGCACGGCCCCGCCACGTTGTTCCTGCACTGCGGCGCCACGAATTTGATCCGACCTTCCATGGGGTCGTGGATCGTTTACGGGCTGGGGAGCGAGAACGAGAACCTGCCCGCCTTTGTTTCGATTGCTCCATCGGCCGGCAACGGCGGCCCGCGGAACTTTGGCAGCGCCTTTTTGCCGGCGATCTATCAGGGAACTCCGTTGGGAAACGCGGGCGCGCCTGCCCGCGAGGCGACGATCAAGAATCTATCGAACGAGCAACTAAGTTCCGACGCACAACGCCGACAGCTCGATCTGCTCGCTCAGTTCAATTTCGAGCAGTTGGGACGCCATCCGAGCGATCACGAATTGGAGGCGGTCATTCAATCCTACGAGCTGGCGTGGCGCATGCAGCAACACGCGCCCGGTGTGGTCGATCTCTCGCAGGAATCGGCTGACACGCTTGAGCTCTACGGCATCGGCAGTCCGCCGACCGATGACTTTGGCCGCAAGTGCCTGCTGGCACGGCGGCTGTGCGAAGCGGGCGTGCGTTACGTGCAGGTGACGTATGGCGACAATACGGCGAATCCAGCCTGGGACCAGCACTCCAACCTGCCCAAGCATGCCGATCATGCTCGCGCCGTGGACCGTCCCGTGGCAGGATTGCTCGCCGATTTGAAGCGGCGGGGACTTCTGGAAGACACCCTGGTGTGGTGGGGCGGTGAATTTGGACGCACGCCGTACGCCGAAAAAAACGGCACCGGACGCGACCACAACCCTGGCGGCTTTACGCAGTGGCTGGCCGGCGGTGGCGTCCGCGGGGGGACTTCATTTGGCATGACCGACGAGTTTGGTCACCAGGCCGTGGCCGACAAAGTGCACATGCACGATCTCCACGCCACGATCCTGCACCTGCTCGGGCTCGACCACGAAACGCTGACCTATCGCTACGCCGGACGCAATTTCCGGCTCACTGACGTCGCGGGAAACGTCGTCCGTCAAATTCTGGCTTGAGCTTCCCTGGCCAGTATTCCATTGCTCGCGCCGCGGACTTGTGCCGTCCGCTCACGCGGGCTGCAACCGGCGACGGAAACTCGCTCAGTTATGCGGTTTCTCGCCTTCCGTCTGGTGAATGCGCATTCCATAAAACGAACGATAAACGAAAAACATTGCGATCAGCAGGAAAACGATGGCGAATCCTGCGGTGACATTGGCCCCTTCCTTTTCCTTGAGCGAGACCGCGAGCGGAACCGCCAAGAGCCCGAACAGAGTCGTGAATTTGATGATCGGATTCAGAGCGACCGACGATGTATCCTTGAAGGGGTCGCCGACCGTATCGCCTACCACGGTGGCATCGTGCAGCGGAGTGCCCTTCGCCTTCAGCTCGGTTTCGACGATCTTTTTGGCATTGTCCCAGGAGCCGCCGGCATTGGCCATGAAGATCGCCTGAAACAACCCAAACAAGGCGATCGATACCAGATAGCCGATGAAGAAGTAAGGCTCCAGGAATGCAAATCCGAGCGTGGAAAAGAAGACCGTGACAAAGATATTGAACATGCCGGTTTGGGCGTATTGGGTGCAAATCGCCACCACCGTTTTACTGTCCTCGGTCGACGCTTTCTTGACCGACGCGTCCAGCTTGATGTTTTCCTTGATGAACTCGACGGCCCGATAGGCTCCGGTAGTTACCGCCTGGATCGAAGCGCCGGTGAACCAGAAGATCACCGCGCCGCCAGCGATTAGCCCGAGAAAAAACGGCGGATACAAGATCGACAGGTTCGCCAGCAATTCGGGCTTTAGGCCGCCGGTGAGTTCAAGGATGATCGAGAAAATCATCGTCGTGGCTCCCACCACGGCCGTTCCAATCAGCACCGGCTTTGCCGTCGCCTTAAAGGTATTGCCTGCCCCATCGTTCTTTTCAAGATTGTCCTTTGCCAATTCGAAGTCGGGCGTAAAACCGAAGTTCTGCTCCAGGTCTTGCTTGATTCCCGGGGAACTCTCGATCGTGGACAACTCGAATACCGACTGGGCGTTGTCGGTCACTGGGCCGTAACTGTCGACTGCAATCGTCACCGGTCCCATGCCGAGAAATCCGAACGCCACCAGGCCGAAGGCGAATACCGGCGGGGCCAGCATCAAGTCGCCGCTGATCAATTGGCTCATCTGATAGGCCACGCCCATCAGCCCTAAAATAATGATTCCCAGCCAATAGGCGCTGTAGTTGCCGGCGACGAGCCCTGACAAGATGTTCAAAGAGGCCCCGCCTTGCTCGGACGAGGTGACAACTTCGCGGACGTGAGCGCACTCGGTGGACGTGAAGATCTTCACCACTTCCGGAATAATCGCCCCGGCGAGCGTTCCGCAACTGATGATCGTCGACAGTTTCCACCACAAAAAGTCGTCTCCGCCCAGCTTTGGGATCAGCGTCGCGGAAACGATGTAAGTCAGCATCACCGAAACGAGCGACGTCAACCACACGAGGACCGTCAACGGAGACTCGAAGTTGAAATGCCGGGCATGGTCATATTTTGTCTTGGCCAATCGCTCGTTGATGAAGTAAGAAGCGGCGGAGGCCACCACCATCATCACCCGCATCATGAAAATCCAGACCAGCAGCCGCACCTGCACGTCGGGATCTTTGACGGCCAGCAGGATGAACGTAATCAGCGCGACGCCCGTCACGCCGTAAGTCTCAAAGCCGTCGGCTGACGGACCGACCGAGTCGCCCGCATTGTCTCCGGTGCAATCGGCGATCACGCCGGGATTTCGAGCGTCGTCTTCCTTGATCTTGAAGACAATCTTCATCAGGTCGGCGCCAATGTCGGCGATTTTAGTAAAAATCCCGCCGGCAACTCTGAGGGCCGCGGCGCCGAGCGATTCGCCGATTGCAAAGCCGATAAAGCACGGTCCGGCATATTCGCCGGGAATAAACATCAGGATGATCAGCATCAGCAGCAACTCGACGCTGATCAGCAGCATCCCGATGCTGATGCCGGCTTTCAGCGGAATGGCATAGCACGGAAAGGCCCTGCCGGCCAGGCTGGCGAACGCGGTTCGCGAGTTCGCCAATGTGTTCACGCGAATGCCGAACCATGCCACGCCATAGCTGCCAAGGATGCCGATCACGCTGAACAGCAGAATGATGACGACCCGCGTCGTTTCGAAATTCTGCAAGTACTTGAAATAGAAGACAATTACCGAGCCGATGAACAGCCAGAGCACGAACAAGAACTTGCCCTGGGTCAGCAAATAGGTCTTGCACGTTTCGTAAATCAGCTCCGACACTTCGCCCATCAACGAATGAACGGGCAGCCTCTTCAACTCAGCGCCGACATACAGGCCGAAGGCGAGTCCCAGCAGCGAAACAACCAGCCCCGCGAACAGCAGGTCCCTGCCGCCAATGCTGTCGCCGAGGAATTTCGCCTGATTGAGATCGGGCAGAATCAGACTCGCTTCGCCGCCGCCGTGATGCGATTCTTCGGCGGCTGCAACCGGCCCCGCCGCCGCGGCCAGGACTGTCAGGGCAACAATCAACCATCTCAGTTTCGCCCTTGTTTTTTCGGAAAAAGCACCGCAAGCCGGTGCATTCACGGAGAGTGCTTGCCCCGTCCACAACCGAAATCTCAGCCGCATGCGACGATGGTCCTCTCAGAATCGATAAAAAACACTTAATAGGTAGGCGGTCAAGTTATCTGCGAACTTGAACTTATGCAACCGCATCGCCGGAGTCGGCTGGGCAGCTCGGACCCGCGCGCCGCCGCAATGCTGCTCAGATAGCGCGACAGTAGGCCAGGAGCAGCTTCGCGGATCGGTTACTCGATCTTCCAGACTCTCACGGCGCCGTCGCGGCCGCCTGAAGCGAGCAGCGTGCCATCGCGATTGAAGGCGAGGGTGTGAATCGCGAGCTTATGGCCCAGATAGTTCGCCGCGAGATCGCCGCTCTCTGCATTCCAGAGCTTTACGGCGCCGTCGTGGCCCCCAGTCGCCAACTTGGCGCCGTCGGGGGAATAGGCGACCGCCCAGATATCTCCGTCGTGGCTGTCCCAAGATTGGACGAGTTCGCCGCTGCCGACATCCCAGATGCGAACCTTTTTGTCCCAGCCGACCGAGGCCAATCGGCGTCCGTCGGGACTGAAGGACAAGGCATAGATCGGACCGGCATGACCTGCCAAGGTGAGTTTCTGCGCGAGGGTTTTGGCATTCCAGAGCCGTGCGACTTTTTCACTGCCGGCAGTCGCCAAGGTCGCATCGTCGGGGGAAAGGGCTACGGCATAGATCGCGCCAGGTTGTTGTGCTTCGCGCGAAGGCTGATCCGCATCAAGCGACCAGACGCGCAGGCCTCCCTGGCGATCGCCTGCAAATAGAGTTTGATCGTCGTGCGCCAGCGCCAGCCCGCGCACGGCGTTGGGATGCTCGAAAATCTTGATCGTCGTCGACTGAGCGGGATTCCAAAGTTTGATCAGTCCGTCGTCTCCGGCCGTTGCCAGCAGTTCGCCCGATTGCGAGTACCGCGCGACCCAGACTACCCCGCGATGCGCCTCAAAAGTGGATTTGACGCTCTTCGTCGGTAGATCCCAGAGGCGAACCGAGCCATCTTCAACGGCCATCGCAGCGGTATCGCTCGCTGGATTGAATGCGACCGACCAGACTGTGCCGGCGTTGGCTCCAAGCACGGCCATGGGAGCTGCAGAGGAGGCAGGTTCATTGGCTTGCGGATTGCGATTGGCGAGAAACGTTCCACTCAGCAGCCCGAGTGAAAGGAACGTGGCGCCGACGGCAACGGCGATCCATCGGTTCCGCGTGGCGCGCTTTTTGGCCGCCACCTGGCAGACGGTCGGCACATCTTCTGAAGTGGTCTTCATCAGCGCCCATTCAAAGTCGAACAGCTCCGCCAGCTGAGCTGCCGAAGGAATGCGACCGTCGGGCTTTTTTTCCAGTAATCGATCGATCGTATGGGCCAGCCATTCGGGAATGGCGGGATTCAGTTCGCGGATGGGACGATGCTTTTCGTCGGCGATCTGGCGAAGAATGACAAGCGCCGAGTTGCCGACGAACGGCGGTTGGCCAGCGCACATTTCGTACAACACGGCGCCCAGGCTGAACAGATCGGAACGATGATCAGACTCCTCGCCCATGGCTTGCTCGGGCGCCATGTAGAGCGGCGTGCCGGAAACAAAGCCGGTGTGCGTGAGTTTCGCCTCGTCGGCCACGCGCGCCAGGCCAAAGTCGGTCAGTTTCACCCGATCGTGCGGCGATTCCAATAGAATATTGCCCGGCTTGATATCGCGATGAATCAGGCCCTGGGCATGGGCGGCTTCGAGCCCGTGAGCCGCTTGCATGCCAATCCGTACGATCTCGCGCAGCGGCAACTGCTTCTGGCGCTCCAGTCGCTGTTCTAGTGATTCCCCGGCAATCAGTTGCATGACCAGGTAGGGCAAGCCCTCGTCGCCCGATTTCTCCACCTGATGGACGGCAACCACGTTCTCGTGCGTGATCGACGCTGCTGCCCGGGCCTCGCGGCAGAAGCGTTGCCGCGCAATGTCATCGCCGGCCAGTTCGGGATCGAGCACCTTGAGGGCCACATGGCGTTGCAGCCGCGAATCGAACGCTTCGAGTACGACGCCCATTCCGCCGCGGCCGAGGATCCGCATGACGTCGAATTGCGCGAGCCGGCCCAGATAAGCGGCGTCGGTCGGCGGCCCGAGGAAATCAAGCGAAAGCTCGTGCTTGCGAGCAGGAGTGCGCGGCGAGACCATTTGCGGCGTGTCAACGTTGAGCGATTTGAGCGCAGGCCAATATGCTGAGGTCGCCTGCGGCTCGACCTCGTGCAGATTTTTAATGACTTGTGAAAGCTGCGTCCCGTCGGTGGCGATTTCCTCGATCCGCGCCTGGCAGCATGTGCACGACTCCAAATGCGAGGTGCACTCCTGTTGTCGCTCATCCGCCAGCGAGCCGCCGAGCAATTGGCGCAATTCCTCAGTTTGCGGACAATTCGTGGCGATTTTCATTTCAAGCCTCCTCCTGCCGTTCGATCGCCTCCACTTCCGCCTTGAGCCGTGCGAGCACGCGGCTCTTGGCGACGTAGACAGCTCCAGTCGAAATGCCCACCTGCCTGGCCGCGTCTGCCGCCGCCTGGCCTTCGACCGCTGTCAGCCAGAACGCCCGCCACGTAGTTTCTTGGAACTCGCCCTTGATGCGCTCCATGGCGAGCGACGCGAGTCGCCGCTGGTATTCTACATCCCAGACTTCGGCGCCGTCGTTTGCGTCGCTCTGCTCGGCAAGCAGGCGAATCGTCGACGTATCGCCGGTAGCTTGAGGTCGGATGCGGCGCGCCGACAGGAAGCTGAAAACTTTGTTCCGCGTGATCGTAAACAGCCAGCCGCGAAACGTACCCTGGCTCCGATCGTAGTCGAGCCGGCCGATTGCGGCGGCAACCGAACGCATCACATCCTGCATCAGATCGGCGGCGTCCGCATCTTGCAGTCCGCGTTTGCGGGCGAATGCATAAACGATCGGACCATAGAGCTGCATGAACTCCTGCCAGGCGCCATGATTGGCTCCATCGCGAATTTGCACCAACAAGCTGGCCCGGGTCAGCGGCGAGTTGTCCACGGACATGGTTGCACCTGAACGTACCACTTGCAGCCGTCAATCGGAGGACCGCGGCCCGCCTCGACCGCATCAGCCCCCATGATACGCCTTGAAGGGCGTTCGGACGAGGGGCGGCCGGATGCAAAAGTGAATTCAAGCGCCGCAAGATAACCTGCTACTCCTTTTTATTTTATTGCGAGCTTCGACCGATCGGTAAATCTTCATGAGACGATCGAACAAGACGCTGCCGCAAGAGTACCTCCGCGGGAATGAACATTCTTGACAGAGGAGGATACCGACGAGCGACTCATCTCTTACGCGCCTTAGGAAAGCTCGTCTGTCGCGGAACTGAAGCGATTGATCGCCGCGCTTCAGCGGCTCCAAGCCGGCTGCGATAGATGATAAATATTGCATCGGATCTGGTCTTTATCCTCGCTCAACAACCTCCTGTAAGACTTCGCTCGCCGGTCGGTATTCCTGCTGGATCGCCGCGGCGATGCGATCATGCCGAGAAGCTCTCGGATCCGAGCCGCTGCGGCGTGTTGGTCGATCCTTTGACCATTGATGAGAAGGAGTCTTTCATGTTCAACCGCATCAACTTCGTCGATCCTGTCGTGGCTGAAGGCAAAACCCATCAACTGCTGGAGGGCGTCAAGGCAAAGTTGGGAGTCGTTCCGAATATGATGAAAACGATGGCCACGGCTCCGGCGCTGCTCGAAGGATATCTAGCGTTCAGCGGCGCCTTGGCCAAAGGCGTGCTGCCTGCACGTTTGCGCGAGCAACTCGCGCTAGCGGTCAGCGAAGCAAACGAGTGCGAATACTGCTTGTCTGCCCATACATTTTTCGGAGCGCGCGCCGGCCTGAAACCCGAGCAGCTGCAAGCAGCGCGGCAGGGGCGCGCGGACGACGCAAAGAGTCAGGCCGCTCTGTCTCTGGCGTTAAATGTCCTTGAACGCCGGGGCGAAGTATTGGACGAGCAGCTATCCGACGCCCGGCAGGCTGGCCTTTCCGATGCGGAGATCGCCGAAGTGGTTGGGCATGTCGCTCTTTCGACCTTGACCAACTACTTCAACCGGCTGGCAGACACTGAGGTGGATTTTCCCCGCGTGCCAGTGAGCGCTTGAGAGCTGGGCCGACGAGGGAGATGCAGCCGTCAACGTGCCGAATTTGCAGGCTGTCTCGTTGAGATCGGCGTTTTTCCGGCGGCAAGCGACGCATTTTTGTTTTGTGCGTAAGGTTGAACGGCGTCGCCGGTACTTCAAGAGCAGACCACGTCGCGTTCGTGTGCCTTTAAGTAACTTGAACCAATCAAAACAAGGAGTGGACCATGCCACAGAAACTTGCCGGGAAAGTTGCGGTCGTCACGGGCGCCTCAAAGGGCATCGGCGCCGCCATTGCCAAGCAGTTGGCCGCCGAGGGAGCGGCAGTCGTCGTCAACTACGCTTCCAGTAAGTCCGGCGCCGATCGCGTCGTTGCCGAGATTACCGACAAACAGGGAAAAGCGGTGGCAATTCAGGCCGACATGACCGATCAGGCACAAATCGAGCGGCTGTTCGCCGAGGCCCATACTGCATTCGGCCGGCTCGACGTCCTGGTCAACAACGCGGGCATTTATGAATTTGCCCCGTTGGAGAATATTACCGCAGAACACTATCACAAGCAGTTCAGCCTGAACGTGCTGGGCTTACTGCTCGCCTCGCAAGCGGCCGTCAAGCGGTTTGGTCCGGAAGGGGGCGCCATCGTCAACATCAGTTCCGTGGTCGCCACGCTGGCGCCGCCCAACAGCGCAGTCTATAGCGCAACCAAGGCCGCTGTGAATGCCATCACGCGTTCACTGGCCCAGGAGCTTGGGCCGCGGCAGATCCGCGTCAACTCGATCAATCCTGGCATGGTTGAGACCGAAGGGGTCCACGCGGCCGGAATCTCCGAGAGCGACTTCCGCAAGCAAATCGAATCGCAGACGCCCCTCGGCCGCATTGGGCAACCGCAAGATATCGCACCCGCGGCGGTATTCCTCGCTTCGTCCGATTCAGCCTGGATCACGGGCGAGAGTTTCTATATTTCCGGCGGGCTTCGCTAAGACCCTATCGGAACAGGCACGACCGCGGATACGTATTTCTTAATTAAACGTTTCCGGCGAATTCAGGTGAACTCAAGATGGTGGCGCGTAGCTGATTTTCAGTTTCACCGTTTTGCAGAGCCTTGAGGAATGCTTTCAAGGCCTCTGCATCGACGGGACGACCGAGGAATTGCTGCATGTCATGCTCGATCAGGTTCGTTAAGAATTCGTCGCTGCTAAACACGGCGGCCGCAATCTGATCGCGAGCAGAACTGCTAGTTAGAGTTTTACTGCTCCAAAAACTTTCGGCCCCGGGATCAATGCCGCGATTCAAGAGGTCTTGATACATTGCGTCCAGGAATGCGTTGCCATTGCCGCCGTGCAGCTGGAAGTATTCCGGCGAGGAAATAATCAAGCCTTCCGCATGTCGTTCTCCTTGGCCGGCCGAGAGCTGCTTGCTGAAGAAGCTTACAGCGCTCGGCTCGGCGCCACGGTGCAGAAGTTGCTGAAACAGAGCTTGCACCTCGGCGGCAAGGAACTCGGTCGTCGCTTCGATCTGAGCGACGATATCCGCCGCCGACTTGCCTTGATTGAGCAATCCCAGAAAGAAGTTCAGGCCGTTATCGTCGGCGTCGCGATCGAGCAATTGCTCGAAGAACTGCTCGACCAGGCGTTCATGGTCATTGCCGACAGTCGCCTTAGATGTGGTTGATGTCGTCGCGCCCCCTTCGTCCTTGATTGTTACCGTAACCGTGTGGCGGCCCGGTTTTTCGTAATCATGAACGCCGGAAATGCTGAACCCGCCGCCGCTGAGGGTGATGATGCCGCTTGTAGTTGGGCTGCCGTCGCCCCAATCGACGGTTGCCGAATAATTTGCCACTGCTTCCGCGCCGCCTGCGTCGGCAAATGTGGCCACAATGATCGGCGCCGCATCATGGCGGTCGACTTTGACGGTCTCCCCCGTCGCAATCAACGGCGCGTCGGCGACTGCTGCGCTGCCGATGATCGTGATCGTCCGCTGTGCATTATCGGTGACGGTCACGTGGATGGCATGAGTCGCCTCTTCCGCGTAGACGTGCGAGCCGAGCACATTGAAGCCGCCGTCGCTATTGGATACGACCGTTCCGGTCGAAGTCTGGCCGTCTCCCCAGTCAATATTGGCGGTGAAGCTGGCCGCCTGGGCAGAAACGTCGCTGGCCGCAAAGGTCGCCACAGTCCCGCTGAACGACGCACCTTCCGTCAGCGAGAGTTTCGCGGCTTCCCCGGCCAGCGGCGTATTCTGCGCGTTTTCCAGTGCGCCGAATAACCCATGTTGTTCGCCGTCGCTGCCCGCCGAGAAGAACAGCACATTTTTATCGCCCGCTGTGGCGCCGTTACCGAATGCCAGCCCCCACAATCCATCAATTGTGATCGGGTTGCCGTCAGGATTGCTGACGGCGCCGAGCAAGGCGCCGGTATTAGGGTCGAACGCGTGGATCTTGCCGTCGCCGAAATTGCCGACCAGCAGGTCGCCGCTGAAGTCGCCAAAATTGGCGGGCGCAATGACCATGCCCCAAGGCGAGTTCAAAGGACTATTCGCATCGCCTGGCACGCCGGTAATCAACCGTTGCTGCATGACTCCGGCGGCGTCATACACGTCGACAAAGCCATGGCCGGCGCCCGCCACGTCGTCATGCTTCTCGGCATCTTGCAGCGCATAGCTGACGTAAAGCTTGCCGCCCAGATTCGTGATATTGAACGGAGCATAACCAGCCGGCAAGCTTGGGTCGGTGAACGCTCCCGGCGCCAGCGCGACTTGGTGGAAGCTGCTATCGAAGACGTCGATTTGGCCATTGTGGAAATCGGTTGCATACAGGAAGTTGGCGCCGCCATTCGAAGCGAGCGCTAGACCCTTGAACACCGCGCCGGGTATCGTGACGCCGGTTTGAGCAGTCGTCGACGGCGTCGGCGGCGGCACGGCGGGATTCCAACCGGTGATGCTGCCATTTTCGGAGGCGAAAATGAACAAAGCAGGTGCACTGGCGCCGCCCGAACTGACCTTAAAGTCGCTCGTGCTGTTAAACACCTGACCTGTCGGAGCGCCGCCGGGAATTGACACGACCAGCCCCGATTTGCTGAACGGACTGCCGGCGACGGCGCCGGCATACAGCGTTGCAACATCGGCGCCATTATCGGAAACCCAAAACGCCCCCGTCGTCGGGGGCAGCGAAATTCCCCAAGGATTTACCAGGTCCGGATCGGTGAGTAAGGCATCTCCCGGCTGATCAGAGACCAGATTCAATTGCAGATAGCCGCTCGAAGTGCTGCTGGTCGCCGTCGCTGTGCTGCCACCTTCGTCCTTGATGCTCGTGGTGATCGCATGAACGCCGCCTGCAGTATATGTATGGCTGCCTGCGACCTGGAAGGTTGCGCCGTTCAAGGAGACGACTCCCGACGACGACGTGCCATCGCCCCAGTCGATCGTCGCCGTGTAATTTGCAATCGGCTCCGCACTGCCATCGTCTGTGAAAGTCGCGACTTCGGCATTATTGACCGTGACGCCCTGCGACGGATTTACCGGCACGCCGGAAGCATGGATCGGTGCATCGGCGACCGTTGCCGTTGCGTTGATCGTGAGGTTGTCGTTGCTGATGGAATCGTGAATGGTGATGGAGACGGCATTCGTCCCTTCTTCGGCGAACGTATGCGAACCAACTACGACAAATCCGCCATCACCATTGGAAGCGATCGAGCCAGCTGAGGTAGAGCCGTTGGCCCATACGATCGTCGCCGTGAAGTCGTTGGCCGAAGCCGACGTGTCGCTCGATGCGAATGTTGCAACATTGCCGCTGAAGGAAGCGCCCTCGGTTGCGGCCAGTTTCGCTCCCTCGCCTGTCAGCGGCGTGTTTTCGGCATTCACCAAGGCGCCGAACAGGCCATGCTGCTCGCTGCCGGTTCCGGCCGTGAAGAAGAGCGTGTTCGCATCTCCGCCTGCCGTGCCATTGCCGAACTGCAGGCCCCACAGGCCATCGATGACAATTGGCTTGCCGCTGGCATCGCTGAGCGAGCCCAAAAAAGCGCCGCTCGTTGGATCGAAAGCATTGATCCAACCATTGCCGAAGTTGCCCACCAACAGATCGCCGCTGAAATCTCCGAAGTTGGCAGGCGCGATCGCCAGCCCCCAGGGCGAATTGAGGGGGCTGGCGGGATCGCCCGGCGTACCTGTTATCAGCCGCTGCAGTAGAACGCCGCTCGTGTCATAAATATCGACGAACCCGTGGCCGAAGCCCGCGGAATCGTCGTGTTTGGCAGCATCCTGCAGCGCGTAAGTCACATAAAGCTTTCCGCCCAAGTTTGCAATGTTGAACGGCGCGTACCCCGCCGGCAAGTTCGGATCGGCAAATGCTCCAGGGGCCTGCGTAACCTGATGAAAGCTGCTATCGAAAACGTCGATTTGGCCGTTGTGGAAGTCAGTGGCATACAGGAAGTTGGCCGTGCCATTGTTGGCAAGTGCTAACCCCTTGAACACCGCGTCGGGGACGCTGACGCCTGTTTGCGCGTGTGTTGACGGCGCCGGCGGCGGAACCGTTGGGTTCCAGCCCGTGATGTCGCCATTTTCCGATGCGAAGATGAACAGAGCCGGTGCACTGGCCGAACCAGAACTGACGACGAAATCGGACGTGCTATTGGCAACCTGTCCCGTGGGCGCGCCGCCGGGAATCGACACCACCAGCCCCGCTTTGCTGAATGGGCTGCCCGAGACGTCGCCGCTGTAAATGGTGGCGACGTCAGCGCCATTGTCAGAGATCCAGAACGGGCTCGTCGCCGACTGGGCGATTCCCCATGGATTGACCAGGTTCGGGTCCAGGATCAGCGCCGCGCCGGCTTGGTCTGAAACCAGGTTTAATTGCAGATAGCCGGCTTGAGCGCTGCTTGCGGCCGTTGCCGAAGCGCCGCCTTCGTCCTTGATCGTTACGGCAATCGCACGATGTCCATCGGAGGCATAGATGTGGCTGCCCGTAACCGTGAAGGTCCCGCCTGACGCATTCACATTTCCCACGTCGGCCGTCGTTCCGTCGCCCCAATCAATCGTGGCCGTGTAATTGGCCGCGGGCTCCGCGCCGCCAGAATCGCTGAACGTCGCCACGGCAACGTTGTTCAGCGTCAAACTCTGCTGCAAACTGACCGGCACGCCGGTCGCCGAAAGCGTGGCGTCGATCACTTTGGCGCTGGCGTTCAGCGTGATCGTATTGCTGGAACCGTCGGTCACCGTGACGTGGATGATTTCGCTGGCCGCTTCCTCAACGTAAGCATGGCTGCCGAGCACGTTGAAGCCGCCGTCGCCGTTCGCAACCACCGTGCCCACGGAGCTGCTGCCGTCGCCCCAATCGATTGTGGCGGTAAAGGCGCCGGCGGTCGCCGCCGTGTTGCTCGACGCAAAGGCGGCGATGGCGCCGCTGAAGGTCGTCCCTTCCGTGGCCGTGATCTTCGTGCCATCGCCCGACAAGGGCGTGTTTTGCGCGCTGATGATCGAACCGAGCAGCCCGTGCTGTTCGCCGCCGCTTCCGGCGGTAAAGAAGAGCTTGTTGGCATCGCCGGCGCCGGCGCCATTGCCAAATTGCAGCGCCCACAAGCCGTCGATAACGATCGGATTTCCGGCGGCGTCGCTTAAGCTTCCACGGAAGGCGCCGGTGCTTGGGTCGAACGCATTGATCTTTCCGTTCCCGAAGTTACCGACCAGCAGGTCGCCGCTGAAGTCGCCGAAATTCGCAGGGGCGAGCGTCATCCCCCACGGCGAATTCATTGGATCGGTCGGAGTTCCCGGATGACCGGTGATCAATCGTTTGAGCAAAACGCCATTAACATCGTACACGTCGACGAACCCATGGCCGAAGCCCGCCACATCATCGTGTTTAGCCGCGTCCTGCAAGGCATAGGCCACGTAAAGCTGCCCGCCCAGATTGGCAATGTTGAAGGGAGCATAGCCGGCCGGCAGGTTGGGATCCGTAAAGGCCCCCGCGGCAAGCGTCACCGGATGGAAGCTGCTATCAAAGACGTCGATGGCGCCGCTATTGAAGTTAGCGGCATACAATTGATTGGCCGTGCCGTTATTCGCGAGTGCAATTCCCTTGTAAACTGCACCGGCGGTTGTCGCTCCTACCTCGGCTTGCGTCGAACCGGCGGCCGGCACTCCCGGATTCCATCCGGTAATGTTGCCGCTCTCGGAAGCGAAGATAAATCTCGCCGGTCCCGTCGCTGCGCCGGCGCTCACGGAAAAATTGCTTGTGCCGTTCGCCAATTGGCCTGTAGGCGCTCCGCCGGGAATCGAGACGACCAACGCTGCCTTGCTGAACGGGCTGCCGGCCACGTCGCCGCTGTAGATCGTGCTGACATCGGCGCCGTTGTCCGAAACCCAAATGGGGCTGGTCGCCGACTGGCCGATGCCCCAGGGGTTGATTAACTGTGGGTCTTGAATCAAGGCATTTCCCGGCAGGTCGGAGACAAGGTTCACTTGCAGATAGCCGGTCTTTGGAACGTCGGAGACTGAGCCGGTCTGCCCGGCAAGATTTGTTTCTGTGTTCGGGCCCGTGGATAAAGCAAAAGTCGTTACATTGCGCAGCAGGGCATTCACGCCGTCGGTCGGCACTTGTCCGGCGGTGAACGAAAAGGCGTCCACATCGGCATAGTCGAGCGAATCGCCCGCCGGATTAAAAAAATTGTCGGGCAGGATGTAGTCGGGTTGGACTGCGCCCGGCAACGCCGCGTAACTGGCCGTGCCTAACAGCAGGTGTTGATTCGCCGTCGCGGTTGTCGGCAGGTTGGTCGGAAATGTGAACGTCTTCTCGTTGCTGCTAATGAAATGTCCGGCGAGATGATCCTCTCCATTGGCGGGATCCTGCAACTCAATGAATTGCGCCTTGCCATCGGCGCTGGAAAAAACCTCGTCCACCTTCCAAAGGTGAAACGTAAGCAGCAGCCGTTGTTCATACGATTCCAAGCGGCAGCGACGAAGGGCGCCGCTGGACAAGGAAGAAGACGGACTTTTAGCGCGCCGCCGCCGGCGATGAGCCGCCTTTCCGGGAGCAATCGCCGAACCGATTTCACGGTATGCTGATGCCGGAGATTTCCGAGCAGGAAGGGAAACAATGCACGACGCAACCGACGCGAATCGATGCAGCATAAGAACCTTTCCGGACGAAGTTCATCAAGGTGTGCGAAACGCGAGGCTTATCCCGTGGCCCAAGTACGGTGGCTAGCAATCGCGGAATCCATCGTTCCACGGCGCTAAACGCGAACTCCGATCGCCCACGGAGGAGAGAGGCGAGGCGGCCGAGATCAGAGAGATGAAGTTATGACGTGCTTCGTCACCAGGCGAACTTCCGATCGTCTCCCAATCCCCGGCTCTCCTTCTTCGAGACGATTTGTTGCTCGCACGAAGCTTGTTCGGCAGCGCTTAACCGAACAGCGCCTTACGATCGAGGCGCATCACTAGCGCCGCAGAGGGGGCCCTGCCGAATGCTGGTACGACTTCGAATTCGTGAAACCGCGAAAGCTGATTCAGGGCTCAACATTGTCCTCGCCATGGGCGGCCCTGATATTCGAGCTACATGAGATATAAACGTAGCAACTGGGGTAAACCGGGCGCTCGCATTTGTTTTTTCTTCATTAGCGGGGAGCTTCGGTTTCTTCGCTCTGTTGCGTAGGGCCTTAACGCAGGCTAATCTGGGCGCATCCCTCGCCGTCGAGGTCGCGTTGCTCGCACCGGACGGGTTCCGATCATGGCTCGCAAAAGATGCTTTGAAGCGCTTGAAGATCGGCGATTGCTCGCCGAAGTCGCCGGTTCTGGTGCAACGGCGTCTCCCGCCTCGGTTGCCGCCGACGCGGCGGCGCCATCTTATAGCACAGATGTCCCGGCGATCGCTGACAGTTCGTCTGCGGCGGCTTCTTCTTACTCTCAGTCGGACGGAGATGCCACGGACAACTACGTCGCAACCGCGCCTGGTGCAGCGCCTCAAAACACAGCGGCGTCCGGCGAGATGCAGACAACCACCACGGCGAACGGCAGCGGTCCTGTGACAGCCGCCGACGCGCCCAACGAATATGCTTCCGCCAACGGCAACACGGCGATGGCAGCAAACGCCGGGTCGGATTATGCATCGCCTAATGCCAAGAGCCAGTACCTGATGGACTACTATTCGAATAACTACTCAACTTCCTATTATTACTCTCCCGCACAGACCGCGGCGATCCAGTCAGTGGTAGCTTCTCTTGACCTACAGGGGCAAGCCGCTCAAGCCAGAACGCCTGCCGAGCAGTTAGCGCTCGCGAGCGCCGTCGCACCCGCTGCGGCTGTAGCAGCGACCGCAGGGGGCGCCGCGACGGCCGGCGCCAGCAAATGGAGCCCGAGCGACCTGGTCGTGCGGTCTGAATCGCAACTTCCGCTCGCCGTCGGCAGGCCCTCGCCGGCGGTCGCCGATCATGCGGAAGAACTCGCTGCCCCGATTGCCCTCCTGGGGCCGAGCGGCGAGTTGCGCGTTGCACTCCGTGAGACGGCGATGGAACCGGAACTTGCCTTAGAAGCTCCGACGCTCCCGACGCTGCCTTTGGCTGGCCTGCTGTTGGGGCCGAATGGCGCCGGGCTTATTCTAATCGAACGCGGGGTTGACGAGCTGTTCGAGCGACTCGATCGCTTAGGCAGCGAGTTGGCGGAAAGCGTTACGCCGCGCCAATTCGCTCATGCGGTGATGGTGGCGGCGGGCGCGGCTGCCGCCTGGGAGTATGCGCGGATCCGTCTGAGAGAGGGCGAGGCCGGACGAATTCCTAAGGATTTGCGTGCGCCTCGGGAGCCGCAATTGCCGCGTCGTTGGATGCGTCGCCGCAGGGGGAATCCATGACATCCGATCCACTGGAACTGCTGGTCGAACGGTTGGCGGCCGGGGACGTTTCCGCGGCCGATTCGCTCTATGCGGAATTCGAACGGTACTTACGACTGGTTGTTCGGCGGAGTCTGCCGCGGCGGCTGCGTGCGAAATTCGATTCGATCGACGTCGTGCAGTCGGTGTGGGCCGACTTGATTGCCGGCTTGCGCGCGTCGCGCTGGCACTTCGCCACCCCCGATCAACTGCGAGCTTTTTTGCTCAAGGCGACGCGAAACCGGTTGATCGACCGGGTCCGACAACAGCGCAACGCTATTGAACATGAGCGATCTCTAGACGACAGCGCCCAAGCCCATCGTTCGGCGAGCCGCGACCCGACCCCGAGTCAGTATGCCCAGGCAGAGGATCTTTGGCAGCGGCTGTTGGCTCTCTGCCCGCCTGAGCATCATGCTTTATTGCGCATGAAGGGCGACGGGCTGCCGCTAGCGACCATCGCCGAACGCACCGGACTGCATGTCGACAGCGTACGGCGCGTATTGCGCCGCCTAGCGCGCCAATTATCGTTGGAGTCGAGTTCTCCCGGACCCGCCGGCCATGAGACCGACCTGGCGATCGTCGCGCTAGAAGCCGGGGAATGAGCGAACTCTCATGAGCATTTCCAGCCAGCGCCGCGCCGTTGGAACATTCCGTTTGCACCAATCGCCCCTCGAGCTCGCCGAAGACCTTGCCGACGAACTTGCTCGGCGCTGGGCGCACGGCGAACGGCCGAAGACCGAAGAATACCTCCTCCGCTATCCTCAACTCGTCGCACAGCCTGAAGCCGCGCTGGAGCTCGTCTGCGAGGAGATCTATCAAGAGCAACTCGCGGGCGAAGAACGGGATGCGTCCGCCTGGCTGCAAAGATTTCCGCAGTGGCGACCGCAGATCGAAATGTTGTTGGCTTGCCAGGCCCTGCTGGAACAAGGAGCGCCCGAGCCGCGCTTTCCCGAACCGCAAGAAATGTTCGGGGAGTTTCAATTGCTCGAGCAACTGGGGCGGGGCGCGCATGGGCGCGTCTATTTGGCGCTGCAATCGTCTTTGGGGGACCGGCCCGTCGTCCTGAAACTGACTTCGCTCGCTGGGCAGGAACATATCTCGCTGGCGCGCTTGCAGCACACATACATCATGCCCTTATATTGGGCCCAGGATTTTCCAGATGCCAGGCTCCGCGCCTTGTGCATGCCATTTTTCGGCGGGGCGACTTTGGCGGAGTTGTTGGATCGCTTACAAGCGATTCCGCCTGCCAAGCGCACCGGCCGGGATCTGTTTGCGGCGCACGAGCAGGCCGGCAAAGACCAAGGTTTGGCCTTGCCCATTGAGGGGCCGGCTTGCCAGCTTTGGCAGCAGGCGTCGTACGTCGAGGCTATTTGCTGGATCGGGGCCTGCCTGGCCGAGGCCCTCGATTACGCCCACCAACGGCGCGTGGTTCACTACGACTTGAAGCCCTCCAATGTGTTGATCGCCGCCGACGGGCAGCCGCTGCTGCTGGACTTTCATTTGGCGCAGTCCCCATTGGAAGCCGGCGTGAGTGCCGGCTCCTGGCTGGGGGGAACGCCGCACTATATGTCGCCCGAACAAGCCGCCGGGCTCGCCGCCACGCAGTGCGACCTGCCCATCACCCAACAAGTCGACGGTCGAGCCGATCTCTACTCGCTGGCGCTAGTGCTCGCAGAAGCGCTCGCTGGCGAGCCGCTGCCGCAAGGCAAGCCGAGCGTACGCTGGCTCCGCAGAAAGAATAACCAGGTTAGCGCAGGCCTTGCCGATATCCTCGCCAAGTGCTTGTCGAACGAACCATGGCGACGCTACCCGGATGCGGCCGCGTTGGCGGCCGATTTGCGGCGGCACCTGGCGAATCGACCTTTGGAACACGTGGCAAACCGCAACATCGCAGAGCGCTGGCGAAAGTGGCGTCGCCGTCGGCCCTATGCGCTGGCCGCGTTTTTTTTCGGTGCTGCAGTGTCAATCTGGGGTGCGATGGAGGTAAGCCGCGATCGCCAAAACGGGCGGGCCGCCGAGCAAGCGCTTGCCGAGGCGAAGGCGGAAGTCGACGCTCGCCGTTTTGAACTGGCGAACCTGGCGATCGAACGGGCTGCGCAGATTGCCGCTGGCATCCCTTGGCGAGGCGCAATTCGGCGACAGGTCGAAATGGCGCGACAAGAGCTGCAATCCGCCGTCGTCGCGCAGGAACTGCATCAGCTCGTCGGCGCCATGCGCTCGCTGGACGGCGCCGACGGTTTGCCGCTGCAAGACGCACGCCGCCTCGAAGACCAGGCCCGGCGGCTTTGGGACCAGCGTGACTCGATCGCGACTCGACTGGCCCGCCCAAGCGGAAGCTCGGCCGCGGGCGCCGAGCATGACTTAGTGGAACTGGCCTTGCTCTGGTCCGACTTGCATCTGCGCACCGCGTCCGGCGCAAGCCGTCGGCAGGCCGCCCGCGAAGCGCTCGAAGTCTTGCTCGAAGCCGAACGGCTGGCGGGGGAACAGTGTGTGTTGTGCCGCGCGCAGCGGCAGTTCGCCCTGGATGCAGGGCAGCCTGAACTCGCATCTCAAGCGAGCGACAAAGCCGCAAGATTGTTGCCCGTTTCGGCCTGGGAGCATTACGCTCTCGGCCGGTTGGCGCAGAGCGCCGGCAACGCCGATGAGGCCGACGCAGAATTTCAAGCCGCGTTACAATTGGATCCACAAGGCTTGTGGCCCAATTTCTACCGTGCTCGGGCAGCCTATGAACACGGTCGTTACGACGAAGCGGCAACCGCGTTTACCGTGTGCCTGGCGCTGGCGCCCAAGGCCGCATGGTGTTATTACAATCGAGCGCTCGCCTACCTTGGGCGAGGCAGCCTCGAGCTGGCGCGCCAAGACTTCGACCGCTCGTTGGAGCTTGAACCGGATTTGACTCTCGCTGCCTTAAATCGAGGCATGCTGTCCTACCAGCAGGAGCGCTACGACGAAGCGTTGAAAGACTTCCAACTGGCCGCGGCGAACGGCGCTGATCCTGCTAGCGTTCATTATGCGATGGCTCTGACTCGCGCGGCGCAAGGCAATGAGGCCGCCGCGGGCGCGGAACTCGACCAGCTCTTCCGCCACGACCCAAATCACCAGGACGGTCGCAAGTTGGCAAAATCGCTCAAGGCGACCGCGCGATAGGCCGTCCGCATAAGAAAAAATGCCACAGCTGCGCCCGGTCGGCCCCGCCTCTTACGTTTAACTGCCATAGCGTGGTGCACCGTCCATCGGCGGCAACTGCGCCTTCTTATCGCATTTCCTCGGAACGAAGAATCATGGAGCGTATTCTCGCGAGCTTTGCTGCGCGCTTGCATCATGCGGTCGCCGGCCGGCGTTCGCCGCGGCGGACCGACGGCAGGGCCCGTCGCTGTCGATTGGAGCATTGTGAACAGCGCATGCTGCTAACGTTTCATCTCTGGAAGATCGATCAGGTCTTCTCGAGCGCCGATGGCAAGGTGCAATTTATCGAACTGCAGGACCCGGCCAATGGCGAAGACCGCACCGCCGGCCATTTTATCAGCAGCAACGAGCACAGTTTCACGTTTCCCGCCAATTTGTCGACCGATGCCACGGCGAACAAGCACTTTTTAATTGGCACAGCCAGCTACGCGGCGCTGCCCGGAGCGGTGGCGCCCGACTACGTCGTACCCGACAATTTTTTCAATCCTGCGGGGGATGCGTTCGACTACGCCGATGTTGATACGTTCTCTTTCACCGCCGGGCAAATGCCGACGGATGGCACGAAAGCGCTGTTTCGCGACGTAAACAGCGGCAATCTTTCCACAGCCGCCAATTCTGAAACCAACCTCGCCGGGCAGACGACGTCAATTACGGTTGGCGGGACGCAGGCCAATCTGCCGCCTACGATCGATGCCATCGCAGACCCTGCGCCTATTCTGCCCAGTTCGGGCCAGCAGACCGTAAATCTGACCGGCATCAGCGCGGGGGCCGGCGAAACGCAACATCTCACCATCACTGCTACCAGCGATAATACCTCGCTCATTCCCAACCCGACAGTAACGTACATCAGTCCGAATTCGGCCGGAACGTTGCAATACACCCCGGTGGCCGGCGCTCAAGGAACCGCGACGATCACGGTCACGGTCAAGGATGATGGCGGCGTCGCCAACGGGGGCGTCGACACGACAGTGCGGACCTTCAAAGTCCGCGTCGCGCCGCCCAATCTGGCCCCCACGATCGATCCCGTCGCCGATCCGCCCGCCGTGTTGGAAGGCGCCTCGCAGCCGACCGTCGTGAACCTGACCGGCATCACGGCGGGTACGGGAGAATCGCAGGCGATTACGGTCACAGCGTTCTCAGATAACCCCACGCTGATCGCCAATCCGCAGGTCGTTTATACGAGCCCGAATACAACAGGCAGTCTGTCCTTTACGCCCATTGCCGGCGCCTTCGGTTCTGCCACCATCACCTTGACCGTCAAAGATGATGGCGGGACCGCCGGAGGCGGCGTCGACACGACGACGCGCGTGTTCCACGTCACCGTGACGCATGTCAATCAACCGCCGGAAATCAATGCGATCCCCGACCCGCCGCCGATCTTGCCAGGCTCCGGGCAACAAACCATTAACCTAACCGGCATCAGCGCTGGGCCCAACGAAACTCAGAACATCACGATCACGGCCAGCTCGAGCAATCCGGCACTCATTCTTGACCCGCAGGTAAACTATGCGAGTCCAAACGCCATAGGGACGCTCACTTACACTCCCGTCGCGGGCGCCAAAGGCACGGCGATCATCACCGTAACGCTGAAAGACGACGGCGGTACGGCGAACGGCGGCCGCGATACGACTGTCATGCAGTTCAACGTGACGGTTGGCCTGACGCAACAGCAATTCTATATTCAGCGTTTGATCGAAGATGCATTAGGCCGCCAGCCGACTAATGCCGACCTTCAGCTTTTCAGCAGTCAGTTGACCAGTGGCACAAGCCGAGCCGACGTCGCTGGCTCAATCCTCAATTCTCCCGAACATCTCAAACGCCTGGTCAGTTCGCTCTATCAGCAATTGCTGGGTCGCGCTGCCGATGACGCCGGGTTGAACTTTTGGATTCAGCAATTGTCGAAGGGGAGCGACGAGACCGCGGTCGCTGCCGGCATCGCCGCTTCTGATGAGTTTTTCAATCACGCAGGAGGCGACAACAGTTCGTTCGTCGACACGCTCTATCACGACCTGCTCGGACGCACGGGCGAAGCGGGCGGCGTCGCTTTCTGGGAGGGCCTGCTCGGCAAGGGAAGCTCGCGCGGCGTCGTGGCGCAGGGATTTGCCGCCAGCCATGAGTTCCATTCGCTTCTTGTCGACGATCCCACCTCGCTTGTGGCCGACTTACAGGGCTGGTACCAGAACTACTTCCATCGACCGGCCGATGATGGCGGCCGAAACTTTTTCATCAATCAACTCGATGCCGGCGCCAGCGCGGAGAAGCTCCTGCTCCAAATAGCGACCAGCGACGAGTACTTCAATGGAACATCACAAACTGGGTAATTTGGCGCGACAGTAGTGACTGTTTTATCCCTACAATCGTCAAAGTTTAGCCAGTCGGCTGTTCGATGATTCCATAACGGTTTGCCAGTTTTCCGGTTGCCGAGCATGGCGACCGCAGGTTGTTGAAGTAAATGCAGGTTCGCCCATGGCGCTTGAAGAGCGCACGGACAGAATCGCGTGCGGCACGACTGCCGCATCACCGGCAGCCTCGGGGACTTCGCTGTGAATGATGGACAAAGGGGCGTATTCTGGCCCGCCTGCGCGGGAGTCATGCTGGCGGCGACTCTGGCCTTGGCCCAAGAACGCGGTCGTGTCGATGCCGCCAGCTACGAAGAAGCATTGGCGCCTGCCGTCACCGGCGTTCAGCGCCAGGCGCTGTCACCTCAAGCCCAGTCCGCCGTTGCCTGGTCCACCGACGAGGGCCCCGCCGCGCTCGAGGAGGCTCAACATCAGCCGCAGGCGATTCCAACGGCTTCATTGGCGTCGCTGCAAGACAATCCGGCCCCGTCCGCCAAAGACTCGGCCCAGGCAGCTGCGCCGAAACCGAGTCCCTTCGATGCTGCGCTCGTTGCGCGCGGCAACGCCGCGTTTCAAAACGCTTGCACGCAGTGCCACGATGCAGAGCGTTCGACAAGCAAGTCAAAAAGCCTCGCTGCTTGGCGCGGCACCATCCGCCGCATGGCTGGCAAGAGCGGCGCCGATGTTCCTCAAAGCGATTGGGAGGCTATTGCAACCTATCTGGCATCTCTCAGTGCACCAGGCGCGGCGACAGGAGACGGAGCTGCGGCCGCGGCGACGGCCGCACCGGAAACGCCGGAACAGCAATTCGCTTTGTGGGCGACATTTTCGCCGACCTGGCGAGAAGGCAACGACCATATGGAATTGCCTGGCTTCTTCCCGCAAACTTGGGTGGGAGTCAATTGGCAGAGCAAGAGTGCGCTCAGCGCTCGCGCCACGGCCTGCGTCACCTGCCACACCGAACCGGGCAACGCACACCGCGTCGAACTGGTTGAAGCTGCCATGCGAGTCGATCTGATGAATCTCGCCTGCGGTCGCGACACGCCGGTCAAAGCGGTTGTCGACGCGGGCCGGTTCGTCGTCCCGTTCGGCGCCTTCTCTTCACAAGTTAATCCTGGCGTCTATCGCACGGTGGCTTTGCCGCTGATTTTCACCATGGGACAGCGCGTGTTTCCCGCCGATATCGGCGATCCCGTGCTGCCGATGCCGTACGCCGATCAAGGCGCCAACTTCAGCGCGTCGGCTCCATTGAGCGAAAACGGCACCGCAACCTTCGATGGGTACGTCGTCAATGGATTGCGGGGCGCCTCGACCGGTATCGATTTCTACGACAGTCGCAATTATGTATCGGGCAACAAAGAGCCAGCTGTGGGAACGCGGGTCACTCAGGGCAATCAATTTGTCCGCCTCCGCAGCACGTTGACGGCCCGCCGTTTAAATGAATAAACGGGATCAGGACACCCGCATCAAAGCCTCTTTTACCCT
>JAICIG010000059.1 GCA_025924495.1 Pirellulales bacterium | reverse complement strand
CGAGCGTGAATGAGCTTGTCGGCAGTGTAGCCGCCGCACGCCCCGAAAGAATCCGTGCCGTGGTCAACGCCTTGTTCGATGTCTCGCTGGATTTATTTGCCGCCGGTTTATTAGGGCCGGAAGCCAAGCATCCGCACGTGGCCGCGGCATGGCGAGAAGTCTTGCCCCAGGCGGTTGTCTTGTTGGCGCGTGATCCGGTTCATGTCGCAGGCTGCATCAGCAATGCGGTTGACTATCTTGCGGCGCATGCCTCCGGGCGGCCGCCGGAATGGATCGCTCTGATGGGCCGCCTGGCGCCGCATTGCGACGGCGTTTCGCAGTGGCTCGAAGCCGGAAAGATTGCAGCATGGAAAGCCGGGTTAGCGCAGTATCGGTCGGCCGCCCTCGGCATTGCTCGCCAACTGCCCTGGAGAATCTCCGCGCTGGCGTTCGACATGCCCGACGAGGTCACAGAGGCCGATTGGCGTCCACAGCTCGAGCGGCTCGCGGCCGACCGCTGGTACTTGCCGCAGAGCGGCCCTAATATGGCCGAGCGGTCGCTGCGCATCGTCTGCAGTACGGGCGGCTTTCGCGGCTTCGGCGGCCCCTGCCTGCGGCCTCCCGCTGTCAAGTTGCAAGGGGACCGCCTGTTGGTTTCCGACGGCGATGCCGCGTGGGAGCTGATCGCCGATGCGTTCGGCGTCTTGTGGCATCGGATGACGGAGTTTCCCGCAAACACCGCCGGTTCTGTCGGAGCGGGGAAGGCGATGTTGGACGCGGACGGGCAAGTTTCGTGGGACGGGAAGCGCGAACGGTTCAAAGATCTGGCAGATGCCAGTAGTTTCGCCTGCGATGGTCAGACTCTGGCGGTGACGTTGCCTACCTCGCATCAGGTATTTCTCGTCGCGTGCGTTGCAAAAGGACAAGCGTAAGATGCCCGCCGACGCTGCGGACGCGCTGGTGAACGATTGGTCGGCTCAATGGCCGGCGGCGCTGGAAGTATGGAGCCGGTTCGTGCAGTTACACGAGCCGACATGGTGCTTTAACGCAGTGGAAGAAAAGGCCGCGCAACTTTCCGGCAGCTTCGCCATGATCCGCCTGGTCGATCATACGGTCGTCATCAGCCTGCGGCTCGTCACGGAAGCGGGACTGCAGAAGTTCGCCAAGGAGATTCTCGCCCACGAAATCGGCCACCACGTCTATTGCCCTGCCGATCTCGCTGATAACGCGCGCATGCTTGCCCGGATGCGAGTGGGCCTGCCGACCAAGGAGCACCTAGCGCCTTTCGTCGCGAACCTTTATTCCGACCTGCTCATTAACGACCGGCTGCAACGGTCGGCTGGGCTCGACATGTCGGGCGTCTATCTGGCGATTGGTTCGGACTGCCGGGACCGGCTGTGGACCTTGTACATGCGGATTTACGAATTGCTCTGGAAGCTCGAGCGGGGGCGCCTCTCTCACGGCGAGATCGACAGCCGCTTGAATCAAGACGCACAGCTTGGCGCCCGGCTTATCCGCAGCTATGCAAAAGACTGGCTCGACGGCGCCGGCCGGTTCGCGGCGCTCTGCCTGCCCTACCTGCTCGAAGACGAAGCCGCGCGGACCCAGAAACTAATGGCGATCTGGAGCGACACTGTCGGCGCCGGCAGCGGCGCCGTTCCTGATGGTCTCACGGAGATTGACGCGGGAGAATTGACCGGCGCAATCCATCCAGCCGCCGATCCCGCTCTGTCCGGCGTCGAGCAAGCGGAGCCGCCGCCGGGCACAGGGTCAGAAACAGGCGCCGCGAAGAAGACAGGAGTGAAAACCGCCAAGACCTACCGGCAGCCGATGGAATACGCTGAGGTCTTGCAAGCGGCGGGCGTCGACCTCGATCCGGCCGAACTCACGGCTCGCTATTATCGCGAACGGGCCGTCAGGCATTTAATTCCCTTCCCCGTGCGCAAGATGCCGCTGGCAACCGAACCGCTCCCTGAAGGGCTCGCAGTTTGGGATCTTGGGGAATCGATCGAGCAGGTCGATTGGCTCGGCACGCTGCTCGCGAGTCCGCACGTTGTCCCCGGCGTGACGACTCGCGAGCGGCAGTACGGAACGAGTCCTGGCGTGGAACCAGAGACGACGCCTGTCGATTTGTATTTGGGCGTAGATTGTTCCGGCTCCATGGGCGACCCGGCCTATCAGCTTTCGTATCCTGTCTTGGCCGGCGCAATCATCGCCTTGTCGGCCCTCAGGGTCGGCTCGCGAGTGAAGGTCGTGCTTTCGGGAGAACCGGGCCAAACGATCTCGACGCCTAGCTTCGAGCACGATGCATCGACCGTGCTCAAAACGCTCACCAATTATCTTGGCGCCGGCACGTGTTTCGGCATTCATCGACTGGCGGAATCATTTCCTGCGAATGGGACGGGGTCGAACCGAGGCGCCAAGCGTCCGGTGCATCTGCTCGTCGTCAGTGACAACGACATGTTTTCGATGTTGGACTCCACGTCAAACGGCGCGTCGGGCTGGCAAGTCGCCGAACAGGCATTGCGCCAGGCCAGGGGCGGGGGAACGTTTGTGCTTGAGCTGCCCGAACGCGTCCGCAGCCCAAGCTGGCCGCAAAATACGAGCGGGTATCTCGACCGGATGGAGAAAATCGGCTGGAATGTGGCTATCGTCGCCTCGATGGAAGAGCTGGTCGAATTTGCCCGGCGGTTCGCCCAGGGCCGGTTTGGAGTTCGTTGACGTGTTGCATCCAGGCCCTGAGCTCGATCCGTTGTTGCACCGACTGGCGGAATGTCCCGAGGAATTCCTGCTGCCGCCGGAGAATATCGACGTGACGGCCTTGGCGTGCGATCACTTTCGAGCGCTGGGGCTGCCGATCTCCGCGGTGCAGCAGCGCCTCTCGCTCGCCGGAGCCACTGCCGCCGTCCAATCGCTGATGTCGGTCGTGCTCTGGCTAATGCACGACGAATGGTTTCTGGCCCGGGCCGAGCTGGCGGATGCGACCATACAGTTTTTGCAATCGGACAGCCTGCGGCGGCTGGCGAACCTGATTCGCGCAGAGGCTTTCGTGAACGACGCCGACCGGCGCGAAGAACTCGTCCGACTGTGCCTGAAGGAGTTAGGATTCAAGCCGGCCGGCGAATCCGACGCGCAGGCCGCCGACCGCTTGACCACGCTCGACAGCCTTGAACGCAACCGCGTGATCCGCGAAACGCGCTCGGCGGAAGCCCGGGCCCGGCAAGTCCGCGAAGCCATGGCTCGCAAGCGCGCCGAAGAGGCCGCCGCCCGATACTCGCCCGAATGACGTCCGCCATGTCCGACGCACCGCTTACCGAAGCTGAACGATTTCCGCTGCTCACCGACCGCAGTCGATCGCTTCTGCGCCACTTGCAGCAGCATCCGCATGCTCCACGGTGGACGTACCAATGCGGCGAACGATTGACGTCCGAAGGACTGGCCGACGTGCAGGCATTCGCCGCGCGGCAGCGGACCGAACGACGTGGTTGGAAACATGGGGAGAGGCCGGCATGGGTAGCAGACTTTGTCGATCGCTGCCGCCGCGACGTGCCGTTCTATCGGAAGCGACTGGATCGAGGGCCGCTTCCAACCTGCAACCGCGATGATCTGCGCCGCGAACCGTGGGAGTTCGTGCCTGACTCGGCCGACTTGTCGGATTTGATGGTTTATAAAACGTCGGGAACCACCGGAAACCTGGTGTATATTCCATCGCATCCGGTGGCGCCGGCTCGCTACTTGCCTCTCTTCGAATCGGCCCTTGCAGTCCATGGCGCGTCGCTAGCCGGAGGCGACCGCGTGTCGATCGTTCAGGTCGCCGCCCAAATCCGCACCTACACGTTCGCGTCGATCAGCTCGTATCTCGACGGCGCGGGGTATGCAAAGATCAATCTCAATCCGGCGGATTGGGCCCGTGAGGTCGACCGCGAACAATTCCTAGACGAATGCTCGCCGGAGCTGGTCACGGGCGATCCGTTCGCGCTCGAGCAACTTGCCGAGCTGCCGCTGCGAGCGCGGCCCAAGGCGATTTTGTCGTCGGCGACGTTGCTATTGCCTGCCTTGCGCGATCGGCTGCGGCGGCATTTTGGCTGCCCGGTAATCGACATTTATTCGATGAACGAAACCGGACCGATCGCGTTTGCTCGCGCTAACTTCGACGCCGACGAGCATGAGCTTCTGTCGCATAATTTATTCGTCGAGATTCTGGACGAAGTCGGCAGGCCTGTCGCGCCCGGCGAACGCGGCGAAATCGTGGTGACCGGAGGAGTGAACCCGTTTCTGCCGCTACTGCGATACCGGACCGGCGATTTTGCGGCGCTGTCGTTCCGTCACGAGATGCCCCGGCTCGTCGGCATCGAGCGGCGGCGACCGGTCGTTTTCCGCTCGGCGGGCGGCGTGCCGGTTCCCAGCATTAGCGTCACGGTGGCCTTGTTCCAGATTCCGCTGCCATTTTTCTCGCTGCATCAGAACGCCCACGGAGATTTGACCTTTCGCACGCGCTGCAATCCGGCTTTGGAGGGCGAACTGCGAAGTGCTTTGAAGGAGCTTTTCGGTCCCACCCCAATTCGCGTCGAGCAGCTTTCCTGGGACGTCGCCTGGCGCGGAAAGTCGATTCAATATGTTTGCGATCTGGAGCAACGGCCATGAGTACGCCGGCCGCAGCGCCCTCTGCGCTGCCCGTGATCAACCGCGAAGCGGCGAGTCTCGATTCTCGGTTGGCCACCTGGCAAAATTGCCGTTACCTGACGTGCAGCGTATTGCCGGTGCGGATGGCCTGTAACTGCCGGTGCTCGTTCTGCTTTTCCAAGTCGTCGCTCAGCTCGCTGCCTCGCGATACAATCGACTGGGCCAAGGTCGATCTTGACCGTTACTTCGACTTCGCCAAGCTTCGAGGCGCATCGCGACTGGTCGTTACAGGAGGCGGTGAACCGCTGTTGAGAGCGGACGCCGTGCTTGAGATCATTCGTCGCGCCAAGCCGGTCTTCGAGGAGGTTGTCTGCTTCACGAACGGCAGTCTTTTGACGCGCCGCCTGGCCCAAAGGCTGGCCGAAGCAGGACTGTCATACCTTTGCTTCTCGCGGCATCACTTTGACGAACGGCTTAATCGCCGGCTGATGGGCGAGGCCGCTCCGACGCTCGCTGACTTTTTCCACGCGGCCGAAGGCTTGACGGTGCGAGCTACGTGCGTGATGGCACAAGGGTACATCGATAGCGAGCGGCTCGCGTGGCAATACATCGATCGGCTGTCGCGCCACGGCGTGCGGCAATTCACGTTCAAGCACACCTACGTGGCTTACGAGAGGTCGGTGTTTACGAATTCCAGGGAAGATCGCTGGGCGGCCGAGCATCGCGTGTCTTTCGATCCCTTTGCCGGAAATGGCGAAATCGTCGGCCAGCTTCCTTGGGGGCCCGCCATTCGGCGCATCGGCGATTTCCAAGTCTGTCACTACCACGAGCCGACTCCGGCTTGGGAATTGGAGCATCAACTATGTCGATCGGTCAATCTGCTCTCCGACGGGACGGTCTATGCCTCGCTGGAAGATCAGTCGAGCCAGTTGTTTCAGCTGAACAACTGATCGAGGCATTAAACGGGGAGTCGGTCGAAAACTACCGGCCGCTGTTGCCGGTCGGCTATGCATCGGTGGCGTCGGCATATGCCGCGGCCGCGAGCGAAATAACCGCGCAAGAACTCACCGAGCACTATACGACCGGCCTGGCGTGGTTTCACGACGAGTTCGTGCCCCAATTGAAGCTGCGCTTGAACGCACTGAGCGGCGGCGAATGGTCGGCCGCGGACCTCGATGATTTTGTGGCGTTTGCCGGCGGCAGCGATGTCGATTTGATGGCTCACCTCATCGAGGCGGTGGCGGCGCGCGAGCAAGTCGTATTGTTTCCGGGCGACTGGTTCGGGTTTTGCGTCGGTTCGACGCACCGTGATCGTATCGTCTGGGAGCGCGACGCCGCGGGGCGACTCGCTTGCCTCTGCGTGCCGTCGGTGCGCAACGGGCACCTGACGTCGGAGATGCTCGATTTCCTCGACAGCGCTGCCACTTGCTTGCTGAACCTCAATCTGTATCCGACGTTGCCCCGCGCAGAACGTGCCGCCTCCGCTCGTTGCTTGCGGCCGATACTCGACAAGTCGGTGCTGTCGATCAGCTTCAGCCGAGGTTTCGGGATGACCGCCTCCCAACTGGGCGCCTTCTTGGTTCATCGCGACCATCCTTTTGCACGTCAGTTTCGCGAACCATGGTCGTGGTTTACTTACTTCTTCAATGCCTTGGCGGCGCGCACGTTCTTGCGTTTGAATCTCAGCGATTTGCAAGCCGACGACGAAGTGCGTCGGGGTTGGGTCGCCGACTGGCTGACAGCTCACAGATTGCCCGCAGTATCGACCGGCAGCTACTACGTCAAGGCGTTCGGGCTGCTGGGCGAAACGCCAGCGGCGTTGCAACCACTCGCGCGCGATGGCCTTGTTCGGCTCTGCTTTCGACCGCCGCTAAGCGGTAACGGATGATAATCGTTGGCTTGTCCGGGGCATCGAAGTGTCGCTTAACGATGCCGCGAGCACGGGCTTTCCATTACCGCTTCCGCGCGGCGATGCGCTAAAAACTGAACGGCTACTAGCAGCCTTGCTGGCCAAGCACAGCTTGACCAAGCTGGTAGAAAACGAGCGATTTTCCGTCGTCGAGGAGGTAGAAAGCCTCCGCCGGCGGTCGGCGTGGCGACACGCGCTCAAAGTGCCGCAACCAACCGCGCCAAGATCGCGATCTTGCTGTCAGCGCGCCTGGGGCTCTTCCTCGAGAAGCTGCACGATGGCCCGCTCCAGGTCGCCATGATACAGACTGGCGAAGCGCAGTTTGCCCGTACGATCGATCAAGAATAGCGTGGGATAGTGCGGCACGTTCCACCCCTGAACGGTCGCTTTGTCGACGTCTACGGCCATCGGCCAGGCGATCGACTCTTGCTCGACGTATTTCGGCAATGTGTCAGCATCGTCCGTGGTGTGGATGCCGACGATCTGCAGACCTTTTCCGGCATATTTTTCGTGCATGGCCTTCAAGGTCGGCATGAAGGCGCGACAAGGCCCGCACCATGTGCCCCAAAAGTCGACAAGCACCACCTTGCCAAGGAATGGCTCAAGATCGACGCCTTTTGCGCCAGCATTCAACCAGCCGGCTACGCAAAGCGCCGGCGGCGGCTGGTCTTCCATCGCGTCCATGATGGCGCGGTCTTCGGCGTCGCGGCGGATCTTGTCTTTATCGCTGTAGACGACCTCTTCGCCTGCATATGCCGCGGTTCGTCGCTCGGCATGTTGCAAATTCGGCAGTCTGTGCGAAAGGTCTCGCAATCCGCCGTCGGTGATGTCGGCCGACACCAGCCATAATCGCTGCAACTTCTCGAGCCGTGCCAGGCAACCGAGGCCATCGTCGGTAAAGCGGCCTTCTATTCCCAGAAATTCAAGTCGCGGCAGCCGCGACAAACGCTCGAGGCCGACATCGGTAAAGACGCCGCTAGCGATCTCTAGCCGCTTCAGACGCTTCAGCGACGCGAGCGCCGAAGCCCCCTCGTCGTCGACAGCGATGGACGCAACATTGAGCTGTTCAAGATTGACGAGATCCGCCAGGTCATTTAGATCGCTGCTCGCGAGCGAGCCGCCTTCAATTCTCAGGTCCTTGATTTGAGCCAGCTTCCCAATCTCGCGCAGGTGCGGCCGAGGCTGATCGGCAAGCTTCTGCTCGCTGAAGTGAATCCACAGTTTCCGAAATTTGGGCGCATCGCGCAGGCGTCTGAACCCATCGCCAGTGACCCGCGTGTCATGGAACAAAAGCTCTGCGAGGTTCGGCAACGAGGCAATCTGCTGCAACAAGGCGTCGGAAACCGCACAATGCTGAAACCAAAGCTTTTTGAGCGACTTCATCTTCGCAATGTCGCCCGCGCACGCGTCGGTGACTCCCTGGCCGTCCAGCAGAAGTTGCTCCAAATTCGGAAGCGTGGCCAACAGGGCGACGCCCTTGTCCGTCATATCTGTAGAGGCGCTTATCGTTCGTAGCGATTTCAGCCGCGCGAGATGCTCCGCGCCGGCATCGGTGATTCTTCCTTTGATGTAGTAGAGCCGGAGCTCTTCCAGGCTTTGGAGCGGCGCCAGATAAGCCAGGTCGGCTTCCTCGATATCGGTCCAGTCCAAGAGCAGCGATTTGAGCTTCCTGAGTCCCGCGAGTTGCACGAGTCCCGCGCGGGTGATCTTTGTATTCATTAGGTCGAGCGAGGTGAGATTCACCAGTTTGCCGACGGTCTTCAATCCTTCGTCGGTGACCTCTGGGTTTTCGCCTAGCCATAACGTTTCTAACTGCGGCAATTTCGCCAGGTGCGTCAGCCCTGCGTCGCTGACGTCGGTGTCTTCGAGTCGCAGATAGGTCAATGAGCGGCACGCGGCAAGCTTCTCCAGGCCGGCATCGCCGACTTTCGTGCCCGTAAGCTCGAGATGGGTAAGCGAGCGGCAGTTGACGAGTTCGGCCAGGCCCGAACCGGTCACCTTGCTTTGCCATAAACCGAGCCGGCGTAGCTTTGGCAGCCGCGCCAGCACGCGCATTCCACGCTCGCCCACTCCAGGCCCTTCTTTCCTAAGCCCGCCGAGATCGATCTCTTCGAGGTTGGTTAGCGCGGCGAAACCTTCCAACCCGGCGTCGTCTACGGGGCAGCCGTCTAACTCCAGCGCGCGCAAGCCCGTCAGCCGCGCGATGTGATGCAATCCCTCATTGCTCGCGTCAGTTCCGCGGAAGCCAATCAATTGGATATCATCAGGCCGGAATTTATCCAGCCAAGTCAAGTCGCGCGCGGCAGCTTTGCCTATGTCGAGCCTTACTTCGGCCTCGGCGGGAACGTGTACTACCCCGCGAGTCTCTTCCACCGGCCGCCACCCGTCGCTGTTGATGGCGTAGATAAACGGCTTCCCGTCGGGCGTGCGCCAGTAAGCAGTTCCGACGGTGCGGTCAGCGGGAAACCGCAGGCTGCGCGTGATACTATCCGCTCCCGCGACGTCGAATTCGCGAAGCGCTGAAAGTACCACGGTTGCAATGATCAGGTGCGAAACAATCCGCCGGACAAGGTGGTACGTCGCTCTACTGGGATCATTCATGGCGGGCCTCTTTAAACTTTCAGCCGGACAATGAATCTTCGCTGCTAGCTCGCTAGTCTGCAACTGGCCGAACCTCACCGGGTCGATGCCGCCCGCGCGGAAAAGGCACGCCAGGAATTCGCAACATCAACACTTGAAACGGAATAGCCAGAAGCCGAGACGTCGCAATGGCCTGGGCATCGCGAACCTGGGATCGAATGGCGTGTCAAGTGCAACGGGATGCAGTTGCGGCGGGTGTCTTTGACGACGGGAGAAGCGAGGAGTAGGTTCAATCCGTTGCCGCAAACGATGCCGGCGCACGCTCCGGGGTAGTTCAAGGGAAGAACACTCGGCTTATTACCGAGAGGGTGCTGGTTCGAATCCAGCCTCCGGATTCAACCTGATGTCTCGATCGACCTCCGAGGTCGCGGATTGGCCGTTGGCGCTAGGAATCGATCCCTCAATCCGGAGAAGTTCAATGGCAGAACACTCGGCTCAGGACCGAGAGGGCGTTGGTTCGACTCCAACCTCCGGATCTCACACGGCCAACCCCGGGTACGCGACGTTTCGGCTCGCAAACGCTTTGGCGACCGCCGAGCAGCACCATGATCCGGAGACCCGCGAGCGCGCCCAGCAGAAAGCGGAAAAATGGGCAAACATCTTCGTGCAAATGCTCGACGGTTCGCTGCGCATCGGCTCGCGTGCGCCGCTCGACAACGTGCCAATCTGGGCTACGCCCGAAGTCTTCACCGGCGGATTCGCGACCGGCAATTTGCTTGCTGGCGGCCCTTTGCGCAATCACGAGACTTCGCTAGCGGCTGAAATCGGAGCCACAGTCGATGCCGATAACCGCGTTGCGCTGAATCAATACTTCCTGACCGATGAGGGCTTGAGCCGCCTGCTCCAACATCTGGACACGGGCGCCTATGAGGTTGGCGTGCCGGAAGAGGCGGCCCTGCTCGTCGTGGCTTGGCTGCTTAGGCAGGCGAAAAGGGATCAAGCGCGCGAGCTGATAGACCAAATTGCGACTTTCTTCCCTCGCCTTCGATTCTATCCTGCCCCGGCTGAACACGCGCAGCGACTTGGTTCACGAGTCTTCCTGCAGAATGTCAGTGCCACCATCGAGAGCTTGCGCGCCATTGGCCCCAATCCGTTGATTGCCGCACAAAAAGAGGCAATTGAGGTTTGGACGCCCCTCTACGACGAGATCGTCAGCCTGTTTCTCGAGACCGTCGAAGGCCCGGCGCCGAATCTCGCGGTCGGCGACGACGGCGCCAGGCTTCCACGGGTAAATGGAAAAATTCCAATCAACGGGGGCTGGCCGTGCAAAACTTATCCGGAAAGCTGGCATCAGCGTGCCGCAGATTGTGCACGGCGTTTCGAGCTGCAGCGCCGCGAATTCTCCTGCAGCTCCAAGCCGCGGCATCGGAAATCGAGCCTCGCGCAGCTTGCGCCGTATTTGAGCCGTTGTGTCGCCGATTCCGCCTCGCTCTCGGGGCGCGACGTCGGAACAATTCGCTTGCTGATCGCTCGCTATGTTGCCAAACGCGGATTGCCTGATTCTGTTGAGTGTCGTTCGGTGCGGGCGCGTCAAGCGCGACAGGCACAGACGCCCATGTTTCATCGCGTGGCTGCTGTCGCGGCATCGCGGTTGGAGCCCTATCCGGGGAAGGAGGGCGTCGAAGATATCGCTCCTGTCGTTAAGCCTGTGAGCGAAGAAGAAGCAGCCTTGTGCGGCCTGGCGCCGGGCCGCGCGCTGCCCGACACGATCCGCCGCAAGATCGAACGCTGCATGTGGGACTCGGTCCAAGAGCTCGTCGAACGCGGACTGATCACATCGGGCGAAACGCTAGCTCAGGTGCTGCCGCAAGTTACCTCAGAGTTGCAGGCCGCTGGAATTCTCGATCCTTCCCTGCGCCAGCTCTACGCAGCCATTTATCGGGCTTTCCGCCGTCGCCGGTCGCTGCTGCTCCTCGACCTGCAAAGTCAGGTCAAGATCGGTGAACTACCGTGGGTCGCAGCCATTGAACAGTTTCGATCGGATAGTCTTTCTGGACAGGAGCTTGCCCGTCAAACGCTAGAAGAGATCGTCAGCTTGGCGTTGGTTTCGTTCCCACACGCCATCCTGCCGAACAAACTTTTGCAAGAACTGCGCAGCTTGGCAAATACGGCGAAACTCGACGTTCCTCTGACGGACGAGCTGGCAGCCGACATCTTCATGGGAACGTTCTCCGACAAGTTCGTCCGCGCCGCGAAGAAGGCCGGCCGCTTAATGCGAGGAACGCTTTATCAGGCCTATTACGGAATCGATTATGACGCGATCGAGCGGCTTGGGAACATCGACCGCAAGCAGCGGCGCAAATTGGCTTTTCAATCGACGCCGATCCTGGATGAGCTCGCCGCGTTCTGTTGCGCTCGAGCCGGCGTGGAATATAGCGGCTGGCATCCGGCTACGAATGGCATGATCATCGAGCAGCAACAGGTCGTCACGACGCAAAACCTAGCCGTCTTGTTCGATGGCCTCGGCCTGGCTGAAACGTTGCGGCCGAATTTGTCGGAAATGGCTCGCCAATGCTTTGATTGGGTCTGCCGGCGGTTGCAATTGAAGCAAACGGACTGGCATGCACGGCTGATTTCAGTCAAGAACGCGGCTTACGCATGGCGGCAGATGTTGTTCTATCTGTCATTCGTCAATCCCACGGAGCTGCACGATTTTTGTGCTTGGGTTGGCAACCACATGTCAAAGCAGTCGGACGGGTTCCAAGTTCGCTTTCGACCTGCCGTTGCCGGCTTGCTCGCGGCAGGCCAGGACGTGTGCCGGAGCAGGTTTGATATGGCCTTCGACGATAAGATGCAGTTTCTTGGATGGTCCAAATCCCATCACTGGTTGCTGGAATAAGCAGCGCAAAAGACGGGGGAGCACACCGATCCAGACAAAGTTTAACCGTCCGGGTTCCAAATCACGCCGTTGGACGCGGCATTGAACAGAACCCGCACGGGTCGATGCCATCCGCGTGCGAAACTGCACGCGATCTCGAACCGAAGGAACTCGATCTATGCCCCGGGTTGAGGGACCGATGGGGCGGTCCGGCGGAAGTCCGAATGTGCGACATGCACTTTTCCTCGCCGGCGATCTGGACCAGAGCAACAAGTCCCGTAGCGGCCGATTGCGGCGCGGGTAAACTGCAGCTACCCACTTCAGCAATCCTTGTGGCCGCCGAGATTGCGCTCCTAAACCGGGACGGTTCGCCCTGAGCGCGCCACGACATCGCGGCGCCACGCCTGCTCGCTGACGCGTTGCCTGCAGAAGCCGGCGGCAGGTCGGCGCGCTCGGAATTCTGAGAGGAAACCGTTCGGGTCCCCATTGACGTGGTTACCACATCTGTAATAATTGTGGTTACTACAGCCGTGATCATTCAGGAGTGAATTGTGACCATGGATGCAAATATTTCTGATGCCGAGTGGCAGGTGATGGAGGCGGCGTGGTCGCTGGGCGAGGCGACGGCCGCGGCAATCATCGAGGAACTGGCGAAATCCACGGCCTGGAATCATCGCACCATTCGCACGCTGCTCGGCAGGCTGGTCGACAAAGGAATCCTGGAAAAACGGGGGCAAGGAACCGGCTCAGTTTATCGCGCTCTCGTTCCGCGCCGGGCGCGGGTGCGATCCGAAGGACGGAGTTTTCTCAATCGCATGTTTCAAGGAGACACGACTTCGTTGCTCCTGCACTTCGCCAAAGAAGCAAAGCTGGACCCGGCCAAGCTGGCTCGGCTGCGCGAACTGCTCGACGAAGGGTCGGGCGATTCGAACCAGGGAACCCAGTCATGAACCATTTCTTCGCCGCGTGGCCGCACGTCTCCTATCATCTTTGGAAGCTGAACGTGCAGGCCGCACTGCTGGCGGCGATCGTCGGAATCGCCTGCATCATCGGTCGACGATGGCTCGCGCCGGAATGGCGCAGCGTGCTGTGGATGCTGGTGTTCGTGCGGATGGTCATTCCGTTCGGCCCCTCTTCAATGTTAAGTCTGGGGAACATCATCAGCGCATTCCCCGGCAGCTCGGCCGACGTCCATCCAGTCGAGACCATGCGCCTCAAACGCGAAACGGCCTCGGTCGGGCCGCAGGTTCCAGTTAAAGGCGAGCAGCAACGGCCCGCTCCAGACACCGCTGCCGCGCCAGCTCGCACCGAGCCGAAAACGGTTGAAGCTAAACCAGGTTGGTCGGCGCGCGACGCGTGCGCGGCGATCTGGCTGCTGGTCGCCGCATTGCTTCTCGGCAGACTCGGCTGGCTCAGGATTCAGTTATCGCGTTACCTCTCGCGCCTCGCGACGATTCGTCAACCGGAACTGATCCGACTGGCCGAATCCGCGACGTCCGAGGCGAAATTGTCTCGCGCGCCTCGATTGCTCTGGGGATCGCCCGAGTGCGGTCCGGCGGTCTGTGGCTGGTTGTTTCCGGTCCTGATCCTGCCGAGGAACTCGCAGATTGTCCAACCATCTCGTTTGCGTGCAGTATTGCTCCACGAGTTCCGGCACATTCGGACCGCGGATACGTTGCTGGCGTGGCTGCCTCGCGTTTTGTGTGCAACGTTCTGGCCCAATCCGCTGCTCTGGTACGCCAGTCGCAAGTGGCAGGAAGAACGAGAATTGTCCTGCGACGAATGGGTGCTGCGGCAGATCGGGCAGGATCAGAAACGATCGTATCTCGAAACGCTGATAGCCATCGCCGCCAGGTCTTCGGGAAGCCCTGCGATTGAGTTCACGGCTAATATCTTCTCGTCGTCCGCCACTTTGGAAAGGAGAATCGTTGCCATGAAACGTTACCATCCCGCGACGCAGACCGGCCTGATCGCCGGTGCGCTAATGACCTTACTCGCCGGCGCCGTCGGCCTGACCGATGCCGTCCGGGCAGGGAATGAACCGATTGCAGAACGGGATCCTGCGCCAGCCCTGACTGTCAGCACTGCCGCTGGGGCGCCGGTGGACGATAAGCAGGCGAGTGCGCAGGTCGCCCCACAGGCCGAGACGCTAAAACCTAAGATCGTCTTCGCCCAGCACGTGATTCTTTGGGAGGGGACTGAAATCCTCACCCATGATCAACTGAAGCAGCGGTTGGCAAAACTTCGGGCTGTGCAGCCTGTCAAACCGCAAGTGTACCATTCGCTTGGATTTATTTGGGGCAAACTCGGGGAGGCTGCTGAGGCGGAAGCCAACGATCGGGCCAATCAAGCCGTCGGCGAGAGCCTGAAATTGATCGGACGCGACCAGTGGAGTTTCGTGGGCTTTCTGTCGCGGCGCGGCAGCGGCGCCGTGGATCGAATCCGAACCGAGGACAGTCTGAAGATCAGCCCGGCGCGGAGCCTGAAGGGGCGCATCGTCGCGTCTAAGGATATTGAAGGCGCTGCCGGCAAAGGCACTGAAGGGGCTCTCGTCACCATGGAGCCCGCCGCAGGGGCGCAGGTGGTGATTCTCCCCCTCGGCGAACCGTGTGTCGTGCGTCTGCGGGACGGAAAACTTCGTGAGCCGGTGGATGAGATCTGGTATAAAACGAACGCCGACGGCATGTTTCAGGCCGATCCGGCATCGCTGAGCTTTGACCCGGTGCTTCTTTACGGCGACGGAAAGTACCTGAGTCTCATCCTCCACGAGTCCGGGTATCGTGTTGTCAACGGTCAATTGGCCGCATCCGATGCAACCTATGAATTGCTGCCTTGGAGCGAGGCGACAATTGATGCGAGAAATCTCAAGGAGCATGAGCAAGTCGAAATCTGGATGAGTCCCGAAGGAGCCCATGAGAAGTTTCCCGAACTGTCTATCGGCTGGATCAGCCATAGTGACCGGCCGGTCAAGATGAAACTGCCGCGAGGAACGGGGCGTGCGGCTTACTGGGGCAAGGCGGACGACCGCTGGGACGATCTTGAAATCCGCCATCCCATTCACATAACCGCTGATGGCCCCGCGGAAATCACCTTGCCGGCGGTTCCCTAAGAGAAGAACGCATGCCTGCGCTCTCCGCTTCCGCTTGGCCGCCACACGCCGTTGCGCGCACGAGGCGATGCCGGTCGCGTCGACACACAATGCAGTCCAGGATTTGATCCAACCATGCCTACAGCAGCGGCATCCTCAGTATCTCCAAGTCGCCTAATTCATTCGTCCGAGCCTGAAAAGACAAGAGGTGGCGATGGCTTTCGGCCAATGTATGCGCAATGCCACATCCGATCTGACTTCGCGGACGTTCGCAACTCAATCTCGCCGTCATTGGGTCGTTCCGGCCACATCGGCACCACTCGGCAGACTCGAAGATTGTGGATCTCGTCTCGGTTGGCTTGTAGCGTTTTCACTGTCATCAGCTGATGCTGCACTAGAGCCTGAACCGAATTGGCGAAAACCACCGGGTTAGATGCGATCTCGGCTGCGTGCTCGATCAATGACGCGGCTGGATGAATTATCGACGCGGCAGGATCCCGATCGCCAGAAACGTAAAAACCGAACCCTGCCCTTCAACTGCGTCAGCAGGGCGCGTCCTGTGGCAGTTGATGCATTTCGAGAGAGGATTTAGCTCTTCCTTTTTCTGGCGCCAGACTCGAGTAAAGAGCGTTATTGGGCGGGGAATCGAGGGGGCGGCAGGCCGGGCCGGCTAGAATGACGTTCGGGCGGGGCTTGGTTCTCGGTCCTGGCGGGGTAGTGATCATGCATAGCGTGAACGTGGAAATTGAAGTCGATCTGCCGGACGGCGTGACGGTTCACGGCTACGAACGGCGTCGAAGGGCGCATCTGTTCGAGATTGATTTTGAACTGCCCGAGCGATGTGTCTGTCCGAAGTGTCGCCGCGAGGCCGACATGAACGTGCGATTGAAAAACGAGGTTCTGACGGTTCGGGATCTCGATCTATTCGGCCAGCCGACATTTTGGGTCTATCAGCCGCCGATGCACCAACGTCCGCATTCCCGGCAGCGCACGCGGCTTCCTACGCCCTTCAAACGGCCGCGGGCGATCTACACCTATCGCTTCGAGGAATAGATATCGGAGTTGTTGGTAGGGCTCAGCTTCGAGGATGTAGTGCGGCGGCAGGGCGTTTCGGCCGAGACAGTCGAGGGGATTCCAGAACAGCGCTTGGAGTCGGAGCGGGCGATTCCGCCGGATGCCAAGATCAGGAACCGCGGTTTTGTTGCGAATCGCCAGGCCTCCAATGGACAGCCGATCCCTGGTTGCCCAGCGTCGCCTGCGCGAATGGCGGTTGCGTTGTGGCGGACTGCGACTCCGTTGTGATGTACGAGCCGCCGTAAGCCATTCCAAAACCCAAGGAGCAGCCGCGGGCGTTGTTTGAAGACGAATGAGCGCTCGTCGCGCCACGTCCGCTGGACGTGTCCAGCCGATTTGCTCCAGGGCGGCCGTTTCCGCCGGCATCCTTCGCTTCCCTGCGATCGCAGGCGGCAGATGCCGCGTCTTTCACTTCTTGGGAGAAGTGAGGGTGGCGACGCCATGCAGGAATTGCGCAAGCGAGAGCTGGTCGAACCGCTGAAGCGGGTCATTGCCGAGGGCAAACCGTTCTTGGGGATTTGCCCGGGCTTGCGACCGACGCCTTCAGCTAAAACGACCAAGTGCCCTGCAAATACGGACCATGGGCCGTGAAGGTGTTTTGTACATGCTGGGCCGTCGCAAAAAAGACGCCTACGCTACTGACGGTGGTTGGGGTCGTCACTTGAGTCAACGAATAGGAATTGATTGCGTTCACGTAAGCCAGCGCTTGATATCCGGCCTCGATCTTGAAACATCCGTTGCCGAGCGGAAGACAATAGGAACCGCCCAAGCGAGAATCGAGACCCGGAATGATTTGCGTCGCATTGGGCGACGTGAACGATTGCAGATTATTGGCCAATGCCGGTGACGTAGTAAAGAAATCCATTCGGCTACGCTGCGTGCCGATCAAGCCGACCAGTGCCATGTCGCCAAGGAACTGGAAACGACGCCGGTTAAACTGAGCATTCACTCCGAACCGTGGCCCCGCCCCGGAGAATGTCGAGGCGGTGGTGTTCGATTGGATGTTCGTGCCGGCGTAGTCCGAAAACGACCCGGTAAGATTCTGGGTAATGTTTGCATACTGCACGCCCCCGTGAACGCGTAGCTGGAAAGGAGAGCCAGCGCCCCACTGGTGTCCAGCTTCAATGTTTACGGCATCGTACCTGAAGGTCACGTCGCCCCGCCCAATGTTGTACGCATTGGCGCCGGGGCCGATCAGATATGGCGGCCCCGCGAATTGGTTTGGTGCGCCGACGAACGATGCGCTGTCGGTGGCGGCCAGATGAGTCCACGACGTGCGGAGATCGTTGCTGGTCGTGGGGATGAAATATCGCAGGCCAAAATTAAAGGCGGGACTGAAGTTCGGGTTAATCGTCTGATTCTCCCAATGCGGCGATGCCGCCGGCAGCGGGCTGACGAGCGTCCCATACTCCAAACCGCCCGAGCCGGGTTGCAAAAACAAAAGCGCCGCGCTTGCCTGGAGGGGCGATTGTGCGCACGCCGCGGCTGGGTTTGCCGAACCGTAGGCGCTGCCAAACGTGAACGATCGGTCCTGGCTGCGACCCTGTTGAGAAGACATCAGACTGTTCGGGCTTTTGAAACTAGTCTGGCTGATGAGACTGCTCGGGTCGGCGAGATCGTTCGGGCCGGCGAGATCGTTCGGGCCGGTGAGGCTGTTCTTGTTGGTTAGACTGGGAAATTGGACGTCCTGGGCCCGAACGATGATGGTTGGAACCAAGAGGGCTGTAATCGTGGCAATGACGTTGAGAAAGGTCGCCTTCATTTTTAATCAGCGCGCCTATGGATAACTTGATTGAAATGTGCCGCGATCCCGCGTAAGCAGGTCATGCCGGTTTCTTCGGCGTTGATTGCGCAAGGATCGGTTTATGTGGTATCGATAGAACCTCCCGGAGAAATTAAAGGTGTCATCGGGGATTTATGGCTCCGACAGTCATTGTTGGCCGTGCCCGTAAGATTCCGGGCCGCTAGCACTGTGCCGCTAGCCGCGTTTTCGTCGTATAGCCTAACGTGCACAGGTCCGGCAGACCCGACGGTCAAGCCGAGAAACTGGTAAATCGGCGCCATCCAATCGGCGTCACGGGCCGCCGGATAATCGTTGTATGTGAGCACGTGGACGCCACCGCCCGGCATGCCGCGCAGCGCCGCCGGAAAGACGACTGCAAGCGTCTTCCCTTCGCCGGTTTGCATCTCGGCTAGCTTGCCGTCGTACATCGCCAGACCCGCCAGAACCTAGGCATCGTATGACTCCATCCGCACGGCCCGCCATGCCGCCTCTTTGATTATGGCGAACGCCTCGAGCGTCACCTTTTCCAGTGGCGTTTCCCGGCACACGCGGTGTCGCAGCGCGGCGGCGTCATCGTGCAAGGCGTTATCTGATAGCGCCCTGAGACGTTTCGCCCGCCGATGGATCCCCGCGATTTGCCGCTCATAGCGCGCGTAGTTCAGATCGATCGCCCCGCTGCGAAGTCGCGCAAGGAACTTGGCGCTTTGACTGAAGAACGACCCCATCGCTCTCTATCTACGTGCCACGGTGGCAAAGGCCGCGTTGATAACGGTACGGACCAGCCCAAGAGCCATTCGTTCCCGGCACATTTTTCTTCCTTCGCTTACCGGGCCCCGTCACTAGATCGATCACCTGCAGCATGGCATTTCAGCCCTTCACGTGACTTGCGATTCATCTCGCGTATCTCAAGTGGTGCCGATTTGACGGACAGCCGGACAACTAAGATTTGGTCCGACTCTGCTCTTCAAATTGGGCGGGGGCGAGGTAGCCGAGGGCGGAGTGCTTGCGTTGTCGAACGTAGTAGTGCAGGTACTCGCTGATCTCTCGACGCGCCACTGCGTAGTTCTGGTATTCGGTCATTTCAAGCTCGGTCTTGATAGTGCCGAGGCAGGATTCGATGAATGCGTTGTCGTAAGAGTTGGCGGCGCGGCTCATGCTTTGCCGAATCTCCGCGCGGCGCAACACGGCCCGGTAGCGATCGCTGGCATATTGCCCGCCGCGGTCCGTATGATGGATCAAGCCACGCGGCGGTTGTCGCTGTTGGATCGCCTGGCGGAGCGTTGCCAACGTCAGCTCGTCCGTCATGGTTTCGCCCAGGCGCCAGCCGGTCGATGTTCGTGAGAAGCGATCCATCAGCAACGCCAGGTAGCAGAACGCTCCGCTACGCAACGGCACGTAGGTGATGTCGCCCAACCACAACTCATTGAGTCGGACGGGATCGGACGCCTCGAGCAGCAGGTTAGGACTGTATCCCAAACCATGCCGACTCTCCGTGGTGCGGAACGGATCACCCGACTTTGGCGCTCTGAGCCAACCGTGCGGACTGAAAACATTCACCTCTAGGCGCTTCTGAGCCCGAGAACCTCTACCCCGATTAACCTTCGTGGGGGTAGTGGGGATTGTCTAGACGCCGAATTGCAGGGCAGCTATATTAGAGAATGCTAGCGTCTCGCAATCGTCTTCTTAGGAGTGCGGTACGATGCTGCAGCGTCGAGCTCTGACGTTGATGGAAGTCCTGGTGGTGATCTCCATCATCGGTATGCTGATGGCGTTGTTGCTACCCGCAGTGCAGGCAGCTCGCGAATCGGCGCGCAGAACCACCTGCCAGTCTCATTTGGGCCAAATCGGTTTGGCTGCGCTGAATCACGAGGCCGCGCATGGCCGATTTCCTTCCGGGGGTTGGGGATTTGCCTGGGTAGGCGATCCCGATCGAGGCACGGGCAGAAAGCAACCGGGCGGTTGGGTTTATTCCCTATTGCCATATCTAGAGAAAAGCGACCTTGCTCGGCTTGGCAAGGGAAAGCAATTCAACCAAAAAAAGGCGGACCTGACCGGGCTGGTGCAAATCCCAGTCGCGATCTTAAACTGCCCTACAAGGCGGTCGTTCTCATTATCAGAGCTTGCTCCGAATCCGCCGCCGATCAATTTTAATTTGGTGGCCGAGGTCGCGCAGACTGATTTCGCGGTCAATGCGGGCGACTACGACGTGGGGGGCGGACCTGGCCCGTCAACCCTCGCTGACGGCGACAGCCTCTCGTACGCATGGCATGACACGTCACGGGCGACGGGCATCGCGTATCTACGGAGCGAAGTTTCGCGCGCCCAGATTCGCGACGGCAGCAGTTTGACTTATTTGGTGGGCGAGAAATACGTGAACTCGGGATTTGATCCCGGTGACGATCAGAGCATGTACTCTGGTTACGACTACGATACCTTCCGCTGGGGGAAGCCAAACTCGCCGCCGCTCATGGATAGCAGCCAGCAGGCTCCTGACGTTTTCGGGAGCGCTCATCCTACTAGTTGCAATTTTGTTTTCTGCGACGGTTCCGTGCGAACGATTAACTATGCTATCGATCCAGAAGTCCATCGCCGGATGTCGAATCGGCAGGATGGCTTGGTCATCAATGAGAGCGTGCTCCCTTGAATCCTCTTTATCACATTTAAGGCTTGGTTTCATTCCACCCGAACTTGAATCACAATCGTATTGCAGCAGTTAAAAGGCTTGTTCGGCGACCAAAGGGCTGGATGCTATCCAACGCTAGCGATTTACCGCTTGACGATCCAGCCGCCACGATTGAACACGCGCGCCTAATCAGGGCCAAGCCATTGTTGCGGCGGTTCTATCAACAGTCCTACAAGTTCTTTCTTGACGTAAGTCGCGGCGCGCCACAGGGACCACGCTTAGAAATTGGGTGCGGCGGTGGGTTTTTGAAGGACGTCGTGTCGGAAGTTTTCACATCGGACGTTATCATGCTCCCGGGCATTGACGTAGTTGCGGCAGCTCAATCGCTTCCATTCGCCAACCACAGTCTGGCCGCAATCTTCATGTTGAACACATTGCATCATGTCCCGGACGTCGGTTCCTTTTTTAGCGAAGCGAGCCGCTGCTTGCGGCCTGGCGGCGTGATCGCTATGGTTGAACCGGCCAACACGCCTTTTAGCCGCTTCATTTATACCTACTTTCACCATGAGCCATTCCTACCCAGTGCTTCACAGTGGCAGCTCCAGAGGGGCGGGCCGCTTTCGACTGCAAACGGCGCCTTGCCGTGGATCGTCTTTAGCCGAGACCGGCAACGCTTTCACCGCCTGTTTCCGCAGTTGGACCTAAGCAGCATCGAGTGCTGTTCGCCGCTGATGTACTTACTCAGTGGAGGGTTTACGCTGCCGTCGTTGCTTCCAGGATGTGTGGCGCCTGCCATCGGCTTCGCCGAGCGGGTTTTGGCGCCCGCCAACCGAGCGATTGGCCTGTTCATGCGCGTGGTCCTCGCCAGACGTTGAATGCGCCTAGCAACGCGTCATGGCCCTTGGGGCGAATGCTCACATAGCTGACGAGCAAGCATGCCTGGATCAGCGAGGTGCCGGTCGGGTATGGGAGCCAGCACGCGTCGCGTCGTCGGAGCTTTGGTAAAACAAAGAGTTGCATGCTCCCCAAAGCGAATGGCAACTCTGCCAATGTCGGCCGAGCCTTCAATGTCGACGCAGAGACGACGCTTCCATTAGCCTCGGAGGCGAGGCCAAGCACGAACTCGCCGGTAAGCGTCTCGATCTATGACTTTGGCATGCCCCCGGAGATTCGACCCAGAATGCCACGCTAACACGTCCGCCGAAACGGATCAGCAGGCTTGCCGAAATGACGCAATGGATTATATTGTCTGGATCGCAGGCTTTGGTTCTCATTTTCGAAGCACCGAGGCATCCGTGTGGCGGATTCGGCAACCGTTACTGACATCGCCCCGCAAGCCGCTTCTAGGCGCGCGACCGACGTATGGCTGAACGCGTTCGCATGCTGGTACCTAACCGGTCTCATTGCCGCGCTGGGATTCTCGCTCGGCTTTGACCTGCTGCGTTCGACCGCCGGCAAACGTTCCGAGCGGGATCTGCTTGACGCCTTAACCTGGATGGATGGCAAGTGGTATAAGCAGATCGCCGTACAGGGCTATCAATACGACCCTAACGCTCGCTCAAACGTCGCGTTTTTTCCCGTCTATCCCTTGATTGGGCGTGCAGTCATCATGGCGACCGGGCTGCGCGCCGAGGTGGCGCTGTTGATCGTTTCGAACCTTTCCTTCTTTGCCGCCCTCTTATTGTTGGCGTTCTATGTCCGTGCACGGTATCCCGACGAGACCAAGGAATTAGCCGACTATGCGTCGCTGGCTGCAGCCCTCTTTCCGACGGGTTGCTTTTTTCGATTTGCTTATACTGAATCAACCTTCCTGCTCCTGACCGTGCTTGCGATGTACGCTATGGTGCGCCGCTGGCCGCTCTGGTCCATAGCCAGTGTCGTCGGGCTCGCCACCGCGGCCAGACCCGTAGGCATAGCGCTCCTGCTACCTTTTGCAATTCACGTGTGCCGGGATCGACGCGTCTCGTCGCTTGGCTCACTCGTTGCCGCATCGTTTCTTGGTCGCCTTGCACTGTATCTCACGGTCGCCAGCTGGGGTCTCGCGGCCTTTCTTGCCTTTCAATATTGTATCTTCGGGGAGCCACTAGCCTCGTTCAAGGTACAGGATCACTGGTCGGCTCGGCCATTTTTGCCGTTGCCTGAAAGGGCGGCGGCGCTGGCGACGCTGGAGCCGATCCGCGCGGCATACGACACCGACTCCCATGCGTTATGGGCCACGGCTGATTCGCACGGCATTCCCTGGTTTAGCCTTCGATTTGCGAACCCACTCTACTTTCTTGCGGCGGCGGTGGCTGTCGCATGCGGCGCCTGGTGGCGGTGGTTATCGACGGAAGAAGCTGTGCTAGGCGCGTTGCTGCTTCTAATTCCATACTCGACCCGCGGTTACGAAATGGGAATGGGGTCGATGGGGCGTTTCACTGCGGTTGTGTTCCCCATTTACCTCGTAATCGCTCGGGTCCTTGTCTTACTGCCAAATGCGACGCGCTCCGCTCTGCTTGCCTTGTCGGCCGTCTTTATGGCCGTCTATGCGGCTCTCTACGCCGCCGGCCACGACATTTTCTAGGCCCGGTTGCCATCCTACCTTTTAAAGAGGCGAGCACCAAGCTGAACCGCACCGCTGTCAGCTATTGAGTCATAGATAGTTAATGGATGCGTCGCGTTCAGCAAGTATCGACGACATTGAAGGCTATGGGAATGCGGTGAACCCACCGAGGGCGGAAATCTGCAGGCGGCATGCCTCGAACCTCACATGCAGCGACTCATTCCAAACCGGTCACCATTGAAGACTTGATTGCCGCGAAAAAGCTCGTCAAGCAGCTTGGCAGTGTTGAGGCGGCGTCGCGGGCATTGTCGGCGTTGGCGCGGTTGAGTCAGTTGGATAATCGATCGCTACCGAGGTCCCATTGAGCATTCGCCGTCGGGTGCGTTCCCTCGCGATCTGCGGATATGAAGATCCCAGCGGTGTAATCAGTCTTGTCGCTGTTGATCGGCTCGGCTCTTCCATCGAGCAAACTGGCTGCCTTTCCTAGCAGACCAACGGGCAGTAGGCACAGCCAGCCGAATTGCCCCTCGCTCTTGCCTGATGCTCCGCCCTACGCCATGCTGATCGGTATGGCCAACCCTGTCTCTAAGCTCAAGACAAAATGGCAATGGCTGCAGTTCTCATTGCGCACGGCGTTCATGGTCGTGACCGCGTCGTCTGTGGGTTTAAGCCTGTGGTGCATTCCCGCCGAGCGGCAGCGGCGAGCCGTGGCGGCGATCGAAAGTCTCGGTGGAAACGTAATCTATATGGATGATCCGCTAATAGTTCGCCGGGCGCCCTCAGTGAAACCTGCGCTGAGGGAGACCTTCCCAGTCGCCTACCTGCGGCGTTGGCTGCCGCCGGATTACTTTGATGGGATTGAATTCGTTAATCTCCACAACACGCAGGTGACGGACGATGGACTCGTCCACTTGAAAGCGCTGACGGGCCTGAAGAATCTTAACCTCAGCGGCACTAAGGTTACGGACGCTGGGCTCGTCCACGTGCAAGGGCTGTCGGGTCTGGAAGGACTCTCTCTCATCGACACGCAAGTCACGGACGCCGGGCTTGCTCGCCTGCAAGGGCTAACGAGTCTGCAAGTGCTTCGCCTCAACAGCACTCAGGT
>JAICIG010000058.1 GCA_025924495.1 Pirellulales bacterium | reverse complement strand
CTGGTTTCGATTGTGCCCGAGCAACGACGTCATCCGATCCTGGACAGCGTCCCCGACAAAGAGGTTGCGGCCGGCTCCTCGCTTTACAAAACGAGCCCGTTGGCGAAGTCGGCGACTGCGCTAGTCATGGGCCGAGTCGAAGGCCAAGCGCAAGCCGAACCGACCGCGTGGATAAATCAGAACACGTCGGGCGGTCGCGTGTTCTACACTTCGCTTGGCCACAAAGACGATTTTCGGCTGCCGCTGTTTCGGCGCGTGCTCGTCAACGGCATCTTTTGGGCCCTCGACAAGCCAACGCCGAAGCCTGCGGCGTTTGCCGACGCTTCGTCATCGGCACAATAACCACTTTTGACATCAAGCGACCAAGGCGTGCTAGTATGGCCGGAAGCGAGCAAGATAACCCTTTTCGCTCTCCCGCCGCAAATTCGTATCGCCAACGCGCGAGCGAAACAGAGCTGCCGCCTCCGCCCGACGGCATCCTCGCCACGCGTTGGGGCGCCTGGCTATTGTGGACAATGTTGGCGCTGGCCGCGTTCGGGCTGCTCTTTACGGCGCGTAAACGTCGGCCGCCTTTGCGACCTGTGCGTCCAGCGCAACAAGTCGATGAACTCCCCTTGGCACGCCCCTAAAGAGCGTTGACGGGCAGAATCGGAAGCAATGCCCGGCATGCATTCGCGGTCGGAACGAACATGCATCTCTGCTGGCTAGAGCAACGGTTGAAGCCATCCGGCTCAGGCCGCTGATTTCTTCTTTGCTTCCCGAGCGTTTTTACGGAGCCAGGTTCGCATTTGCTCCAAATCCGCCTCCCACGCCTTGGCGATGCGTCGCTTGCAAAAGGCGCCGAACAGCAGATCGATGGTTTCGGCAAGGTGACGCAAGCCTTCGATCCGGTCTTCGGCGGCGCCGCTGCCTGCATTGTCGCCGCTTTCCGAGAGTTGAATCTTCGCGCCGCTGACGGCCAGCGTTTCGGCCTGCACGACGAACTCATGTTGCACGCCATCGCGCACTATCAACAACCCCGTCTTGCGCGGCAGCTTGCCGCTACTGATGGCATGCATGGCTTCGGGCAAGCGCACCGGCGCTTCGGCGGTGATCGTCTCTTTGCCCGACTCTCCGCGCGGGCATTCCAGGCTGAGCGTCCGGTTCAACATGCCGGCCGCTTCCGTGCCATCCGCGAGTGCAATCGTTCCGGCCTGCGTCTCGAGCGACCACCAGAGCCACATCAGGAACTCGTTGCCCATGAAATCGAAGTTCGCAGCGGCCTTATTGAGCCAGGCAATCTGCGCTTCCGGCTCCTCGGCATGAAATACCGAAGGGGTGAGATTCTCCAACTTGTCCTGTTTTTTGGCATCGGCCGCCCACTGTTCGGCAAGACGGCCCGAAGTGATCCGCTCCAGAGAAACTTCAAAGGCCCGCTCGAACAAGCCCGCGCACTGCTCCAGCGCCGTCGAACTGGAGCCGCCCAGATACAGAACGCTTTGGCTTGCGTCCCAGAGTACGGGAAAGTGCTGCATACGGCGGAATTTTCCGTCGCGAGCCTCCTCCTGACAGCGCTCTTCCAAAGCCTCTTTGGCCTGTTGTCGCTGGACCTTCGTCGGCCGGCCGCTGGGGTTGTCGGCGCCCAGAGCTTCGAGCTCCATTTCCAGCCAGGCTTTGCGCAGCGCCGCCGGGACTTTGTTCGTGTCGATTCGCACGCCGCAGTGCAGGACATCGTTCAGGATGTTCTTTTCCAGACGAAAGTCGAGATCGAGCAGATGCTTGCCAGCGGCGAAACCGACGCTGGCTTCTTCCAAGGATGAGGTCTCCACCTGACCGATGGCGAACTTCCGCAAGACATCCAGGTGCTTGGGCCCGAACTGTCGCACTTTCGGTCCTTCGACGCGAAAGCGTTCGAAGCTGATGCTTCCGGCCAGAAATCCCATCGTAGCTCCTGCAGTCCAAGAGGCGATTTGCGAACGGCTAAACGGCTAAGATGAATCGACGGCATGTCGTAGCAAAGTGCCGCTACGACAATGCCCCGCGTCGTGGCGCCGCTCGGCCGAGCCAGAGAATTATCGTCGAAAGTCTCTAAAGGGCTCGCTTGCGCAACGACGCGCCGGCAAGGTCAGCCCAATCGATCACGTTTTGCTGCGCCGCAAACAGCGGCTGGCGGCAATTGCGGCGAAAAAGTTAACGATTTTGCTCGTAGTCGCGCACAAGTTGCCGCAACTGAGCAACCGTTTTCGCGTGCCGCGCGTCGGCCGCAAGATTTTTAGTCTCGCCGGAATCGGATTTCATATCGTAAAGCTGCTCGCCTTGCCGGCCGTCGTCCCAAAGCGTATATCGCCAGTGTGCCGTGCGAACGCTGTAGCCATGCATCTCGCCATGCAGCACCTGCGTGAACGCCGCCTGTTTGACGACTTGCGACGGATCCTCCAACGCCGGGCGCAAGCTCGCGCCATCGAGATACTCGGGCGGCGTCAGACCGCATAGATCGGCCAGAGTAGGATAGAGATCGACCAGCTCGGCGAGGGCTTCGCTGGTCTTGCCGTTTCCTGCCGCCCCAGGCGCGGAAATGATCAACGGCACATGGGCCGAATTCTCGAACAAGCTCATCTTTTGCCACAGGCCATGCTCGTACATGTGGTAGCCATGGTCGCTGGTCATCACGACAATGGTGGAATCAACCAATCCGAGTCGATCGAGAGCTTCCAGCACGCGACCTAGTTGTGCATCCATAAACGTAATCGACGCCCAATACGCCTGAATCGCCTCGTGCCGCTGCTGGTCGGTCATCGTTTCTTGTTCTTTTTTGGCGCTGGCATAAGCGGCGGCGGGAATCCGGCGGTGGTCGCTCTCTGAAAGTTGCGGCAATTCGATCTCTTCGAGCCGATAGGGTTCGAAGTAGCGTTTGGGCGCTACATAAGGCGTGTGCGGGCGGTAGAACCCGACGGCTAAAAAGAACGGCTGATCTCGGTATTCTTCCAACAGGCTGATGGCAGCCGTGGCGCCCAGCCCGTCGGTTTGCTCAACGTCGGTTCCCTCGGCGGCCAGCCAGCTCAACGTGCCGCCGTAGCTGTGCGGAATCAGCGTGACAATCTTGTTCTCTTCCGCCTTATCGCGACCCGCGGGATTGGCCACATGTTCCCACGAGGCAGGATCATCCAAACCGCTCGTGCCGATCTGCCCTGGCACGCCGTAATGAAACAGCTTGCCTATGCGCGCCGCGACATATCCGTTCTGGCGGAATAGTTGCGGCAGCGTGACCGTGTCGGGCAGGAATTCCCGGAAGTGGGGCGTGGGCTTGTAGTCGGTCGAGAATCTTCCCGCGGTCGGGTTCTTGACGATTTTCGTCACGTTTGGCCGCCTGCCCGTGAGAAATGAACTCCGGCTGGGACTGCACAAGGGGAACTGGCAATAGGCGTTTCTGAACAGCACGCCTCGCGCCGCCAGCCGATCGATGTTCGGCGTTTTTACGTGCGGATGGCCGTAGCAGTGCAAATCGCAGTTCAAGTCGTCTGCGATCAAAAACAGCACGTTTAATTGGCGCGGGGCCGCCGATTCTTCGGACTTTGGATTGGCGGCAATTGCGGATGAAACCCAGCATAGCGAGAGGAACGCGATCCACGGCATCGACTGCAGGCGGTTTCTCATGGGGGCAATCCTTAGGAAGCGTTCACCGCAAGCGTCGTGTCTCGAGCCGATGGACTGCGGCGATCTCGACGCAATCCGCTTAGCGGCCGTCGGCTCGCGGCTTATAGTTCAGCCAGACAGGGCTGGCCCAGGCCACCTGCCCATCTTCTTGCAGTACGCGAAAATAGTAATAGTTCAGCCCAGTTTTGGGCTCCATGTCGACGTATTTTACTTCGGCCGTCGGCTTCAGCGGCGACGTGGTATAGATATAGGCGTTGTTGCGGACGAGATCAATCCGCCCAATGGGCGCGGCGCCAGTTACTCGCAGCTCCAGCGAAGGGCGATCGGAAATCTCAAACTCTTGGCCCATAAATCGCCCGTTGGCTCTGGCCTCGACAATTAAGTTGTCTGTGGCGCCATACGTCCGGCGTCGGCGTATCGAATCAAGAATGCTCTCCCGGCTGTTTTCAGGCGTATAAACCATACTGTACGAGATATGCGTCGAGCCATGATCGCTCGACGAGGTCATGCCCAAGCGATAGCCTTTCGCCAGCGCATTCCAGACCATGCCTGCCTCCTGATATCCGCCGGGCGCCTGGCCTGGCGGCATCTTGGTCACGTCATGCACGCGCGGGCCGCCCACCACTTCATAACTGTTGCGAGCGCCTTGATAGACCTCGACCACGGGTTCGATGTCGGGATCATTGTCGCGCCAATCGGTGCCCATCGTGTCTGTGCCGGTAGTGTGCGAAATGGCGATGCCACGACTGCGATGCAGATATTCGTAGAGCAGCTTGGTATCGTTCGTGGCCAAGGCTCCCGAGCCGACGCCGGGAAACACGCCCGTCTGATCCAGTTTGAGCTGGAAAGGGAACACGGGAACACCACGATAGCTGTGGAACACGTTTCGGTGTCCGTCGGGAAACTTGGCGCTGCGCTCGTAGCCGTACAGCGGCACGAATCGCGGCGGCAAATAATAGAGGTCGGCTGACTTCTCGATCAGCCACCAGTGATACGCGTACTGCCCGCCCCCTTGATGATCGGTCAGGCCGCCAAAGTCCATCGCAGCAGCGTCGATCATGTAGCGATAGAAATCGAGAAACGAACCGTCGTTTCCCGGCCCGACGTCCCAGCTTAGTTCGCTGTGCCGATGCAGGTCTCCGCGCACGATGCGCATCTTCCGACCGTCAATCTCTGTACGATGTTCCCGAATAGCCGCCACCTGCTTGCGTTCGAGCTCCAAGTCGACTTCGCCGGCGCCTGCGGGCGGGGCCGGCAATTCATAATCTGCCAACGGCGGGCAGCCGGAAGGATCGTCGGGGCGTGCGATGAATTGCGCCAATGCCCGATCATGCATCGGCTGATGATAATTCGCCGGCCCTCGCTGATCGCCGGAATAAGCCGCCAGCACGCCTCCTTCAGCGAGCGGCGCAATACGACAGAACACGCTGATTCGCCCCTCACTGGCTGCCAGCGTCGTCGCGGTCTTCCAACCGTTGCGCGTTAAATGCGAGACATTTTCGGTCCAGTACCGCGTGACGCGGCCGCCGCGCTCGGCGACGCCACGCTGTTGTCGGCGGAAACGGATCCAGACTCGCCCGTCGGCATCGACGGCCAGACCTGGCATGGCGGTCACGTTCGGCTCATCCGGGGGCAAAGCTGAGTTAAGCGGCGGCGCGGCCGATAATTTGCCATCGTGCCAAACGGCCAACTGAACGCTGCGCGTGCTGCCGAGTGCACTGCCGACGTTCTTCTCATCCAACTTCAGCCAGTGCCCCTGATCCTTGCCCCAGTAATAACCACCTTGTTCCCAGGCAACCCAGACGCGACCGTCGGCGCCGCAGGCCACGCTTGGATGGGCTTCGTAGTATTTGCTCGTTGCAATCGGGATCAGTTCGCCGATCCGGTCCCCTTTCACGCTGACCAGGAACACGTCATAGTCGCCGTTGCGATAGCTGTCAAACGCGATCCAGACCACGCCTTGAGCATCGACCGACGCTTGCGGGTACCAATCGCTCGCCTCGCCCTTGGTCACAGCCAGCGGTTTTGACCACTCTTTGCCGTCAAAACGAGAAAGCTGAATGTCGCCGGTGTTTTCCGGATGCGCTTGCCACACGACGCAAATATTGTGCGACGCGTCGACCGAGACGTGAGGATTGATGTCGGGCTTCGGATCGTTCGTCAGTCGCACGATCTCGCCCCAAGTGTCGCCATCGAGCGAGCGGGCATACAGGTCCCAGTTTTTTTCAGCGTCGGCAGTCGCCGGCGTCTGCTCGCACCAGATCACCCACAGGCGGTTTTTGGCATCGACCGCGAGTTGAGGCATCCAGATATCTGCGCGGGAATTGACGAGCGGCACGTGCGTTCTGGTCGACCATTCGCCGCGGGGCAAGCGCTTATGTAGACGGATTTGATCGTGGCCATCAAAGTAGGCGGCATAGGCTGCATACAAAGAGCCGTCTGGCGCTTGAGCCGCCGAGACGAAGTCGTCGTACGAATCGCCGAAGGACAGCACGGCGGCGTTGGCCTCGTCGACTCGCGGCGGCGGCACGGAAGGCGTGACTGCATTCTGCCGCTGTTGCTGTCGGGGCTGGCGGCGCGCTGCGTTGGGTTGTCGGGTTTCTTGACCTTCCGCTGCTTGCGGGGAGGCCGGCGGCGTCGACTCGGGTCCGCATGCGATTGCGATCAACAGTCCTGCAGTAGCAAATCCCACAGGCCAGACGAACATGCGACGCGTCACGGCACGACCCTCCAGATGCTGATAGCAAACCTGTTCGGTCGGTGAGGGCCACCACTAATGCCCTGACCTCGCCGGGCATTCTAATGTCTGCCGGCGGGTTTTTCACCAGGATAATGCGCTATCGGCCGCTATGAGCAACCTGAATGGCATGGCGATTGCCGGGCGCCGCTTATACAGGCTTCGTCGGGTCTCCGCGCAGAAAGCCGGAGTCTTGCGGCGGCGCATAATCGATTTCCAGGTCGGGCGTTTCCAAACGGCGATGCTGCTGCAAACGCGATTCAAGCAACCAATCCAAAATGCCGCCGGTCAACAGGGTTCGTTCGATCGGATAGGGCGCTTTGCCCGTCGCCAGAAAATCCTCGACCTTCATCGTCAGCGCCTCGAGGAAATCGGCGCCGGGGGGCGGCGGCAAAAAGAAAAGCGTCGATGCCGGATGCTTTGCGTCTTTGATCCGTGCCGCAAACGTCGTGTCATCGACGTGGCCGTTTAGCAACAGAATTGTCGCTTTCAACCCGTCTCGATATTCAATCAAAAAAGCCGCCGGCCCTTGCGGATACGTGGGAGCGCTCTGGCGCGGCACAAAATGCCGGCAGTTCTCGCGGATATCGCCCACGTTGAGCGACGGGCTGCGCCCCAGCGCGTGTTCCAGCAACTCCCAAGACCAGCGTCCCTCATCCCCCGCTTTCCAGACGGCATCTCCTTCCAGACAGGTCACCGCACGGACCCCCTGCTGCCGCTTCGCGCACCGCTCGACCATGCACTGCAGCGCCTCCAAGGCATGAATGCCGAACACTTCCAGTTCGCCGCGCGACGCCACGAGCGCCTCTTCAATCGGCGCCCCAAGCGGCAGCTCTAACTCGGGTTGCCTCCAGGTCACTGGCAGACTCGAACCCGCCATGAGCGGAAAATCGATTTCCCGAGACGTCTCCACCATGGCGCGGGCTTTTTTGCGGTCGTACGACAGATGTTTGTCGCAGAACACGGGCACGCTGCGACCCGATCGGCGAAATACCTCGACTATTTTCTGGAACAGCTCGTAACGCGGGTAGAGTTTCTGCAATTTGTCGTTGTAGGGATAATCGCCGTGCTCGCCAATAAGTAGCACGCCATCGACGGCTAGCTGGTCGCCTCCCAAGGTCAGCGCGTCGGCTACATGAGGATAAAGCTTAAAACCATGCGTCTTGGCAAGCCGGCGGCTTAGGTCGTTCTCGCCCTGCTGCTCGACATACATGCCCGCAATGCCGAAGTCGGGATAGTGCATGCGACCATTGCGAACATAGCCGTGTAAAAAGCGGCCGCAAATGTGGTAGGCGTGCGAGAGATAGTAATAGGTCGTGGCGACAACCGCCAACTTCTTGGCGGGCTTGTCCGTTCGCGCGGGCGGCTTGCTGCGCAGCCATTCCTCGGCAGTTGCGAAGTCGACATAGCCGCCCGCGGCCAGCGCGGCGCCGATCTGCAGAAATCCGCGGCGGTTCAAACAATCCGGCGACACGTACATCTATTTTTCTCCTTGCAGGCAGAAATGCGCGCAATATCGCCTGTGCGGTATTGGATGTTTGCATGGCGCGGCTCGTGCAATGTTCGCCGGACTCTAAATTCAGGCTCTGGCGACATCATTCTGCCCGCCGAGTCGCTCGACGCATTTCTCGGCACTCGAGCGGGTAATCGGTCAGAATGGAATCGACGCCGGCGGCCATCGCGCGGCGCCAGTTCTCGCGCTCCTCGCCGACCACCGTTGGCCCCGCCACGATCACACGCTTGCGGGCATGATGGATGCGTCTCACCTGTTCAGCGTCAGGGACAAATCGAATATAAACCCATTGAGCATCGGGATCCTCGATGGCGACGGGCAATTCCTCCGCTGTGTTAGCAAGCCTGGCCACAGGCGTTTTGGCATTCGCCTTGAGGAGTCGCTGCCTGACGATCGGCGTGTTGATCGCCCGTCCAATGCATATTAACTGAGGAAGGACCTGATGTTTCACGGCCAAGGCCACGACGTCGGCTTCTAGCTGTTCGTCATCGCTCTTGAGATCAACGGCGACCAGGACCGGACTCGATCGATGCTGGCTGAGCAACGCGAAGATTTGTTCCAACGCCGGGATCCGCTCGCCGGCAAACGCCGAGTCGAACCACGCGCCGGCATCTAATTGTTGTAGCTCGGCGAACGTGAGATTGCTCACTTTGCCCATCCCGTTCGTTGTACGAACGACGGTCTCGTCGTGGATGCAGACCAGGCGGCCGTCGCGCGTGCGTCTTACGTCGAGTTCGAAGCCGACCTTCAAATCAATGCACGCGGCGAATCCCGCCAGCGAATTCTCCGGCGCGTGTCGCACAAGCCCGCGATGCCCGACCGCCTGAGAACCGAAAGTCGCTTCTGGCTCCGCCGCACTCGTCCGCTCGCCGCCGACTGCTACAGCGCCCGACAAAGCCAAGGCCGCCGCCAAGACATGCAAGAAGATGACGATTCTGCTTCTCAGCGCGTTCATATTCACCTGCTTCCGACTTGAGCTCCAGCAACAGGCAACAATCTACACGGTTATACTCTCTGCCGTGAGAATTTAAGAGACGCTCGCGATGAACCGAACTAGCGTCGCACGCCTTGAATAATCCAGATGGCGATGCTGCTCAGCAACACGGCGACGCCTAGTGTGGTATGCAATTGCCGTGAGGGAGGTTCAGCGACCAACAATGCGAAAAACTCGAACACTCCGAACGCGGTGAGGAGCCAATAGAACACGATTCCCGCAGCTCGGGGTAGATCGCACGACATCATGCAACCGCCGATCACGAGCACGGCGGACGCAGCAGTGTAATACAGCGGAGTATTCCGCAGATCGCGTTTGCCGTTGGAAACGAGCAGGAAGGCGATCGCGCAAAGCGCCGTGATGCCAATGATTCCTCGCAAGCTGAATTGAAGCCGGCCTCGCATCGCCGCATTCTAATGGCGATTCCCGCGCTCCGCTAACATTAGCGGTGAGGCAACTGCTTGAGGCCGCGCGATCCGCCTCTTCTCCGCCGCTCCATGCCGACAAAATGCCGCGGTGCCGCAACCCAGCGAAGTCGGCATTCGAGAGTGTCACACTTCCGGTCTTCAGAAGGTTTCCAAGCCTTGCACGACTTCCCCGCCGGCGCGCGTGCCTACGGCTTGAAACATCAACCCGTCCTGCGTATATCCCGACGGGGCGTCGACAGGAATGTCGTGGATAAAGCGCACGGAACCATCGGCGAACGCGAAAAAGGCGCCGCCAGGGTGATTGCTCGAAAAATCGTCGGTGGCCCCGTCGGGTTCTTCGATAGCGTTAAGCAGATGCGTATGGACCTGCACCAGGATTGCTGACGAAGCTGTAATGCTAGGCGTCACCGGATTGTGATTTTGGTCCCCCATCATTAGCACTGCGCCGCGCGGCGCCCCGGCCCAGATGCCTTTGGCGTTCGACCAGGCACGTTCGCCGACGACGATGGTCATACTCAACCCGTCCAGGATATCGGCCGCGCGAACTCTGCTGTTACGAAACAAGATGCCCGACCCGTCGGGCCCATCGGCCGCCGAGTAGTCGTTGCCTACACAACCGGCATAAGAAGAGGGCGCCGCTTTCAGGAGCGGATTTCCTGAAGAATCGGGAATCATAAAGGCCGCGCCGGGCGTCAAATCGGAGGGGCAAATGTAAGCAGGGACGATGGTTTGCACGGCAGCGGCGTTCGCAGCATTCTCGATTGGCAGGTTGAAATTGATCTGACGTGTCAGCGCGGTCTGTTCGAGCTGGGGCAGGATCAGCGCTGCCCAGCCCCAACCAGGCGAGGTGTCGTTGACGGCGTTGTCGTAGGGAACGTTCGCCAGGTACCCGGAGGGAAACACGCGAAACAGGTCGTGATAGTTATGGCAGGCCAGGCCCATTTGCTTGAGTTGATTCGAGCATTGGCTCCGTCGCGCCGCTTCGCGCGCCGCCTGAACGGCAGGCAACAGCAAACTGATCAGGATGCCGATAATGGCAATGACAACCAGCAACTCAATAAGCGTAAATCCGAAACGCCGTTTCATCTCTGCTCTACTCCTCTGTGGCTCAACCGCTGCGCAGCTCGTCCCCAAGAGCATTTTGCGAGCCGGTCTTTGGGGAGAAAGTCATAATGCGATTAAAGGGTTATGCCCCTAGATGTTAGACCTCTTGAGCCATTTCCAACTCTAACCTGAACGCGAAGATTTTTTCGCCATCAGTGGCGAAAAAATCGCCATGCGTTGGTTGGTCGGCGCCGGATTTCAGAACGCAAGTTGCCCCCCTGCGACCTCGTCGCCCCAGTAAATCGCACAGTATCGATGGCGCGGACCGCTGCGACTGTAGCACCAACTTCGGAAGATCGGCCAGTTCGATTGTCGAGCGTGGCCTCCAACCTCCGACTTCCGACCTCGAGGTTCGATTTCGGCTACAATCTTTTCGGGCTCAAATACCGCTTTGCATCTCGCCATGGCTGAATATCGTTGTACGCTCGGGCAGCGGCATTATCAGTTCCGCGATCTGAAGGACGTGTTGGCCAAGGCCAGCCCGGCTCGCTCCGGCGACCACTTGGCGGGCATTGCCGCAGAAAGCGCCGAGCAGCGAGTGGCCGCGCAAATGGTGCTGGCCGATGTTCCGCTCGAGCGTTTTTTGCAGGAGCCGCTGGTTGCATATGAATCGGATGAAATCACTCGACTCATCTGCGACGAGCATGATGCCGACGCGTTTCGGCCGGTTTCGGACCTGACGACCGGACAGTTTCGCAATTGGCTGCTCTCATACGAGACCAACGGCGAGACGCTGCGACGCCTGGCACCGGGCTTGACGCCCGAGATGGTGGCGGCCGTCAGCAAGTTGATGCGCAACCAGGATCTGATGCTGGTCGCTCGCAAATGCGAGGTCGTCACACGGTTCCGGAACACGATCGGCCTGCGCGGACGCTTGTCGGTGCGATTGCAACCCAACCATCCGACGGATGATGCACGAGGCATCGCCGCGTCGATCTTCGACGGTCTCTGCTACGGGTGTGGCGACGCGGTGATCGGCATCAACCCAGCGACCGACCGCGTGAGTTCGACGATTGAATTGCTGAAGCTGATCGACGCCTTGGTCCAGCGCTACGAGATTCCCACGCAGTCGTGCGTGCTCGCGCACGTGACGAACCAATTGGCGGCCATCGAACAGGGGGCGCCGGTGGATCTTGTCTTTCAATCGATTGCAGGAACGGAAGCCGCCAATCGCTCGTTCGGCGTCGACCTGCGACTGCTGCATGAGGCGCGGGATGCCGCGTTGAGCTTGCGGCGCGGCACGCTCGGCGACAACGTAATGTATTTTGAGACAGGTCAGGGTTCCTGCCTGTCCGCCGGCGCTCATCATGGCGTGGATCAGCAAACGTGCGAGGCGCGGGCCTATGCCGTGGCGCGCAAGTTCCAGCCGCTGTTGGTCAATACGGTCGTCGGCTTTATCGGCCCCGAGTATCTGTACGACGGCAAGCAGATCATCCGGGCCGGGCTCGAAGATCATTTCTGCGGTAAACTGCTGGGTTTGCCGATGGGTTGCGACATTTGCTACACCAACCACGCCGAAGTCGATCAGGACGACATGGACACGCTCTTGACGCTGTTAGGCGTAGCGGGCTGCACCTATATTATGGGCGTGCCTGGCGCCGACGACATCATGCTGAATTATCAATCCACCTCGTTCCACGACAGCCACTATTTGCGCCAGGCGCTGGGCCTGAGACCGGCGCCTGAATTTGAAGCCTGGCTCGAGCGAATGCACGTCATGGATTCCGCCAATCGCTTGCTTCCACCCGACGACCGGCGAGAGCTGCTGGCAGCGGACTTCACTGCCGGAGCATGAGCATGGAGTCGAGGCCGCCAGCTCGGCGCGATCCCTGGTTGCAATTGAAAGACCTGACGCCGGCGCGAATCGCGCTGGGCCGCGCTGGCGGCAGCCTGCCCACGCGAGAATTGCTCGACTTCCAGCGAGCGCACGCTCAAGCGCGGGACGCGGTTCAGTATCCTTTTAATCCACACGTTTTGGCCGATGCAGTTTCTGACCTCGGACTGCCCGCGGTTATCGTTTCCACCGCCGCGCCCGATCGCAAGACCTATCTCACACGCCCCGACCTCGGCCGTTGCCTGGCGCCGGACAGCCGCGACCAACTTGTCGCGCAGGCGTCTTCCGCCGACATCGCGATCATCGTTTCCGACGGTCTTTCGGCGCCGGCGGCGGAGCGTCAGGCATTGCCGCTCTTGAAAGCGTTGCTGCCTTTGCTGCGAGGCGAGGCGTGGACCATCGCGCCGGTCGTCGTGGCAACTCACGCTCGCGTGGCAATCGAAGACGAGGTCGGATGGCTGCTCGGGGCCAAAGCGGCCATCATCTTGTTGGGGGAGCGCCCCGGTTTGAGTTCGCCCGACAGTTTGGGCGCCTATCTCGTCTACGACCCGCGGCCCGGACGGACCGATGCAGAACGCAACTGCATTTCCAATATTCGGGCCGATGGGCTGACGGCCGCTGCTGCGGCGTCGAGCATCCATTATCTCCTGAAAGAATCATTGCGTCGCCGCATCAGCGGAATCGAGCTCAAGGATTTGCGGCCCACATTGCCCGAGCCCGAGCGATGACTTCAGCGGCTCTTGCCTGGCCGCTCACGCCTTGCCTGGCTGCGCGAAAAGAAGATCGGGATAGCGCGCTAGCTGGCGCATCAAGCACAGAGTGAGGCTTTCAGATTTGTAATCGAACCTCTCTTCGTTGCCGCGTGCTGTGGTGCGATAATAATCAACGCGTCATGGCCAGTGACGTCGCTCCGTACCGCTCGATCGCAGTTTTCACGATGTCGCGAGTCACGCTCAATACGTGCTGCGTCTGCTTCCTGGCGGTTAGCGTCTGGTACGCCTGCCGTCCGCATTCTGCGGAAGACAGCCCTCTGGCGGCATACGGTCCTTACGGCTCCTTGAGTTTGGACGCTTCGCCTGCGTTGCAAGCCGGCTTGACGACTTTTGCCGTTGTAAGGCAGCGGTCTTATGTTGGCGATTGCCGCAGTCAATTCCTCGTGGCGGCCGAATCGGATGACGTTGATCCCGTGGCGCCTCGGCTCCGCCTGCTTGGCAAGACTCCCGCGCCAATTCGCGCACGGGAAACAACCGGCGCCGCGCTGCCCGCTTGGGCGCACGACGCCGATTTTTTCCCCAATACGTTGCACGTCCGGCTGCAGATTTGATTCTCGTGCGATCTCGCAGCACACGCCGCCGCCGGACGATTCAATCGCTTTCTGGCAGGCTTTGTGGAAGTTTCGCGCCGAGGTTTCTGAAGCGGCGAGGTTGACTTCCACGCGGCCGCCGATTTGGCCGAACGCGGAACTGCGTGTTCCGTAGTCTTCGATTTCCATCGCTTCCAACTTAAATCACCCGCAGGCGTCGCTCGTCAAGCAGCCCGCCTGCTAACTGACAGGGAGAGAGAATTATGAATTGCTTAGTCAGCCCCCTCCGTCCCGATTGCGCCACGAGCGCTCTTGTAGAACATCGCATGCAGTTATGGCTTGCGCTTCAGGCAAGCGCCGATCAACCGGCGCTCCAACGCCAGGCCGCGCGCCGAGTCGGCGCCCACATCAGCATCTCGCGGCAAGCCGGAACGGGCGCCGAAGAAATTGCCCGGCGCGTCGGCCAGCGGCTCCATTGGAGCGTCCTCGACAAGGAACTGGTCGACACCCTCGCCGCTCAATATCATTGGCCGCGCGAAGTGCTGGAACTGCTCGATGAAACTTCAAGCGGCTCGCTTTCGGGCGCCATCGCCACCTGGCTCGACCATACCCACATTTCTCAGGAAAAATTCGTTCACTGTCTGGTCAACACCATGCGGGCGGCCGCTCAGCGCGGCAACGTAGTCATTGTCGGCCGGGGCGCCGCCTGTGCTCTGCACGACCAAACCGGGTTGCGCGTGCGGATCATTGCTCCGCTGCAATTCCGCGTCGAGCGCTTCATGCAGATGCATGGCGTGACCTATAGCGAAGCGCGACGAATCGTTGCGCAGACTGATCGCAACCGACAGGAATTTGTGCAGCGATATTTTCATCGCCATCTTTCGGATCATCGACTCTACGACCTGGTAATCGACGTCGAGAAATTGGGAGACGATGGCGCCATGGATCAGATCGTCAATGCCGCACATCGGTTGTTCTGATTTGGCGCCGAAATGGCGAACGGCATGCGTCCTTGCCCTCGCAGCCAGAGAGCAACAACTCGTCTTTCGTGCGCGATCGACCCGTGCCGGTTAGCCGCCGGCACGGGTCGACGCGGTTTGCGAATCGGCAGCGGCGTCGAGGCTGACTTCGTCCGTAAGTGCCGCGCGGAGAGCTACCGGCCTAGCGAGGCTCTCCACTCTTCGTCGAGTTGCTCGAGCGTTCTTCCGGTCAGCTCCTTGAAGATGTCGTCCCGATACCGGCCCGACCGCATCGCTTCATTGAGCTTGCGGACGAGGTGACGATCGTACTTCTCCACAAGGAACGCCAGGAATGTGGCAGTGACGCGATAGCTGCCGTTGTAATGCGCCCGCTCGCGGTCGATGGGCCCAACCTTGCCCGGCTCGAATTTAAAGAAGCGTACGTAGTCGGCAACGCCTTCGACCAACCAGCTGGGATTATTGCCATTACGGTATTGCTGCACCACATGGACGGTTTCGTGCACCATGGCGCCGACATCGTCGGAATGCTCGGCAAAGAACTTCACCGAGCCCACGATGCGATCGCCCGCGGTCGCTGCGACACCTTGGTAATCGCGCCGCATGGTCATGCGCACAAGCCTTGGTGGACTGTAGTCTTCGCTTTTCAGCTCGTCGTTGATCATCGCGTAGGCGCGCTCGCAAACTCGGGCCGTGTTTTCAGTCCAGGCTTTCATCTCCGGCGCGTCGGATACATCGACCGCAAATTCCACCGGATATTTAAACGTCTCGACCCGCGGGTTGGAATCGATCGTGAATTCTCGAACGGCTAAAGCGTGTTGTAGTTCTTGCGTCGGTTGAATGCGGAGGGCGACGACATCTGGCGTTATCGCTCGACTCGAGGCGGTCCCTTCGTCGAAATCAGCCAGTTTGCGATACATTTTTCCGTCCGCCGAAGCTTCAAGATCGCCCGCCTCGAGCCGCTCGTCCCCATCGGGCCGGCCTGTCATGACGACGATGGAATGAATCGCGAGCGGCCGGTCGAACCGCAACGTGAAATGGTCTCGCGGCCCGACATTCGCCCCTGAGGCGAAGAATGTGTCGGCGGCGCCATCGAGCGCCAATTGGCGAATCTGCGAACCGGCGGTGCTCAATGTAGTTTCGATGGTCGCCGTCACAGGCTTGGGCTCTGACGCCCAAGCCATGCATCCCAAGCCCACATCTACGACGCGCATCCCGGCAAGGACGACAAGAATCCAGATCCCGCGAAGATTCATGAACCTGTTTACCCTTGGATCGTGTGCAAGTAGGAAGGAGTCCCGGCAGGCTGGGACCGGCAACTCGTAGGTTAACAGCGTCGGTCGCCGCGTGCCACAGTGCGCGCCCAGGCGATGGATCAAGCCGCCAATTCGGGCAGTAGTAGCCCGTGGACTGAATGTTTATCATGCAATCCAGCACGTTTCAGCTCCCCCGCACGCCAGCCAGGTATTGCATCATGAGCCGCCGAATCTGCAGGTTGCTTGTCCTTGTAATTGCAAACATCGTGGTCGCCAACATTGGCTTCGCGCCCGCGCAAGCCGAGGAATTTCAACCTGAAGCTCGCTCGCTGTATGTTGAAGGTTACACCGATCAGCTTAGCTACCAGCCCGGCGACAAGATCGAATTCCATGTTTCGACCACGGCGCCAACGTGGTCGATGGAAATCTCGCGGCTGGGGGCGGCGAGCGAAAAGGTGTTGGATAAGAACGAACTGCCGGGTGCTGCCCATCCGGTTCCCGCCAATGCTTCGTCGCACGGCTGCCGCTGGCCCGTGGCGCATTCCTTAAAAGTGCCCGAATCGTGGCGCAGCGGCTATTATGAAGCGGTCCTTCGCGTCGCCGATCGCGGCGGAGACTTTACTGGACGCAATCGGCGCACGGCCGAGTCGCGGCTGTTCTTCGTCATTCGCTCGTCGCAGCCCGGCCGCGACTCGAAGATCTTGCTGCAACTCACGACCAATACTTACAACGCCTACAACAATTGGGGCGGGCACAGCTTGTATGCATTCCATGCCCGCAACAAGCTGCAAGGGACTCGCGTGTCATTCGAGCGGCCGCTGGAAGGCTTCTTCCGCAATTGGGAGCTGCCGTTTGTCGCCTGGGCCGAGCGGAACGGATACAAGCTCGATTACGCGGTCAATTCCGACCTCGAGTTCCGTCCCGAACTGCTCAAGCATTACAAGTTGGTCTTGAGCGTTGGGCACGATGAGTATTGGTCGTCGCCGATGCGCGACCATCTCGAAGCGTACATCAAAGATGGCGGCAACGTCGCCTTCTTCAGCGGCAACACCTGTTGCTGGCAAGTGCGCAGCGAAGAGCAAGGCCGAGCTTTGGTTTCCTACAAGCAAGCCTTCGTGCTCGATCCGTTGTTTCCCGCCAAAGACCATCGCCTGCTGGCAAGCTTGTGGAGCCACCATCTCGTGGCCCGGCCGGAGAACCAACTGGTTGGAGTCGGCTTTCTCTACGGCGGCTATCACCGCAGTCACGGACAGTTCATGGACGGCTCGGGCGCGCTCACCGTCCATCGCCCTGATCATTGGGTATTTGCCGGATCGGGGTTGAAGGCGGACGACGCGTTCGGCGGCCAGAATACCATCGTCGGCTATGAATGCGACGGCTGTGAACTGCAGTGGAAAGACGGTCTGCCGTTTGCCACGCATCGCGATGGCACGCCGGAGTCGTTTGTAGTTCTTGGCACGTGCCCGGCCCGCTGGCACCCTGATGATGCCCTTTGGTACGACCGGTTTCCGCGAGATAAGAGCGGCGCTCCCATCGAAGGCGCAGCCGTGATGGGCGTATACACGCGAGGGGGCACGGTATTCTGCGCCGGCACGACCGATTGGGCGCATGGACTGAAAGGGGATGATCCGGTGACCGAGACGATTACGCGCAACCTGCTCGACCGGCTCTCCGGCGAGCCGTCGAAATGAAAATCTTGTTTCTGCATGGCTGGCAGTCTGTTCCTGGCGGGCTGAAGCCCACGTGGCTGATAGAACATGGTCACGAGATCATTAATCCCGCGCTGCCCGATGAAGACTTCGCGGCTGCGGTGCGAATTGGGCAGGCCGAATTTGACCGCCATGGGCCGCAAGTCATCGTTGGATCGAGCCGGGGCGGCGCCGTCGCCATGAATCTTTCGAGCGGCAACGTGCGGCTAGTGCTCTTGTGCCCGGCATGGAAGCGGTGGGGCTCCGTCGACACCGTGAAGCGAGGCACGATCATCTTACATTCGCAGGCCGACGACGTAATCCCAATCGCCGAAAGTCGAGAACTGATCCGCAACAGCGGTTTGCCAGAGTCAGCGCTGCGGGTGATCGGCTCCGATCATCGCCTGGCCACTCCCGATGCTCTTCAAGCGATGCTAGATGCTTGCGAGCAGTCCGACGACGCGTAGGATTCGGTCGAACAATCGGGTTTCCAAGTGGAGTTCACGGTAGCTGGACAAGCGCCCCTGCCCTCCGGGTTATGGCATGCCTGGCTTAAGGCAACATGCGTCAAACGTAACAGCTTCTGAGCTCGGTGTGAGCAGCTGCGCTACGTTCGGCTGCAGGCCGCCAAGCCGCACTGGGCGCCGCTTTTCATAGGCCATTCCTCGCTCTCGCCACAAATGGCCTTGCGCCAATTGGTGCGCCTGTTCGCATTACGAAAGCACGTACGTTTCGTACGGATGCTCACACGGCGTTCCGCGACTGACGTGCATGCGCTGCTGATCCGGTTCGATGATTACCGAAAACACGGTCTGCCACTCGCCCGTCTGCGGGTCGTCGTTGGCGTGACGACAAATGGAGCGTGGATGCCCTTCGTGGTCCTGGAGCGCTCGTTTCACCGCTTCCAAACTGAGCGGCGCGTCAGCCGCGCTCAGCAGCTTGTCAATTCGCTGTTGGCGAGGATAAGATTCGATTAGTTCGGGGAACGCCTTGTTCACAGCGAGGAGTTCCGGGTGTTTGCAGTGGTTGGCGTGCGTGACCTGGCCCTGCTCGCTGGAGAGTACGTGTACGTCGTCCAGCGTGACCTCCAGATCAGCCGACCCCTGGGGCGTGGCGAGCATGATGTTGGCGGGAATCGCACGCTCGGCGCGGCGCACCGCCTCGATGGCGCCGGCCAGCGAATTCGATTCGTAAATGCCGCGCACGGTGAAGTAGTGCGGCACGCCGACGTCGCGGCTGGGCGCCGGCAGCGTGTTAAGGCACAGCCCGATGCCGGCGTCGTTGAAACCGATGTAGGCGATCAAGCCCGCCTGCGTGAGATTCGCCAGCGCCGGCTTGCCGCTCGGCTTCCGCGTGAGCACGATCGTGAATGGATCCAAGGCAGGATCATTGTCCCAGTTCTGGGCGACGATCGCTCCCCTGGAGCCGATTGCCGTGGGGGCAAGCGAAAGCGACGTACAGCCGGCATCCGCGTCGGGACGAAGCTGGTTGCGAACCTGCAGCAGCATCAATTCATCGAACGGCACGTGCGAGCTTTCGGCCATGCCGTGTAACTCTTCCAACATTTCCGGGCTATAGCCGCGTGCAAACTCCGTGCTGCGTGCCGCGATTGACATCGCGCGCTCGCGCGAAATGCGCACGGTCTTGTTGACTCGCTGGAGGGCAATTTCCGCAAAGCCGCGAATCTCATCACGCGCCGCCTCCCCGAGCTGTCGCCCCATCTCGCGCGGCGAACCGGTGACGGCGATCTCCCGATAACGTGTCTTAGACATAGACAGAAAAGCTGGCGGAATTGAAATGTTTGAATTCGAAAAGATCCATGGATTCCCGGAAGACCCATTCCTCGACTCGCGGCCCCGCAACAACCGACGCCCGATTAGCTTTCGATCGCTGCCTGGTTCCTAGGAAAGTCGCACATAGGCCGGATTGTACCGGCTGCGCGATCTTGCTCGCTAGATGCATGGCAGATTTCCGCGGCCCCTTAGCGCGGCGCCGGCAACTCCGGTAAGTTGACCCGCAACTCAGGAGCATAGATATTTGCATCAGAGCTAGCGGCGCGGCCGCTTGATACCAGCTCCTTCCGCTTGAGCATTGAGGTTTTTCCCGCATGACGGCCCGCATTCAGATCGTCCCCCTGTCGAGCCCGCACCATTTACCCGCCCGTTTATTACGCAGAATCGCCACTACGCTCGTCCTTGCCGCGATAACAGGCATAGGGTCATTAACTGCAATAAATCAGGCGCATTGCGCGGAAGGCCTGGGCCGACCGAATATCGTGCTGATCCTCGCGGACGATCTTGGCTATGGCGACGTGAAGGTCTTGAATCCGCAAGGGAAGATTGCCACGCCGAATATGGACCTCCTGGCAGCGGCGGGCATGGTCTTTACCGACGCCCACTCGAGTTCCGCCGTTTGCACGCCGACCCGATATGGCATTCTTACCGGACGTTACAACTGGCGATCGCGATTGCAAACGCACGTCCAAGGCGGCTGCAGCCCCCGGTTGATTGAACCGGGCCGGCTAACGGTGGCAAGCTTTCTCAAACAACAAGGCTACCATACCGCAGCCATCGGTAAGTGGCACCTGGGCATGGACTGGGAGCTGAAGCCAGGCGCGCCGAAGTTCGGCGACAACATTGAAGAGGGCGAGGCGGGCTGGAATATCGATTTTACCAAGCCGATCGCCAATGGGCCGAATTCCGTTGGCTTCGATTTCTATTTCGGAATCAGCGCGTCGCTCGATATGGTCCCTTATACATTCATTGAAAATGATCATGTCGTCGCGTTACCGACCGCGGACAAGGTGTATCCGCTTATGTTGGGCCGCGAAGGCGGCAAGACGCGCAAAGGCCCGGGCGCCGAAGATTTCGATGCGATGAACGTGCTGCCGACTCTGACGCAGAAAGCGGTCGACTACATCGGCCAGCGCGCCGCCGACGTCAAGGCTGGCAAACCCTTCTGTCTCTATCTGCCGCTGAACGCGCCGCACACGCCAATCCTGCCGACGCCAGAATGGCAAGGCAAGAGCGGGCTCAATCCCTACGCCGATTTTGTGATGCAAACCGACGCTACGGTCGGCGCCGTACTCGACGCGCTCGACAAGCAGGGGCTGGCCGAAAACACCCTGGTAATTCTCACCAGCGACAATGGCTGCTCGCCGCAAGCGAAGTATGACGAGCTGCTCGCCAAAGAACACAATCCAAGTTATCTGTTCCGCGGCACGAAAGCCGATATCTTCGATGGCGGACATCACGTCCCTTTTCTGGCGCGCTGGCCTGCGAAGATCAAGCCCGGCGCGACCAGCGACCAGATCATTTGCCTCACCGATTTTTTCGCGACTTTCGCCGATATCGTGGGCGCCAATTTGCCTGACAACTCCGCTGAAGACAGCGTGAGCATCTTGCCGGCGCTGCTCGGCGAAGCCAAGGAGCCGCTGCGCGAAGCGATTGTCCATCATTCCATCAATGGCTCATTCGCCATCCGCCAAGGTCCCTGGAAACTCGAGCTGTGCTCCGACTCGGGCGGGTGGAGTGCGCCGCGGCCGGGAACGAAAGCGGCGAAGGAATTGCCGCGGGTGCAGTTGTACGACGTCCGCAGCGACATCGGCGAACAGCAGAACCTGCAAGCGGAACATCCCGAGATCGTCAAGCGGTTGGCGAGCTTGCTTGAGAAATACGTCGCCGACGGCCGCAGCACGCCAGGCGAGACGCAACGGAACACGGTTCCGGTCGACATTTGGAAGTCGGCTGCGGCAAAAGCCGGCAAGTGACATCAGGCATTGTCCTATTCGAAGTACTGGCACCCGCGCGTGTCGAGAAGAGCCTTTTTGTTGCGCAATGTATCGCACGTTTTATTGGTAGTTACCGTGACGGCGCTCGCGTCGGGCGGCCAAGTCGGCGAAGCCAGGGCAGAGCGTAAGCCCAATGTGCTGGTTATTTTGGCCGACGACTTAGGTCGCGGCGACTATTCGGCATTTGGCACACCCGATCTGCGCACGCCGCACATCGATCGGCTCTTTCGCGAAGGCGCGCGCTGCGAGAATTTCTTTGCCAATAGCTGCGTCTGCTCGCCGACTCGTGCGGCCTTACTCACTGGCTGCGTTCCGGATCGCGTCGGCGTGCCGGGCGTGATCCGCGATGTGCCGACGAATTCTTGAGGCTATCTGACGCCCGAGGCCGTGCTGCTACCGAAGCTGCTAAAAGCCGCCGGCTATACCAGCGCGATCATCGGCAAATGGCACCTTGGATACGAGTCGCCCAACACGCCGAACGATCGCGGCTTCGATTTCTTCCGCGGCTTTCTCGGCGACATGATGGACGACTATTACACCCATCTGCGCAACGGCAGGAACTTTATGCGGCTCAACCGGGAAGTCATCTCGCCCGAAGGCCATGCCACCGACCTGTTCACTGAGTGGGCTTGCGAGTATCTGGTTGAACACGCTAAGGGTGACGGCCCCTTTTTTCTGTATCTGGCCTACAACGCCCCCCACGACCCAATTCAACCACCCGAGGACTGGCTCGCTCAAGTACGAGCACGCGAAACGGGCGCCTCCGACAAGCGGGCGAGCCTGGTAGCGCTCGTTGAGCATCTCGATGCCGGCATCGGTCGCGTACTCGATTGTCTCGATGAGCACGGCCTGACGGAGAACACGCTGGTGGTCTTCACTTCCGACAATGGAGGGCTGCTCGAAAAAGGGGCAAACAATGGAACGTGGCGCAGCGGTAAGACGCACATGTACGAAGGCGGCCTGCGCGTTCCGTTCGCCGCGCGGTGGCCCAAGAAAATTGTCCCGGGTCGCCAGATCGAAGGCAATTGGCTGTCGATGGACCTGTTTCCTACCATCCTGGCGGCAGCAGCATCAACACTTCCGGAGAACATTGACGGCGTCAGCTTCTTCGACGCGCTAATCGGTCACGCCGCCAAGGCGCCGGAGCGGGAGCTGTACTTCGTGCGACGCGAAGGAGGTCCGGCTTATGGCGGCAAGACCATCGAGGCGTTCCGGCGAGGTGATTGGAAATTGGTACAAGACAGCCCCTTCGCGCCCTTGGAACTGTACAATCTGGCCGAGGATCCGCAGGAGGCGACCGATTTGTCGAAAGTCCGGCGCGATGTCTTCCAGAACCTGTCGGCCGCTCTACGCGTTCACGTACAACGCGGCGGCCAGGTTCCATGGCAAGCCGCGGGCGACTGATCCGGAAGTTTTCTACTTGCGATTAGAGTTGAGCGGAGGAGTACAATGGCGCAGGAAGTCGATGTTCTTGTTTGCGGAGGCGGGTGCGCCGGGCTGGCGGCAGCTCTGGCTTCGGCCCGCAACGGCGCGAAAACGCTGCTGGTCGAACGAGCCGGCTTCGCGGGGGGCATCATTACGGCCGTCGGGCTGCCCTATTTCGACGGGATTGCCCGGGTCCGCGACAACCGCGTGATTGTCGGCGGCATCGCGATGGAACTGCTCAGCAAAATGGGCGTCTGCTCGCCAGGCGCCGAGCGAGTGCCTCAACACAACCCGACGATCAAGAACATCGAGCAATTCAAGCTGCTGGCCGATCGACTGCTCTCCGCGGAGTCGCCGCGGCTTATGGTTTTGTTTCACAGTGCCGTGTGCGATGTCAAAACTGCAGGCGACCGCATCCAGGAAGTCTCCATTGCCAATAAGGATGGCCTGGTGCGAATCGCCCCCAAGGTCGTCATCGACTGCACGGGAGATGGCGATGTGGCGGCCTGGTCGGGAGCGCCCGTCGTCAAGACCGAGCCGCTGCAACCTTTGACGCTGCACTTCCGCATCAGCAATGTCCAACGCAACGCCGATCTTTCCCGCCGCTGCCGCGACGAGTTGATCGCGGCGCACGAGGCGGGCGAACTCAACATGTTCTACGGTCCCGGCATCATGTTTCTATTCGCTCCGAACGAGGCCTACATTCACGCCATCCGCGTCGCCGCCGACGCCAGCGTGGCCGCTGATTTGACGCGGGCCGAAATGCAAGGGCGCGCCGATGCCTGGACGATGTTTGAGCGTTGGCGGAAGAACGTGCCTGGATTTGAAGCAGCCTATTTCGTCACGAGCGGGCCATTTGTCGGCGTACGCGAGACGCGCCGCATCGACGGCGCCTATGTGCTTTCCGAAGAAGATATCCGCCAGCAACGCAGCTTCGACGACGCCATCGCCACCGGCTGCTGGTATCTCGACGTCCACCCGCACAAAGCGACGCCCGGCGCCGCCCAGGAGAAAAAGGGCTTCCAGCCTGAGCCCTATGACATTCCCTATCGCTCTTTGCTGCCGCGCAAGCTAAGCAATCTGCTCGTGGCCGGCCGCTGTCACTCGGCGACGCAGTTGGCCGCCAGCTCGACGCGAGTCACCGTTACCGCCATGGCCATGGGCCAGGCCGCCGGCACGGCGGCTGCGCTGGCTTTTGCTGCCGGCAAAACCCCGGCGGAGCTTTCCGGCGTTGATGTGCGCCGCACACTCGAGGGGCAACATGCCGGCCCGTTCCGCGAAGCATGACGAGCAACATCCTAACGGGACCAGCTATTCTTTCGGCTGCAGGTCGCTGAGGGCGACGCGCGAGGTCTCGTCCCACTGGGCGCCCGTGTAGTGGTCGAGGGACACCCCTGCCTGCGCCCAGGCCCTCATGGTCAGGCCGGAGCAGTCGAAGGAGTCGGGACCGGCGGCGCCCCAGACGTAGGGCTTGCCGAGCTGGGCCTGCGCGTAGGCGAGGACCGCG
>JAICIG010000057.1 GCA_025924495.1 Pirellulales bacterium | reverse complement strand
TCTGGTCGTTGTGAGGAGTCTCGCCATTTTTCCCAATATCACTTCTCGCCGCCTGCACTCAAAAAACGCGCAACACCAAAACTGGCGCATCGGGTTAGTATGGGCCGATGAGTAATCCGGGCTAATTGCCGGTTCGCTGAAGCCGCTCCAACATTTCTGCCAGGTTTGCATTGATCTGTTTCAGGGTCGCTTGGCGCGAAACGAGAATGAGCGCCAGTGTGCAGATGGCCGCGAGCGTGGCGGCGATGAAGGAAGACGCAACGACCAACGTGCAGATCTCCACGGCGCGAAAATGCGATGCCTGAATTTCGATCAGTTGTTCAGTCGAGAGATCGCCGGTTGCCGACGCGCGCATCATGAGCTGCTGCTTCGGATACAGGTGAAAAAGGGCGACATAGACGACAAACAAAACGCCTGCGGCGGCGATCGCCCAAAACAGGGCCGCCAGACCTGTCAGCAGCCAAATGCGTCTTTGATCTCGCTGGAGGACTTTACGGGCTAGGCTCCGCTCGTCGTCTGCGCTTCGCAGGACGCCCAGCCTGGCCAGCCCCGTTCCGATTTCGTTCTCGTTCATGAGTCGTCCCTTGTTAAGGCGCTATGGAGCGCGAGTTTGGCGTAGTGGATGCGTGAACGAACCGTGCCGAGCGGGCAGCCGATCACCCTGGCGATGTCCTCGTAAGACATGTCCTCCAAGAATCGCAGCACCAGCACTTCGCGGTGTTCCTGGACCAATTGCTGCAAGGCAACGTGAACCTGCTCGATAGTCTCCGCAGGAATGTCGCTGTTGCAGTCCGGCTCGAAGGCAACGTCCGAATCTTCTTGAAGTTGGGCGGGAGGGGGACGCTTGCGGAACTCGCGGTATGCCCGGAGCCTGGCGATCCGATACAGCCACGTGCGAAAGGCGCCGGCGTCGGCAAGCGTGGGCAAACCTCGGAAGACCTGAAGCCATACGTCTTGGAGAACGTCCTCGATGCACTGTGCTTCTCCCAGGATCCTGCGCAGGAAATAGCGCAGGCGCGGGCTGAAGTCCACGACGAGCTGCTCGAAGGCGGCGCCGTCCCTCGCCTGGCATCGCATGACCAAAATGCGCTCGGAGAGGCGATCTGCGGATTCGCTCATTCGCAGTGTTGCTGCTCAGGCCGAAACTGCGGCGCGACGGGAAGATTCCCGCCGCGCCTTGAGGGGCGACCTTTTCGTCATTTCACACGTCGCAAGGCGGTCAGGGTATGGCCGCTGCCATCCATGGCGGCGAATTCGCCAGGCCGAGTTTCTCCTGGTTGGGCTCCGCAGATCTTAAGCGAGTCGTCCATCAGTTCATAGATCGCAAGCGTTGTTTGGTTGTTTCCGTTGGCGTCGATGGCGGTCAGATCGATCGTTCCCGGCGCCTTGGCCGGATCGAGCCGGAACGTCCCCTCGGTCAGCGTCTTATCGCCCTGTTTGAACGCAAAACGGCCGCCCTGAAAGATCATCTGGAGGTCTTTCAGTCTTTCCGCGGGCAACTCATTTCGGTTCCTCACGACGGATGTCACGTTCCATGCGCCTTCCAATTCCTTGCTCTCCCGGGGCGTGTTCTCATTGGCGCCCTCCGCGCCGAGGAGCATGATCGATGCCAGAGCTAACAGCACATTGCCTTTCACGGTCTTTCTCCTATCACACAGGCAGTTTTCTAGGATTTCGACACCGACAAGAGTGCTGCTCCCAAGGGGCGAAAAGTTCAATCGGGAACCAAAATTCGTGGAAAAACGCCAGTGTCGCTTTTCGCTCCCGCGAAAAGGCGCCTTTTCGCGGAGCGGAAAGCGACAATCGACTGCGGCCCGGCGTCATGACGGGCTCTCAATACAAACTTCCACTGCGCCACATGTAAGTGCCGGTCCGGTTGTCGAGCACCAACAGCCTCACGTATCCGCCCGATGCTGCAACTGCGTTGCGCAGATCCAACGTCGACCGAATTGGCGAACTATTCACCTGTACGATGACATCGGTAACCTTGATGCCCATCAACTCGGCCGGGCTTCCGGGCTCGATGCTTGAGATCCTCACTCCGATTCCCGGCCAATCAACCCCGGTCACCCCCAATCGCCAGGCAGAATAATAGGGCGGGTAGGGCGGGATGCCGTTTGGCACGCCATAGGGGACACTCATGCCAGGATACGGCGGCGCGTAGTAGGGGCGATAGGTATATCGGTAGCCGTAATATGGCCACGTATAAGCCGGCCTTCCTGCTCTGGGCAACGGTCGCAGCCTGCGCGGTTGGCCGAAGGCCGGAACATTGAGCAGCGTCACGCTTAGCGCGATCGCGACCAGAACTCGAAATGCAGTGTTCATGTTTCGCTCCTGCCTGTTATCTCGTTAAATGTTTCTGTAACAATACCGGTGGTCGAATGTCTCGACGTCATCTGTTTTCGTTGGAAAAGCAAATGCGATGCCGACGAGTGAGACTAACTTCAGGTCCCTGATTGAATGGCAAGAAGGCTGATTGTGACGCACGGCATTCTGTGCGGCTCAAGCAAAACGTGCGGCAAGGCGCGCTTGCATGGGTTCCGATAGCACAGCGGAGACCTAGACTCCCGGACTTAATCGGCGAACTACTTTCTCTCCGACGCATGAAGCTTGCAGGAAAAAGTCCGCGCGGGCGCCGGTGTCGCTGTTCGCTCCCGCGAAAAGCGACAGTCGATTACGGCCCGGCGCTCCATCGCAGTTGCCGCGGCAAGATTTCAATGGGGCGTTTGGGTTGCGGCTTCGCCGCGATACGCGAGAGCACAACGTGCGCGCCTGGAGGGCTCGCTGTTCCAATTGAAAAAAGGATCTGGACGCTACGCGCTCAAAGCATCGCGTTTTGCCAGCGCCCGCTTTCGCTTCACCAGATGTGCGTGCAGCAATTCGACCGCCAGGCCGTGCAGCATTAGCCGGTGGCCCGTCCCGAGGATCGATTCAGGCACGATCGGATGGCGATTGTTGACCAGCCCCAGAAACTTGTGGTCGCCCATCAGCGTCGTCACGTACAGGGCGATCGTCTCGTCGAGTTGCAGCGAATTGGTGGCCCGCCAGAAGTCGCTGTCAGTCAGCAGCAGTTGATACATCGGCGTGTAGATTTCGATCGCCGCTTCGAGATCGAGGAAGTTCAGCCAGCCGCGCGGCATTTCCTCGATGGGGAAATCGCCGTCGGTGATGCAGCTATAATCGAGTTCGTCGACCGGTTCGAGCTCGCGCCCCTGTTCTCTGAGCTGCCGATTGATCTCGATGATGAAGTTGTAGATGTTCAGGTCGTGTTGCAGAAACACGTCGTTCACAAGGTCGCGCAACGTCCGCGGGCGCAACCCGTTCAGCTTGATGTCGACGCCTTTTGAATTACGGGCGACGAATTCCAATAGCTCCGTTCCGATGTGAAAATGCCGCATCACCAGATAGTTCGCATGCGGCGAGACGAACCCTTTCAGGCCGTGGTAGATCGAGTGGTGCAGCAGCCACGACGACGAAACCGCATTAGGCAGGAACGTCTTAGATACTTTGAACACGCAGATCGCAACCCGGCAGAGCGGGCGGATGAGCGGGAACAGGAATTGCCGCGAACGCGAGGAGACGTCGAGCAGGATGCTCGCTTTGGCCTTCTCGTGAAATGGCACGCTCGCGTCGAGATACAACGCCAGCCACGGATTCGGGTCGCGCGGATTGCTCTTGAGGCGGCTTAATTCCTCAATCGGGTCGGTTGAACTTGCCATCAGAAGTTGCCCAATTCTTCGAGTTGCAGAACGTACAGCCTGGCCACGACCTTCGCCGTTTTGACGATTTCTTTGACTAGCGATTCCGTAAGCAGGCCGCTTTGCACGGCGGCGTCGAGCCGGGCGAAATGGATGTCGTCGCTGGCCGAATGATACGTGAGAAACGAAACTTGCCGCTCGTCGAGCTGTAATTGCTCGCGAATGCGATCCGCCCATCGCCGCGCGACGCGGCGGCCGAGGCCTTCGATGATGAACATCGCCCCGATTAAATCGAACGGATTCTCGCGGCTAGCGCGGCTCAAAATATACTCCGACAAGGCCGTGCTGCCGATATTCTTTTCCCCGCTTTGGATGACCTGCAGCTCGCCGCCGACAGAAACATAATCGCGTTCGAGCATCTCGAAGTCGCGATGCTCATCACTGGAATGGCCGATGAACGCGGAGCGAATCGCGAAATGCTCGCGAGTGATGTTCGAAGCCGCCCGCGAAATCCAGCGCGAGCCATCGATCACCTGCTGCCGCAGGTTGAACAGCAGCTCGCGGTAGTCGGCCAGGCTCAGCCGCCCCTGGTGCATCTTTGCGATGACGGGCACGCGGTTGAGGCGCGTTTCGAAATCGGTCCAAACCGCGGCGAGTTGCCGGACGAGCGACTCCTCGATGGCGGCGCCGCTGGTCTTGATGTCCGGCGGGGGAGAAACCGTCGCCGGAATCGCGGCGCGGGTTGACGAACCTTCCGCCTTTTCTCCGACGACTTTCAGAACCACGTAACCGAACAGGAACCGTCCGCTCTCGGGAACGATGCACAACAAACGTTGTCCTGGAGAAAGCTGGTCGCTCCAGAACAATTCCTCCAGCAGCAAGGGGAACGAAGCGGCGCCCATGTTCCCGCGAGTGGCGAGATTCGAAAAGATGCGATCGCGCGGAATCGTCAAGCCGCCGCGTTGGAACAGTTCCAAGGCCTGGTCGCGGAATAATTGCGACGAGTAATGCGTGACCCACCAATCGACGCCCTTGGGGTCAAGCAATCCATCTTCGATCAGCTCGAAGACGCCCGCCACGCAGAGCCGCACCACGTCGTCCAGCAATTCGATGCGCTGATGCAGATTGATTGCCCCGGCGGCCGAGGCCGATTCATAATCGGGGTGGTCGAGCCAGCCAGAAGCCGGACTTGCCGAGACTTCTTCTCGGCTGCCGACGAACATGCACGTCGGAAAGCGGCTGGCGTGCGATTTCAGCGAGATGCGTTCGATCTCCAGCGACAGCCCTCGCTCGCGAGGCGCATCGCTGAGCAAAAAAGCGCCGGCGCCGTCGGACAACATCCAGCGGAGGAATTCGGTCTCGAAAGGCAGCCGCTTCGTGGCGCCATAGCCTTGCGCCTCGAACCGCGAGGCCTTGAGCAGCCGGCTAGCGAGTTCGCTGGCGACGCAAGCCGCCGCACGGACCTGGCCGGCGCCGATCGCCCAGTCCGCATGCCGCAAGGCGATCACGCTGCTGGCGCAGATGCCGTGCAAGGAGGCAATTTCGCACGAGGGCATGTCGAGTTCGCCGTGTACCATGCTGCCGAAGCCGGGCAGCGGCAAGTCGCCTTGCGAGGTCGCCGCAGCCAACAGCCCGATGTCCTTGAAATCGACCGTACTGCGCGAGACTGCCTCGCGAACGGCGTGCGCGGCCATTTGGGCGTTGGAGTATTGCGTCTGCTGGCGATCGTCGATGGCATAGTGCCGTTGCTGGATGCCGTTCTGCCGCAGCACGCGCTGCCGAACGCGAGACGGCTTGCCGCCAATGGCGCCCAGCCGGGCTTCCATCTGGTCGTTGCCGACGGGGTCGCCGGGCAAGAACTTGCCAATCGACGTAATAAATGCAGGGCGGGGCATCGCAAGCCGATCGTGAGCGTTCATCCGCGACTTTCCGCCGGCCCACACGCGGGGCCCGCTGACGAAACGTTTTCTAGAGGTTCCATTTCCCGCGTCAACCAGATAGGCGCGAAGAATCGCCAAATATAACGGCACCGTGGCGCCAGATGCGGTCCGAGTCGCGGAAACGGCAAAAATCTTTCCTCGGGCCGAAACCCGCCGGCCGACAGTATCGCTTTTCGCTCCTGCGAAAAGCGACAATCGGGCACGGCCCGGCGCTCCAATGCTCTTTTTCGGAACGCCCGCGTTTCCACTCACCAACCGCAGCACACCCTACCGCAAGACGTTCTTCAGGATGGCTGCCAATCGCCAACCGGCTTTGTGAATCGCGGAGTTCACCGTCTTGCCGGCGAAGGTGGGATAAGTGTGCGAATTCAACTGCAGGTCGAAGATGTACTTGCCGTGCGGCGCGAGCACGATTCCATGGAATGACATGCGGGATGGGCCTTGGCGGCGGGCAGAATCTTGTTCACTCAGGCTTCGGCCCAGTCATCGATGTTCACCGTAGCCGCCCGCTTCCCAATGCTGCCCAGGCGAGGTGCAGCGGCTGCTTATGTTCCGCTCTTACCGGCCTTCCAGATCGTGTCCATGAAGTCATGATGACCGACCCGGCTCACGCCTCGCGCGATTGCCCCCATGATGGCCCACCAGTCGCGGCGTTTCAGCGCGAGCGCAGGAATCCAAAGGCCGGGAAGCGCCGTGCTCATGATGAGTTCGTGATCGGCGGTTTCGATCGCGGAAAACTTGCCGTCGATCAGCCGATTCCAGATCCATTCGACCGGCTCAGTCAGCCGCAGCGCGACGTACTCAATCACGCGATGGCGTTCAAAACAATCGCGCCGGTGTTCGTAGTCGAGCATGTCGTCTCCCGGGAACACGTCGAGCACGAAATTGGGCGGGCCTCTGAAATAGTCGTACGACGGTCCCGGATCGCATTGCTTGAATTGGCCGTGGTTCGCCATCACGACGACTCCCGGACAAAACCGCTCGCCGTCTGCCAATTGGACCGTCGCGTGTACGCAACAATACAAACCGGGCGAGAACAGCCGATAGTAGTTGATGCACATTGCGATATCAGTCAACAGCGCCGATCGACCGACATTCAGTTCAGGGGACATCGTAGCGACCCTTAGAGAATAATGAACAACTAACGCGGACCGAACCACCATCGACGTTATCAGGAACCGCCGCGGCTAGCGAGGCATCAGCAGTGAACAGTTAGGCGTCCGATGGCAGACATAACCGCCGGTACTCGTTTTCGACGATCCGCCAGGGTTCGATGAAGTCCGCCGGCGCCTGCCGGCCGATCCTCTCTAAGGCTCGGAGGAAACATGGACGCTCGACGTCCCAGTAGTATCGGAGCAACTTGGGGCGGAAACCAGCCAACATCGCCGGGACATTGTGCATGTGGCCGGACAAGGCGAAGCAGAAGCGTGCATCGCGGGACTCGCCTCGGATGTGCAACAGCGTCCCGGTCAACAAGTCCAGGAAGGCTTGCCGGAGCGGCTCCGGGCACTCATGGACGGGCAGGGTGCTCATGGAAAGGCGCCGCTTACCGTGTTATAGCGAGGTTGCTGCGTATCATCTGATAGGCTGCGGATGTGCGAATTCAAGCGCGTGCACATCTCTCTAAGCTGCTATTCGCCGCTGGCTAAATCGGCAAGTCAATGCCGACGCCTTGCTCGTGGGCGAGTTCGAGTAATTTGGCGCCGAGGGCCACGTCTTCGATGGCCAGACCGACGCTTTTGAAAAGCGTAATGCTCTCGGGTTTGCTGCGCCCGACGGCGCGGCCGGCGACGACGTCGGCCAGTTCAACGGCGCGCGACCAATCGAAGACCCCTTTTTCCAAGGCGTCGGTAAAATCGCCTGCTTCGTGCCGGCAGGCTTCGATGCTGTCGCAAACGATATTGTCGGCGCGGCGCACGACTTTCGAGTCGATCTCCGCGCGCTTGAGCCAGTTGGAACCGACCGCGGCCACAAATGCCCCTTCGGCTAGCCAACTGCCGTCGAATACGGGTTCGGCGCTGGTGGTGGCGGTAACCACGATCGGCAGATCCTCTGCCGCTTCCTGCGGACGGTCGACCGGCGTGACCTCGATGGACAATTGGGCCGACATTTTTTCGGCGAATGCCAGCCGTTTTTCTTCCTTGCGGCCGTACACGAAGACCTCTTTGATCGGTCTGGCCGCCGCGATCGCCGCCAGTTGCGTCTCGGCCTGGTGACCCGTGCCGAACAGTCCGGCTTCGGTCGCCTCGAGCGGCGCCATCCACTCGGCCGCGACGGCGGTGGCGGCGCCAGTGCGTAACTGGCCCATCCGATCGGCTTCGATCAGTGCGACCAGTGCGCCCGATTGACTGTCGTAAAGCCCGACCAGAAACCGAGCCCCTTGCTTCGTGGTCGTATAGCACTTCCAGCCGACCAGCCCAAGGTAAGGCGCGGCGGCGCTCATCGAATGCAGAACGATGCCAGGCGCCTGGGCCCGCTGTCGCGGTACGTTCGCGGCTTCTCCCGCCGCCAGATTGCGGAAGGCGTCTTCGACAGCGTCGATCGCCATGCGAATGTCCAGCAGTTGTGTGACGTCCGCTTCCGAGAGGTACAGCGTCGGCATGATTATTTTTCCAGAGCTGCGATCTTCTGAAAATCATCCTTCAGCGAGCGGTAAAGCTGCTGATAGATCGGGAAGGCTCGATCATAATATTTCTGGGCACTGCGATTGGGCGCCGTTTCTTTGATAACCTTGATTGTCGCCTGGCAGGCTTCGCGAATGTCTTTGAAAGCGCCCGCCCCCACCGCCGCCAACAGGGCGACGCCGTAGCCGGGCCCTTCCTCGGCGTTCAGCGTAGCCGCTTTCTGCCCGAAGACGTCGGCTTGGATTTGACGCCAGAGCGGACTGCGCGAGCCGCCGCCGGAGGCGCGAATTTGCTTAACCGGCACGCCGAGCGAGCGAATGATCTCCAGGCTGTCGCGCATTGAATAGGCGACCCCTTCCATGATCGATCGCACCAAGTGCCCGCGCGTGTGGGCCAGCGTCAGTCCGATGAAGCAGCCGCGGGCGTTCGGATCGGCGTGCGGCGTGCGCTCGCCGGACAGATAGGGTAAGAAAAACAAACCGGCGCTGCCCGGCTTGACCGATTCCGCCTCGGAGCTCAGCAACTCGTACGGTTCTCGCTTCGCCTTCATGGCAAGCGCCATGTCGGTCTGGCAGAGCTGGTTGCGGAACCATTGCAGCGAACCGCCGGCCGACAGGTTCACGCCCATCATGTGCCACTTGCCGCGGACGGCATGGCAAAACGTGTGGATGCGTCCTTCGGGGTCGATCTCGACGGTATCGCTGTGCACGAACATCACCCCCGAGGTGCCGATCGATGTGGAAAGCACGCCTTGATTGACAATGCCGTTGCCCACCGCGCCCGCCGCGCAGTCGCCGGCGCCGCCGACGACCACGCAGTCGGTCGACAGGCCAAGTTCGGCGGCGGCTTCGCGCGAGAGTTTTCCGGTAATGTCCTCCGACTCGTAGCAGCGGGCGAACAAGTCGACGTCGAGTTCCAGCTTCGACAGCAACGGCTTCGACCAGTTCCGCCTGGCTACATCCAACAGCAGCATGCCGCTGGCGTCGCTGACTTCGGTGGCGTATTCGCCGGTCAGGCGGCGGCGAATTTCATCTTTAGGCAGTAGCACCTTATGCAGCGCCTCGAAGTTTCGCGGCTCGCGATTCCTCAGCCACAGGATTTTGGGCGCCGTGAATCCGGTCAGGGCAGGATTGGCGACCATTTTGATCAGCTTGCGCCGGCCGCCGGCGCGGCGTTCGATTTCTTCGCATTCGGCCGCCGTTCGCTGGTCGTTCCAGAGAAGCGCCCGGCGGATCACTCGGTTGCGTTTGTCGAGAAAGACCGAGCCGTGCATTTGCCCTGAAAGTCCGATCGACTTGATATCGGCGGCCTTCAGCCGGGCCTTTTTCAGCACGGCCCGCACGGTGGTCACCGTCGCGCGCCACCAGTCTTCCGGATCCTGTTCGCTCCACAGCGGCTGCGGGTGATAGCAGGGGTAGGTCTCAGTGGCATCGGCCAGGATCTTGCCGCGTTCGTCGATCGCCAACGTTTTTGTGCCCGAGGTGCCAATATCGATTCCCAAAAATACGCTCATGTTGTCCGAATCCCTGTTGCTGCTCGTGATTGCACGCCGAAGAAAGCGCCGAGCAAGAGTCGGCGACCTGCCCGATGAAGTCCCGGTTCATTGCGTCGCATTCGGCGTTGGCTGCGGGATTGTACCCCGCCGCTCGCGGGCGCAGCAACCAAGCTCAATTCTCATTTGACGATCAGCCGGCGCGCCGTTTACCATGCCTGTTTCACGATCTCGAACCGACCCGACCACGAATAGCAACGGATGGACTGCGCAGGGAGCATGTTCTCGGTCAAGCAATTGGCGTTCCGCCATCGAGCACTTTGCTGCGCGATCGTCTGGCTCGCTTGGGCTCTGGCATTCGTTACGGGGTGTACGTCGCCAGACGAATCGAAGGGACCAGCCGGCGAACAGGGCGAAAAGACTTCAGGGCTGGCCGGCGCCGAGGTCAAACTGATCGTCGTCGGGGACCATTCGCTGGCGGAGGCGGTGCGGCTACTGCGCGGGGAATGGCAAGGCAGCACGGGCGCCAAGCTGGAAATCAGCCAGCAAAGCGTGGAAGAACTGCTTTCGCAAGATAAGCTCTCCGCCGATGCCCTGATTTATCCGGCGGAGTACTTGGGGGAACTGGCCGAGCGAAAGTGGCTGGCGCCGATTCCCAGCAACGTTTTGAACGATCCGCTGCTGGCCTGGGATGAAATCTTCGAGGCCGACAAGTCTCGCATTGCCGCCTGGGGGACCGAGGCGTATGGCGTGCCGTTCGGCGCGCCGGCGCTGACCTGCTGTTATCGTGCGGACTTGCTCAAGAAACTCAATCGTAAGCCGCCTGAAACTTGGGCAGAGTACCAGGAGCTTGTGGAATTATTTTCGGATCGCCAGAAGCTGGGCGATGCCGGGCCGGCAGCCGGGGCGCCCTGGTTCGCTGCGGCCGAACCTTTGGACGAACGTTGGGCCGGATTGACGCTCTTGGCCCGAGCTGCCGCGTATGCGAAGCATCATAACCACTATTCGACATTGTTCGACATGCAATCGATGGCGCCGTTGGTGGCCGGGCCTCCGTTCGTACGGGCGCTCGACGAGTTGACGGCGACGGCGAAGCACAGCGCCAAGTCGTCGTTGGAATTTGGACCGCGCGAAGTCCGCCGGGCGCTGGCCGACGGCCAATGCGCGCTGGCGCTGGTCTGGCTGGCGCCGGCGCGATCGCGTGGGGCTGGAGGCGGCAAGGAAGACGCTAAGAACCCGGCCGCGCCGGCGCTCCATTTGGGTTTCAGCGTGCTGCCCGGCGCGAGCGAGGCGTACAATCTTGCCACTAAAGCTTGGGACAAACGCGAAAAGAGTGAAGCGGTCGGAGTGCCGTTGCTCGCCGTCGCCGGTCGACTCGGTTCCATTGCCAAGGACTCCTCTTCGGGTGAAGCGGCCGGCCAGTTGTTGGCCTGGCTCTCGGGTCCGAAGTGGGGCCCACGCGTCAGCACGACCTCGACGGACGTGACGCTCTATCGCGAATCGCAGCTAGCGGCGCCCAGCGAATGGGTCGATGTGCCGGTGGAAGAACCTGCTGCCTTGCAATATGCCGAGTCAGTGAAGCAGGCGCTGTCGCGCGAAGAGACGTTGATGGCGTTGCGGATTCCCGGTAGAGATCGCTATTTGGCTGCGCTCAATGCGGCCGTTCGGCAGGCGGTGGCAGGCGAAGCTTCCAGTCAGGAGGCGCTCGACCGCGCCGCCGAAGAATGGGGCAAGATCACCGCCGAGTTGGGCGTTGATGCCCAACGCGCCGCCTACCACAGGGACTTGGGTTTGCGATGACGCTACCGCTTCGAGTGGCCTTGCTCGGCACGGGCGCCATTGCTCGCAGTCAGCATCTGCCCGCGTGGTCGAAATTGCCCGAGTTCAAGATGGTGGCGCTGGCCGATGCGTCGCCCGTGTCGTTGGCGGCGGTGCCATCGGAGTTTCAGATCGAGCGGCGCGTTGCCGATTACCGCGAACTGCTCGACGATCCGGACATTGATGTCGTCGATATTTGCGTGCCCAGCGCGCTGCACTCCGAAGTGGTGATTGCCGCCTTGCAGGCCGGCAAGCATGTGCTGTGCGAGAAGCCGATGGCCACCTCGCGCGCCGACGCCGCAGCCATGTTGGCGGCGTGGCGCGCCAGCGGCAAGAAATTGATGATCGCTCAGCACATGCGGTTCGAGCCGAGCGTGATTCAGCTCCGCACTTACCTGGAACACAATTCTCCGGGCGATGTGTACTACTCGCGCGGTCAGTGGCTGCGCCGGCGTCGTTTGCCCGCGCGGCCCGGTTTTACGGATAAACGGTTGAGTGGCGGCGGCGCCCTATACGATCTCGGCGTGCACTTGCTCGATCTGGCTTGGTGGCTGATCGGTTGCCCGCGGCCGACGACGGTGTCGGGAGCCACGTTCAATCGACTCGCGCGTCGTCGCGACATCGGCAGCGAGTGGGGCACCTGGGAGCCGACCACGATCGACGTGGAGGATTTCGCGACAGGTCTTGTGAAGTTCGAAGGGGGCAGCGCCATGAACCTGGAGGTGAGTTGGCTCGGTTTTCAGCCCCAGGATGAATTCTGGCGACTGCAAATGTACGGCACCCGCTCTGGCGTGACTTGGCCCGAGGGAGTGATCGTGGGCGAAGACAACTTGATCCCTTGGGATTTGAAGCTGGCCGAGGCCAAGGGAGAGAAGGCGCACCACCACGTCATCCGGCAGTTTGCCCGCTCGGTTGTCGACGACACGCCCGTGCCGGTCCCGCCCGAACAGTCGGCAAACGTGATCGCCATGCTCGACGGGCTGTATGCTTCGAGCGCCAGCGGCCGCGAGGCGGTGATTGAGCCGTTTGCGCTCGATGATGGCGGCTTTGACAAGCGGCGAGAGCGCTCTTAGAATAGGTGATCTCGCGAGGCTTGATGGGGGCTCAACTTCCGCGGGGCGGTAGCTCAGTTGGGAGAGCGTCGCGTTCGCAATGCGAAGGTCGAGGGTTCGACTCCCTTCCGCTCCACTCAAAGAAAACCCTTGCAAGTCAAAGGCTTGCAAGGGTTTTTTGCGTTTCCCCTGCGGTATTTGCCCGCGACCGCCTCTCACGCGCAAGGCGCCGGGTTGCTATCTCGAGCCCGACGCGATGCAGCCAAATGATCTATATTTCAATTTGGGCTCCGTTTTTCCGACGGCACGCCCCGGCGAGGAAACAGACCCATCCTTTGCGAGGAGATCGATCGATGCGCTCGCAACTGCACAAATCGGCATTGCCATCCTGGCATCGTGCGGAAGACCAATTCAAAATAACCTGGCGCCAGGCCGAACAATGGTTGAAGCGGCGCGCTGGCGAATCGCTGCAGTGTCGCGAATGTCGCAATCGAGTGCGATTGCTCGAAAATGTTTGCCCTCACTGCGGTGCGGTCAGTCCCGCGCGAATTCCGCTCTCGCTTGGCGCCTTGGCCGCTGCCGCCGCGCTGGCGTGCCTGGCGCTGGCCGCCTGGCTGATGTAGGACCGGCGCCTTTTTACACGCCTGGGAAGCGCGGGCAGGTAGTCTTCGCGTTTTTTGCGCGATAGGCTGTGGCCATGAACATGGAAATGATTCGCGAATGGTTGAACCGCGCCCCTTTTGAGCCCTTCGAACTCCGTTTATCAAACGGTGAAGTGCATCAGGTTCGCCACCCCGAGAGCGTCGCGCTCGGCAAAAACCGCATCATTATCGTTGATCCCGAAACGGATCGCGCGGTGCATTGTGCATTGATTCATGTGAACAGCATCGCGGCGCTCCAGGCGACGTAAATAAATCGTCCGCTGCAACGAATCACCTCCAGCCTTGGAGCCCTCAAAACGTCGTTTCGCGGGAGCGTTTCCGGCGGCGCCATCTGGTTCGTCGCGGCCATTTATTAGAGACATTGCATGGAAGACGCCGGACGGTATTTCGTCGGTTGGGGAACACTGGCCTTGATCAATGCGGGGCTGGCGCAAGGCAAGAACCGGAGCGGTTTGAACTGGTTTCTGCTTTCACTGCTGTTTGGCCCAATCGCCACGTTCTTCCTCGTGGCGTTTTTCGAAAAGAGACCGTTGCTTTGACCAGACCGATCGCGGCAGCTTCGGGCCTCTCAACGCTCCGCTGGGGCGCGGTCGCCTCGACTTCGGCCGGCAGTTAACTGAGGCTGGCTTTCAGCGCGGGGATCATCAATCGCACGACGGTCACGATCACGGCCACCCCGGCAATGTCGAGCAGCAAGCCGTAGCGGATCATCCTCGTGATCGGAATGTAACCGGAGCCATAAACGATCGCATTGCATGGCGTCGACACCGGCAGCATGAAGCCGAGACTGGCGCCGAACGTGGCGCCGAGAGCGGGTTCCAACGGATCGGCGCCGACCGCCTTGGCCAGCGAAATAGCCACGGGGACAACGATGATCGCGGATGCCGTATTGCTCGTCGCCTCGGAAATGAGCGTGGCGACCAGCGTGGCTGCGAGCAATAAAAGCAGGCTGTTATCTTGCAGCGGCAACAAAGCGGCCAGACCCTGGCCAATGGCATCGGCCAGCCCGGTTTGTTGGGAAAGCGATCCAAGCGCATAACCGCCGCCGTACAAGAGCACGATGCCCCAATCGATTTCGGAGGCCTCGCGCCACGAAATCACTTTGCCTTGGCGATCTCCGGGCAGCAAGAACAAAAGCGAAGCGCCGAGCAATGCCGCCACCGATTCAGGCATGATGGCGCTGACGGTCTTATAAACATCGCTCTGCACGCCGGTCGCCAGCGCCAGCAAGCCGGGCACGACCCACAGCGCCACCGTGATCACGAAAGCGATCAGGGTGGATCGCTGGGCAGTCGTCCAGCGCCCCAGACGGGCTCGTTCGCGCTCCAGCATTTCATGGCTGCCGGCGATTTGCCGCTGTCCCGAGCGACAGAAGAAATTCAAATAGGCGAACAGAAACAGGTACAGCACGGCGACGACCGGCACGCCGATCAACATGAACTTGACGAACGAGATCTCGATGCCGAGCGTTTTGCGAATGGCGCCCAAGCCAATCAGGTTGGGTGGCGTGCCGATGGGCGTGGCCAACCCGCCGATCGAGGCGGCGAAGGATGTCATCAGCATCAAGCCGGTGGCATAACGGCGGCTCAGTCGGGCGCCTTCGGCATGTTGCTCGTCGAACAGGAAGCTCAAAATCGACATGCCGATGGCGAACATCATGGCCGTGGTCGCCGTGTTCGAGATCCAGGCCGACATGAACGCCGTCACGGCGCCATAGGCAAAGAGAATTCGGCCGGGATAGGCGCCGACCAGCCGCAATGAAAGGACGCCGAACGCCAGCCGGCGATCGAGCCGGTGCAAGAAAATCGCTCGCGCGAGGATGAACGACCCGATGAACAGAAACATAATCGGGTCGGCGAATGGCGCGAAGACTTCTTTGACGGGCGCTACTCTCAATACCACGCACAGCGACGCGCCGAGCAGCGCGGTGACCGGCATCGGCAAGGCTTCGGTGATCCACAGGACCACGACGGCGGCCATGACTGCGGCCAGCCGATGACCTTCCGTCCCGAGCGATTCGAAATCGTGAAATAGCACGCCGCCGAACGCCAGCGGGGCGAGCGCCAGCCCGAGCACGTGGCGGACTTGCTCAAACCAGGCCTCGAGCGCCGACAGCGGCTCGGTTTTAATCTCGTCGTTCAACTTCTATTCGACCTGGAGTTGCAAGGGCACGCTCGACTGTTTCGCCGCGGCGCTGAGCTTGATCGGCACGGTCCAGACCGCTGAGCCGACTTTGCACAGCCCTTCGCCTCCCTCCTGGCAGTAATAGTAATTGAGCAACAGCCTCAGTTCGTCTTCGCCGGAATCAGCGGTCGTCGGCACGGCGACTTCGAACTCCGCCTTGGGGTCCTTCAGGCGAACAGGTTTTCCGAAGTCCTTGCGGTCGATCGGTCCTTCGGCGTCCGTAGCGCTTAACTGGTAGCTCATCGGCGCCAGGGGATTGATCTTGTAGCCTGCGGGCAATCGCAATTTGACGGTCAGCCGGATTTTGCCGCCCTCGGGTTTGACGATCGCCTCAGGCGCCTCGATGAGCTTGGCGCCTGCGTTCGGCTCGAGCGGTTTGGGCGCCCGACCGGCGGGCGGCGCGAGTCCCTTGATTTCCAAAGTCGTCACTTTGTTATCGTTGTCGAGATCGATGACGCGGATCAGGTGGTTGTTGGTGTCGGCGACATAGAGCTTGCCCTCAGCGGCGGTGACGCCGGCTGGCTCGTCGAACGCCGGCGGCTCGTCATCGGCGCCTGGCTGACCCGTGCCCGCGAGCGTTTTGCAAGCGGCTTCTTGAGGATCGACGACCTTGATTTTGTTGTTGTACGTATCGGCCACGTAGATCTGGTCGCGGTAGTACGCCACGCCTAGAGCATGCTGCAGCAGCACGTCCTTCCCTTTGCCATCGGCATCGCCGAAATGAAACAACCTGCCGCGGTTCAGGTACGCCGTGCCGACCACCGTGGTCACTTCGCCCTTCGGATCGAAGGGAACTGCGCGGATTGAGCTTCCTTCGCTGTCGGCGACGTAGAGGCGCTTGCCGTCGGAGGTCAGCCCGCTTGGCTGAGCAAATGACGAATAGCCTTCTTCATAAGGCTCCTTAGGCAATAACGGTCCGTCGACGATGTCCTCTCGGCCATTGCCCGCATAGGGGCCGATCTCCGACTCGTCGAGCGGCATCTTCCAGATCTGGTGCGGGCCGGCCATGGCGATGTAAAGATCTTGAGCGTGAATCCAGAGATCCCACGGGCTATTGATGGCGGTTTTCAAGGGGGGACCGACAAAACGCTCGGGCAGCTTGGGCCGACCAGGCTCGCCGCGCTCGGCCAGATCGAACCCTGGCCATGCCATGCGCCCTTGCTCGCCAATGCCGGCAATCGTGGTCACCTGTTTGTCTTTCAGGTCGATTTTGCGCAGCAAGTGATTTTCGGTATCGGCGACGTACAGCGTCTGATCTCGCAACGCCATGCCTTGAGGATGATTGAACGAGGCCGCTGCAAAATCGCCGTCCTCGGCCCCCAACTCTCCTGAGCCGATCGTTTCCAACAAGGTTCCATCCAGCCGCGAGATGACGATCCGGTGATGGTTGCTGTCCGCGATGAATAACCGATCCCCTGCCTCATCGGCCAGTATCTTGCCCGGGAACCGCAAGGGCGTCTGCCGCGCTTTGTGCGCTTCGAGATCGAACCGCAGCGGGGTTTCGTCCAGCACGCCTTTCTTACGGTAGTACGGCAGCCCATGCTTGACGACGGCGTCCAGCAAGCGGAACTCCACCTCTCCGCTCTTGCCCCACACCATGTTCCCTTCGGGATCGATCAACAGCAGGGTGGGCCAACTGCTAATGCCGAAGCGGTTCCAGATGGCGTGATTGGCGTCGTTGATGACCGGATGCTCGATGTCGTAACGCTGGATGGCGTCGGCGATGTTTTTCGAGTCCTGCTCGCCATCGAATTTGGCCGAGTGAACTCCGATCACCACGAGCTGGTTCGGATAGGCCTGCTCGAGCTTTTTCAGCTCGGGCAGGATGTGCATGCAGTTGATGCAGCAGTACGTCCAGAAGTCGAGCAGGACGAACTTGCCTTTCAAGTCGGCCAATTGCAGTGGGCCCGCCGTATTGAGCCAGGCGACTCCGCCCGCGAGTTCCGGCGCTGGAATCTGGTTGTTGTAGGGAAACTCCGGCTCCTTTTCGTCCGCTTCCGCAGCTTCGCCTTCCTGAGTCTTCGGCGCCGATTTCTTTTTGTTTTTAGCGGGCGCTTGGGCTAACTCGTTCGGTCCCGGCAGCGCGACAGAGGGCTCGGCATTGTGTGACTTGTCTGCCGGAACCTTGGCCGTCGGAAGGGGGGACTCTGCGGACCTGCGGGCGATATCACCGCGTGCCGCTTCCGTTGCCTTGGCATCGGAGGAGCGTTCGGCGGCGACGGCTGCCGATTCAACCTGATTCGAGCATCCGCAGGCGCCAAGCAGCACGACCAGGGCGCCCAGGCGAATCGTGTAACGTTGTGAATGGGCAATCGCCCCAGGATGCCATGCCAGCAGATTCATGAGCCACTCCGACAAGTTGCGAATTGTGCAGCTAATGTGCGCACCCCGAAGGCGGTATCGTAGCGTAAAACAGCGAGGCTGGAAAAGGCGCGGCGGTTATCGGCACTTAACGAGTTCGCCTCGCTTTGCCAGCTTTCCAGCATCTGAAAACCGGGTTCCAGTTTAGCGTTTGGGGGGCCGAAAATCTTGAGGTACCCAACGGCGTGTAACGATACTAACGCTTGGAACGAAGTTGACACCTGGTGGCAGGCGGCGTAACTTTCCCGCGGGTGGAAGTTCTTATAAGCTCGAGCTCGTTCGGATCGCTGTGCCAGGAAAGCCTGCTTGAGAGAAAAATTCTCCAATTTACGTGCGCTACTAGGCCGGTCATGATGGCCGCAGGCTTCCTCTGGGAGGTGAGTCACGTGTTACGCATCTTTGCTGCTTCGATGCTTTTGTTGATCGCCCATGCGACGGCGGTCTCGGCTCAAGAATGGGCCCGGAAAATGTTCGAAGACACGCGCCACGATTTTGGCGCGGTGGCTCGCGGGGCGAAGGCGGAATACCGCTTCAAGCTCAAAAACATCTACCAAGAAGACGTTCATATCGCCAGCGTGCGATCGAGTTGCGGGTGCACTTCACCGACCATCGATCGCGATTTGCTGACCACCTTGCAGGAAGGCGCCATTCTGGCGACCTTCAACACTCGCTCGTTTAACGGCCAAAAGAACGCGACGGTGACCGTCACGTTTGACAAGCCGTTTTATGCCGAGGTGCAGTTGCAGGTATCCGGTTACATTCGCACCGACGTGGTGCTGGAGCCAGGCGGAGCCGAATTTGGCTCTGTCGATGCCGGCTCGCGCTCCGCCCGGCAACTCAGAATTGTCTACGAAGGGCGCAACGACTGGGCGATTACGGAGATCAGAAGCGGCAGCCCCTATGTCGAAGCAGAGGCCGTCGAGACCTCGCGGACCGGCGGCCGCGTGACCTATGACTTGACGGTGAACGTCACCGCCGAAGCCCCCCCCGGCTATTTGAAAGAGCAATTGATTATTGTCACGAACGACCGCCGTGCGGTCGAGTTTCCTGTGTCGGTCGAGGCCCGCGTGGTGTCCGATTTGACAATTAGCCCGTCGTCGCTGTTTCTCGGGGCCCTGAAACCCGGACAAACCGTGAAGAAGCAGGTCGTGGTCCAGGCGAGGAAGCCGTTCCGCATCACGGCGGTGAGCTGCGATAACGAATGCTTCAAATTCGTCACGCCGCAAACGGCCAAGCCCGTCCATCTGGTGCCTATTACGTTCACGGCGGGCGACAAGCCAGGCAAGCTCTCCTACAAGATCAAGATCGAGACCGATTTGGGGCAGGCAACGATCTCCGAGCTTTCGGCCTTTGCCCAGGTGGTCGACTTGGCGCCAGCGGAAGAGAGCGAAGACGCGAGTGCGACGACCGATGGCGAAGCCGTTGAAGAAGGTCAAACTTCGGATGAGCCGGCGTCCGAGGCGCCATTGTCTGGCGTTGAATGATCTCTTGATCGCCTGGCGGCTGTGAGACGTGCGGATCCTGTTATGAAAGAGTCTGAGCCGGACCGCGCGACTCACGCTGACGCGGGCGAGACGATTCGCGATTCAAGCGAAACGCAATGCTGCGTGGTCGGCGGCGGCCCGGCCGGCATGATGCTCTCGTTGCTATTGGCCCGCAACGGCGTGCAGACGACGCTGCTGGAAAGCCACAAGGATTTCGATCGCGATTTTCGCGGCGATACCATCCATCCCTCGACGCTCGAAGTCCTCGACCAACTCGGACTGGCCGACGGATTACAGCAACTGCCGCACGGCAAGCTCCACTCCTTGCGAATCCACACTCCGGCGGGCGAACGACCGATGGTCGATTTCCGTCGGCTGAAGACGAAGTTTCCCTACATTATGATGCTGCCCCAGGCCAGGTTTCTGGATTACCTGGCCGCGGCGGCGAAGAAGTATCCAGCATTTCATCTGGTCTTGGGCGCCAACGTGCAGCGATTGGTCGAACAAGACGATCGCGTCGTCGGCGTGCGATACCGTGGCGAAGACAATGCCTGGCACGAGATGCGAGCGCCCTTGGTCGTCGGTTGCGACGGCCGCTTTTCGAAGGTTCGCAGCCTGGCCGGATTCGTGGCGAAAAAGACCTCGCCTCCGATGGACGTGGTCTGGTGTCGCGTGACGCGTCGGCCGGGCGTGGATCCTGAAGAGGGCGATTTCTATATCGCCCACGGACACCTGGTCGTCATGCTCAACCGCGACGACCACTGGCAAATCGGCTATATCATCTTGAAAGGCGATTTTCCGCAGATTCGCGCGGGAGGCATCGAACGGCTGCAACAGAGCGTCGCCGCCATCGTACCTTGGCTGGCGGATCGAATTCATGAGCTGCACGACTGGAAGCAGATTTCCGTGCTGTCGGTGGAATCAAGCCTGCTCGAGCGGTGGTACAAGGCCGGATTGCTGCTAATCGGCGACGCCGCCCACGTGATGACGCCGGTCGGCGGCGTGGGCATCAATTACGCGATCCAAGACGCCGTGGAAGCTGCGAATCTGCTGACGGCGCCGCTCAAACGAGGCCAGGTCTCCCTCGAAGATTTGGCCGCCGTGCAGCAGCGGCGCGAGCGGCCCACGCGCATCATTCAGGCGTTTCAACGATTCATGCAGCGGCAGATCGTGAATAACGCCTTGCAGGACGCCCAACCGTTCGATTTGCCGTTCGGATTCCGCTTGCTTACCAGCATTCCGTGGCTGCGCGACATGCCGGCTCGGATGGTCGCCTTCGGCCCCCGCCGCGTGCACGTGGCGCCGGCCCTGGCGGAGCCGGTCCGCTAAGTCGCTTGCCGGTTTAAGCCCGCGACGAACGGCCGTGCTGCCATTAGGCCGTGCCAACCGCTACTCGGGCAGCGGCTTGCCGCGCGTTTCCGGCGCGAAGGGCAGAGCGAATAGACCGACCAGAAAGACTGCGCACATCGTCACGCCCGCATAGCGCATCGGCTCGGGTTTGTCTGCATAGACGTAGCTGGTGAGCAAGCCCAGGCCCGTCGGGCCGACTGCCGCCACATATCGGCCCACGTTGTAGCAGAAGGACGTTCCCGTGCTGCGTAAATGCGTCGGGAATAGCTCGGGGAAATAGATCGCATAGCCGCCGAACAGCGATAGTTGGCAAAAGCCCATCAAGGGAATCATCCACAGCACATCGGTGATGGTTTGCATATTCCAAAATGTCATCGCCGTGCTCAATAGCGCCAGCACGAAGGAGATAGCAAACGTCGGCTTGCGTCCTAGCAGATGCGTCACCAGGCTGAAAGCGTAAATGCCAAAGAAAGCGCCGACATTGATCATCACCGAAGTTACCGACGCCCAAAAACCTAGCTTGCCGGCAATCAGTTTGGTGCGATCGGCGATTCTGCCAACGTGCGCTTCAATCGAATCGCGGTCGGCGGAATTACTCTCGAGATACTCGGCGCGACGGGCCCGTTCTTCCTTGGTCTGCGGCTTCCAGCCGCGATCGGGCAGCCCTTCGTCCAGCAGCGCTAGGGCAGATTCGGCCGAAACGGTCTGGCCTCGCTTGCGAAGCTCGATTGCGGCCCCGAGTAGCCGCTCGGCATCTTTAATCTCCGGTTTCTCGCTCAACATGCTGCTGGGCTGGATCTTATCGTCCAATTGATCGAACTTTTCGGGCGAGGCGTAGAGCGTCTGCAAGAAAGCTCGATCTTTGGCTGCCTCTCCTTGCTCCCTGGCCTCGTTCTCGAAAGTCTTGCGAAACACGAGTCGATTCAAGTCGATGCTGAAGAATCCAATGCCCCATAGTCCGACGATTCCAGAGAAAGCCAACAGCAGTCCGACAATGGCGTTCTTCCGCCAACGCGGATCGCCGAACAGTTCCGAATAGGAACCCAGCTTTTTTGCGACCTCGTCTTGAGAGGCATTGGCTTGCCAGCGCTCGGGTTCTTTGAGTTTGCGGCGAATGAGTACGGCCAGCAAGGCCGGCAACGTACCGACGACGAACATCCAACGCCAATAGCTTTCCACTGCGCCCGATTCTTCAAGGCGGCTTAACGTCATGCCGATCAATGCGGCGCTGACATTGCCGATCGCCGATAATGCCTGCAGCAGCCCCAGAGCGAAGGGGCGAGCGCGATCAGGCATGACTTCCGCGACCAGCGATACGCCGACCGCGAATTCGCCGCCAACCCCTAAACCTGTCAGAAATCGATAGAGCGCGAAGTCCCAAACCGACTGCGACAGAGCGCTCAGTCCGGTGAACAGAGAGTACAGCAAGATCGTCCATAACATCGTTTTGGCTCGGCCGAAGCGGTCGCCCATAATGCCGAACACGATGCCGCCCGTGGCCCAGCCGATCAGGAAGATCGAGGTCGCATAGCCGCCATACTCGCCGACGCGCGGATCGGAGGAGTTCGTCCGCAGCAATTCCGAAACGGCCGGTTGCCGTGCCAAGTTGAATAATTGCTGGTCCATCGTGTCGAACAGCCAGCCCAGCGCGGCCACGACAAACACGAACCAGTGATAACGATTCAACTCGCGATACCAGGGCCGATCTGCGGTGCTCATGAGGCGTGAGAGTCTTTCAAGGCTGGAGGCACGATTCATTCAATGCCGGCGGGAAGACAAAAATTGACCAGATGGTCCGGCGCGAGTCAAGGATGGGTAGGTATCAGGTATCAGGCGACAGGCGTCAGGCGTCAGGAAAGAAAGGATAGGTTGTCCAGATCAGATTGCATGCAAGCTTTGCGGGCAGAGGCCGCACGGCTCTTAAGCTCGGCCTCTTCCTGACGCCTGATACCTGAAGCCTGACGCCCAATGCCCGACGCCTTTCTTCAAAACGGCCACACGAGCGGGGCTAAAAGCACGGTCACGATGCCGATTAACAGATCGAGCGGGACCCCGACGCGGAGATAGTCGCTGAATCGGTATCCGCCCGGGCCGTAGACCATGAGATTCGTCTGATATCCGATCGGGGTCGCGAAGCCGGCAGAGGCTGCCATCATCACCACAATCACGAAGGGCATGGCGTTGGTCTCTAAACGGGTCGCTGTGGCGATGGCCAGGGGAAACATGAGTGCCGCGGCGGCGTTGTTGGTGATCAGCTCCGTCGCGATCAGCGTAACCAGGTAAACCATGGCCAACGTGGCCCAGGCATTGCCGGAAGCCAGCCCAATCAGGTTGTCAGCGATGAGCTTGGCGGCGCCTGTCTTCTCCAAAGCGGCGCTAATGCCGAACGAGGCGGCGATCGCCAGCAGCACTTCCCAATCGACGCTGCGGCGTGCGACCGACGTCGTGCAGCAGCGCGTCAGCAGCATCAGGCCGGCGGCGACCATCGAGGCTTTGAGCATGCCGATGTTCGTCAGCGAGACCGCCAGCACCATGCCGAGCAGAATCGCCGTCGCCAGAAAGGCCCGATCGTGGCGAGGCGGCTGCGAGTCTTCCAGCCGACTGACGAGAAAGAAATCGCGACTGTTGCGTTGCTGATCGGCGAACGAAGGATGGGCCTCCAAGAGCAGCGTATCGCCCGGGCGCAGCACGATATCGCCGATCTTTTTGTGGATCCGCTCGCCGTTGCGCGCCACGGCAATCACGGCCGCGTTGTAGATCGAGCGGAAACGGCCATCGCGAATCGTTTTGCCGGCTACGGGGCAACTGTTCGACACGACCGCCTCGATCAGGCAGCGCGTGGAACGCGGCGCGGTGAGCTTGAAGACCTGGTCGGTGGCGGGAACCAGGCCGCGGATCTTTTGCAAGTCGATCACCGATTCGACGACGCCGACAAACACTAACCGGTCGTTGGCCCGCAAGCGTTCTTCAGGAGCAACGGCCGGCAGCACAAAGCCGTCGCGGTCTACTTCCGCTAGATACACGCCTGGCAAGTGCCGCAGTCCCGCCTCCTCGATCGTTTTGTTGACCAGCGGACTGTCGGGCTCGACGAGCATTTCAATCGTGTACGAGCGCGGATCATCTAAATTGCTGATGGCGGGACGCCGGTCGGGCAACAGCCAGCGCGAGAAGAACACAATGAAACCGCAGCCGATGAGCGCGCTCGGCAATCCGACCCAGGTGATATCGAACATGCCGAGCCCTCTCGAGGGGAGCTTGGTGCGTTGCTCGAACTGCTCACGGGCCGCTGTCTCGCTCATGCCGTGGCCGACGGCGGCGGCGATTTGCCGCTTGGCTTCATCCTTCAGTTGCCCGTCGACGACCAGGTTGGTACTGGTGCCGATCAGGGTGCAGGTGCCGCCCAGGATGGCGGCGTAGCTGAGCGGAATCATCAACTTGGAAACCGCCACTCGATTCTGCTTGGACCAGTCGCCGACGACCGGAATTAGCATCGCCACGAGCGGTGTGTTGTTCATGAAGGCGCTGAGGCCGGCGGTCGGAAG